>JADZFZ010000695.1 GCA_020854145.1 Deltaproteobacteria bacterium | reverse complement strand
CGACGCGCCGCCGTCGATCGGGCCGGCGTCCATCGTCGCGCCGTCGGCGCCCCCATCGCGCGGGCCGCCGTCGCGTCCGGGCACGACCTGTCCGGGGGCCCAATCGACGTTCACGTCGACGTCCTCGGTGGCCATCGCGCCCGCCGTGTCGACGAGCTGTACCTCGATGCGACATCGATGGCCGACCACGTCGTCGGGCTCGGGCACGAACAGCGTCAGGTTCGCGACCTCGTAGTAGCCAGTGCCGCCGCGCTGCGGCTGGAACGAGAGCCGCAGGTCCGCACGGCCGCCCTCGACGGGCTCTGGCAAGTCCACGCCCATCGCGTCGTCGAGGACGAAGAGTCGCATGTGGATCGTCATGCGCATCGGCACGAGGCCGCGCTGTCGGATGTTGAGCCAGACGTGCTGCCCGCCCTGTGGGCCGCGCACGAGCTCCGCGTCGAAGCCGTCGGTCAGATCGACCCAGCCCTCGAGCGTGTCCGGGTCGACGAAGCCGGTTCCGAGGACGATCACCGCCGTGCCGCCCTCCAAGGGTGGCGGCGGCACCGTCGAGTCGGGATCGGGATCGTCGTCGGGACACCCCGCGAGCACGACGAGCAACGCGAGGAGCGCGGCCCTCACACCGACCCTATCCCGCGCTCATCGCACCGCTCGCATGCGGCGAAGCATGTCGTCGGGCTCGACGAACTCGACGATGCGCTCGCGCTCTTGCCCCGAGCCGTCGATGAGCAGCACGACGGGCAAGCCGCGCACGCGATAGCGAGCGAACAACCCGCGGATCTCGTCGCTCATGCGCGTCGCATCGATCCGGACCGCCTGGAACCTGCGGCTCTCCGAGACCACGCGTGCGTCCGAGAACGTATGTCGATCGAGCTCGCCGCACGCGCCGCACCACTCCGCACCGAAGTCGACCAGCACGGGCAGCCCGTTCTCTCGCGCTCGGGTGATCTTCGCGTGCGCGGTGGCGGTCTCCTCGTGCCACGCGACGCGCGCACCCGGGGGCTCCGCGCTCGCGTACCCGATGAGGCCGAACGCGCCCGCGACCACGAGCGCGATGCCGACACCCTTCCGAAGCCGCTCGACCAACCGGCCCGAGAACGACAGGTCGACGGCGCCGAGCCCGATGCCGAGCAGCACGGCCGCGCCCGTGGCGACCCACAGCACGTCGCTTCGTTGCATCGCGTCGCCGATCGCGGGGACGAGCGTCCGCGCGTAGTAGAGCGCCATCGTGACCATCACGATCCCGAAGGTGCTCTTCACGAGCAGCATCCACTTGCCCGACTTGGGCAGTGCGATGCTGAACGTGCCCACGAGCCAGAACAGCAGACCGAGCCCGAGCGAGAACGCGAAGAGCACCGCTCCGCCGATCACCATGTTCCGTGTCGTGGCGACCCAGACGATGATCGCGTTGAGCACGGGACCCGTGCACGGAGCGGCGATGACGCCGCTGACCAGGCCGAGCACGAACGCGCCGAGGTAGCCGGCGCCGCCCACGCTCGCGAGTCGATTCTGCAGCGAGGCCGGCAACGTCATCTCGAACGCGCCGAACATGCTCGCGGCGAGCGCGCAGAAGACGAGCGCGATGCCACCGACGACGAACGGGTTCGCGAGCCACGTACCGAACTGACCCCCGGCCGCGCCCGCGATGAGCCCCATCGGCGTGAACATGCACGCGATGCCGAGCACGAACATCGTCGAGAGCATCGCTGCGGAGAGACGCGTCTTGGCCTCGCGTGCGCCGAACACGCTGACGGTCACGACGATCATCGGGTACACGCACGGCGTGAGGCTCGTGCCCACGCCGGCGAGCCACGACACGCCGAGGCCCAGCCAGAGCGACGACGCCATGGCGTCTTGAAAGGATCCTTGCAGGACCGAGCCGCCCGATGGCCACGTGAGACGCGCGAGCGCCATCGCGATCGCAGCGACGCCCACGGCGGCCAACCACCGAAGGATCGTCGAGCGGTATCCGGACGCGGGCTTCGCAGCAACGTCGACGACCGCCGAGGTCGAAGCATCGGGTGAGGCGTCCGCGCTCGAGACGTCCGTATGCGCGCTCGAGTCGGCAGTGAGCGGCTGATCCATCTCGCGAGGCAGTATAGCGGTCGAACGCCCGTTGGCCGTTGCGGCCGAGCAGGGACCGCTTGGGGGCGCGGCCCCCCTCGGACCCCGGGATCTCGGGCCGTCGTCCCCCGAAAGGATCGCCCCACTCCGGGTGATCCCCCTGCGATCCAGGCGTTTGCTCTGGCGCACCTGCTGGCACGGCATCGGCATGAGGCAGGGTGTCGGAGTTGGCCTGTCCTGAGGGAGGTGGTGATGCGTTCCCGGATGATCGGTACTTCGTTGGCGGTCCTCGCCACGGTGTTCTCGGCGGCGTTCGTCGGAACGGCCTTGAGCGCCTGCGGTGAGGACGGAGGAGACCCCGTCCTTCGGGGCGTAAACGCAATCGTCTTCGCCAAGCGCAAGTTCGTGCGCGAAGACGGATCGCACGACTCGGGAGGGACCGGCCAGGTGCTGGACTACCTCCGCTACGTGCCGGGCGGCGGCATCTTCGTGATGGAGCCGCCGACGCCGGGCGGGGAGCTTCGCAGCCTCACGGCCGAGTTCCCGGAGGCCGACATCAGCGGGCTCGACGTCTCCTACGACGCGACGCAGGTCGTGTTCTCGATGAAGAGGAACGGCGGCGACCGCTATCACATCTACGTCGCGAACCTGCAGGGCGCGCCCGAGGTCCGGCAGCTGACGTTCGGCGAGTACGACGACGTCAGCCCCGTTTTCCTCGCGGGCGACGAGATCGCGTTCGTCACGAACCAGCCCTACACGGAGATGGGCACGCGCGCGGACGAGTACAACCACTCGCGCCAGGTCTCGCAGATGGCGGTCATCAACCGCTTCGACGGCGACGCCAACCGTCGTCTCTGCTCGCAGAACCTGTCCAACACCGTGAGCCCGTTCCCGATGAGCGACGGCACGGTGGGCTTCTCGCGGTGGGAGCACCTCGGTCCCGTCAACGACGCGAAGCTCTTCCACATGAACCCGGACTGCAGCGGCATGCTCGCCGTCGCGGGCCAGTTCAACATGCCGTTCAACAGCATCACGCAAGCGCGCGAGACGTCGCCCGGCCGCTTCGTCGGCATCGCGAGCCCGCGCAGCAAGACCATCATGGCCGGCTCGCTGGTCGCGGTGGATGCGCGGTCGGCCACGCGCGCCGATCACATCGACGTGCAGGACGCGCAGTTCGAGGTGCTCACGCCCGACGTCCCGACGGGTGCGGGCGCTTCGCCGACGGGTCGCTACCGCACGCCGAGCGCCTTGCCCGACGGCCGTCTCCTCGTCTCCTGGGCGAACGGCGGCGTCAACGCGGGTGAGGTCGGTCAGAGCGAGACGGCCCCGAACTTCGGCCTCTACATCTTCGACAGCGCGAGCCGTCAGCGCGTGCTCCTGCACGACGATCCCACGACGTGGGAGCTCTACGGTCTCGCCGTCCAGCCGCGCAACGAGCCGGCAGTCCGGACGCCCGCGGTCGATGGCTCCTATCGGCCCGGCACGCCGGCGACGATCGGCGGCATCGACATCGCGGACACGTCGCTCGACGAGACCGTCCGCGGCGCGCAGTTCGGCGAGGGCGTCCCGCTCGATCAGGCGCTTCGTCAGGCCGAGCGCGTCCGCATCATCGAGGGCTTCTCCGGCGAGATCGGCATCGGCATGTTCGGTCTGACGATGCACGAAGGCGCGGCCGTGGTCGGCGAGGCGCGCGTGCACGCCGACGGATCGTGGGAAGCCAACATCCCGCCGTACATCCCGGTGCACCTGCAGCCGCTCGATCGCTTCGGGATGTCGATCCGCAATCAGATGCTCTGGATCCAGGCGATGCCCGGCGAGAACCGACGGTGTGGCGGCTGCCACGAGTCGCGAAGCGAGACGACGCGGCCGCGCATGGGCGCCACGACGCTCGCGCAGCAAGCCGGTCCCGAGAACTTCAACATCGCGATCGCCGAGCGTCAGGAGCTCCCGTGGATGGGCGCCGCGTCCGGCAACATCCAGGATCTCTTCAACCGCGCGTGCGTCAGCTGTCACTCGGGCGGCGCGGGTGATCCGTTCGCGGGTCGCACGTACCGCATCACGGTGCCCGCCGAAGAGCTCGACGGCGCGACCGAGGATCTCGTCGTGGACATCCCGTGGCTCGACCTCTCGGATCGGCCGCTCACCGTGCCGTACGAGATGGACGTCGTCACCTACCCGGCGTCGTACGTCACGCTGCTCTTCCCGGGCGGCATGATGGGCGAGGTCGAGGTCGAGGGCGAGATGCCGCCGGAGTGGGTCGTCGTCGGTTCGGCACGCGAGAGCGCGCTCATCCGCGGGATCAACATCGAGGCAGAGGACGACGCGACCGTTCGCGCTTGGGCCGACCGCCCGATGCACCCGGAGGACGTCGGCGGCACCCTCTCGCGCGAAGACCGCATGATGCTCATTCGCATGGCCGATCTCGGTGGCCAGTACTGGTCGCGGCGCAACGTCGAAGGCTCCGCGTACTGGGAAGAGTACCGCGAGCCCGGGCTGTGATCGGAAACCACGGAAAGACGAAGGAGATGACCATGTCCAGGCAATCGAAGGTCACTTCGCTCGCGCTCGCCCTCGTCCTCGGGGCTCCCGTGGTCGGCGGCGCAGCGGTAGCGAACGCGCAGGTTTATCGGCCGGGTGAGACGAGCCCGGGCACGCAGGCCCCTCGCAACGAGGAGATTCTGCAGGTGCTCGAGCGCGGCGCGCCGGACGAGATTTACGCAACGCTCGAGTATGCGGAGCGGGTCGAGTGCCAGCGCTGCATGCCGGTGGTCGAGCGCAACCTCTACTCGCCGAACGCTCGTGTCCGCGAGATCTCGGCGTGGTGGCTCCGGCGGCGCATCTTCGGCTTCGCCATCGTGTTCACGCGGGCGGTTCGCACGCTGCGCGACACGACCGCGACTCCGGAGCGGCGTTCGTATGCGGCCGACGCGCTCGGTGAGTTCATGGATCGCAATGCGGTTCCCGTGCTCTCCGAAGCGTTCGGCAGCGCCGACGCGGTGGTCCGCGCCTCCATCGTGCGGGCGCTCGGACGCCTCAATCAGACGACGGGCTACGCGACGATCGTCTCGGCGCTCGGCGACACCGACGCCAACGTCAGGCGCGAAGCCCTCGCAGCGATCCCCGTCCTGAACTTCTTCCGCCAGACCGACGCTCTGCTGCCGCTCGTGGCCGACGCCGACGACGTCGTTCGACGCCGCGCCACGCTGCTGCTCGCCGACTACGGCGTCGAGGAAGCGGTCGATCCCCTCATCACGGTGCTCAACGGTGACGCGTCACGCGACGTCCGGCAGGCAGCTGCCTTCGCGTTGGGTCGGCTCGGCGGTTCGGCAGCGCGCGAAGCGCTCCGCAGCGCGCAGACGACCGAGAGCGACTCGCTCGT
>JADZFZ010000694.1 GCA_020854145.1 Deltaproteobacteria bacterium | reverse complement strand
GGTGCCCTCCCGGGCCCCACATGACCTCGTTGCGCGCCGTTCGTCGTCCTCCGGCCGTATGCGCCGCGCGATCCTCCGGGCCGCGGTAGGCTTCGACTTCGACGATGCGCCCCGCGGTGAGCCCCGCGGCGCTACGGTGAACCAGGGTTTTCCCGAGGAGTGCGCGCGCGACGTGCAAGGTCGGTCGCATGTAGAATGCGCGGGGAAGCTCGTCGGCGAGCAACGCCGACGAGGTGTCAGGTGCTCGATCGGGGCGGCGCGTGGTCAGCGGAGCATCCGTGCCAGGGTCGCGCGCAGTGTCGCGCGCTCGGTGATGGTGCTCGCGTTACGGATGGCGACGCGATCGCCGCTCGACAAGTCGACGATCTTGGCGGCGTCGAGGTCGAGGCGGAGCCGATCGCCGGTGCGGAGCATGCTCGGCGTATCGACCGCGAGCGTCACGATGCCGGCGGCGGCCGCGGCCTCGATCGTCGTCAGAGCGAAGCGTTTGGCGACGAAAGCGACCACGCCCGCCTGCGCGAGCAGCGACAACGCACGCGACGCGGCTCCGTGCGGATCGGCGACTTCCTCGACGACGACGACGTCGCCGCTGGCGAGGCGTGCGGCAAGTCCCGGGTCGATCGCAGCGAACAATCGCAGCGACGCCTCGCTCGACGGCAGTTCGGGAGTTGCGGGATCGAAGATCTGCTCCGTCGCGAGCGTCAATCCGAAACCGAGCGCACGCCCCTCGATCGTCGGCAAGGGATCGTCCGCATCGCCGAAGGGGGCGACGCCTGGATGCGAGGATCTGGTGCGAGAGGCGGGCATGGATGTTATCACCAGAGTTCGAGCTGCCGGGGCCGTCCGGCCAGGTCGGCGAAGTGCACGCCGACGAAACGCAGCAGGGCGTCGGCAATCGGTGCGAGTTGCTTGGTGACGTAGTGCTCGTAATCGAGGGCGCTGCGGCGCTCGTCCACCGGCTCGGGCCCGGCAGCGGTGACGACGTACTCGACGATTCGCGTCCGGGGCCCGCGCTGTTTCCGGGCGGCCTTTACGTGCGCCGGGGTGGTCTTCGTGTAGTCGGCCAGCCGCTTCCGGACCGCCTTCTTGTAGGTGAGGTGATCGTCGAGCGCTCCCTGGTGGAGCGACGCGAGGAACTCGCGAACGAAGTCGTCGACGGGACGGTCGCGAAACACGCGATCGAGGAGCTCGCGCTGGAATCGCTTCGCGAGAGGCGTCCAGTCGCGCCGGACCGCTTCGAGCCCGACGATCTCGAGGCGTGTGGCAGGGCCGTCGCCGACGATCCCGGCATAGCGCTTCTTGCTGCCGCCCGTTCCCTGACGCACCTCCGGCATGAAGAATCGGCGGTAGCACTTCTCGTACTCGAGATCGAGATGGCTCTCGACGCCGAACCGCTCGCGGAGGTGTGCGGCCAGCATCGTGCCGATTGCGAGACGCAGTTCGTGGGCGCGCGTTTCTGCGCGCTCCGGATCAGGCTCCCCGACGTCGACGAACAGCGAGTCCGTGTCTCCGTAGATGACGCGATGGCCGAACCTGCGGACCTCCGCCGCGGCGATGTGAATGAGATGCTGCCCCGCGAGAGTGATCGCGTTGGCGATCGCGGGAGAAAAGAAGCGGCAGGTGGTCGCGGCCAACACCCCATAGAGCGAGTTCATCAGTATCTTGATGGCGTGCGCGCGGTGGAGGTCCCCGGCGGCGCGGGCTGCATCGCGTTCGACCCATAGCCGAGCGACGAGCTCGGGCAAGATGCCGGGTTCGCGGCGGAAGCACGCGCCGCTCGGCGTCCGGATGGGCTCCGCATGGTGCCCGGCCGCGTCCGGTGCGAGATACGTCAGCGGATCGATATTGAAGGTGCGAATGATGCTCGGGTACAGACTCTTGAAATCGAACACCAGGATGTTGGTGAAGAGGCCGGGGACGGAATCGAGTACCGCGCCGCCTGCCACCGCGGCATTCGGATGGTTGGTTACCGAGGGCGCGACGTGGCCCCGCCGATGCAGCTCGGTCAGATAGAGGAAATCGATCGAGGCGATGCTGGCGCCGACGCGGTCCAGCTGCATGCCGGTCAGTCGGCTGCGAGAGACCGCGAGGTCGATTAGGTGTTGGCGCTCGACGATCTCGAGAGCCAGCTCGGCGTCGCGCAGGTTGTAATCGACGAGCTTCTGGCGGTCGTGACGGAATGCCTCGACGATCTCGCGTCCGCTCCCGTCTCCCGTCATCAGCTTGCCTTTGCCGAGGAACGCGCGCGCCGCGGTCTCCAGCTTGTAGTCGTCCAGTCGGATGAAGGCGCTGCGTACCAGCGCCAGGCCATCGAGCACCATGCGGCCGGGGACCGCGGCCCGCGCCTCACGCGTGAATCCTTGGTCGCGTTGGATCACGATCTCGTCGTCGGTGCGGCCAAGGCGGAAGGGGATGCCGTGTTGCTTGCACAGGCGTTGCAGGACGCTGAGGTCGAAGTCGACGACGTTCCAGCCCGTGAGCACGTCCGGATCCACTTCGTTCAGCAAGGCCAGAAAGCGGAGCAGGAGCGTGCGCTCATCGGGGAAGCATTCGGCGTTGCGCAGGGATCCGGGACCCACGATCAACGCGCGATCGGTACCGAGACCGGCGAGGCCTATCGCGAAGAGCGAGGACGCCGTGAGGTCGGTCTCGATGTCGAGGGAGAGGGTTCGCAGCCGGGGGGTGTAGTCTGCAGGGGCCAGCGTCGGGTTTCGATACACGCGACGGATGCGGCCCTGTGGGCGCCAGGGACCGTCGATCGAGATGGCTCCGCGCAGGTCACGATCGCGCAGGTAGCTGTACACGAACCGCAGGTCCGCTTCGTAGCAGGGGATGCCCTTCGCCTGGAGCCGTTCGCGGAGCGGTGGTACGTGGGCCGGGAGGTCGACGGTCACGCGCGCGACGGGCGTGCCGTCGAGTGCGACGAGGTCCGTCGGCTCGAGGCGAACCTCCGGCCCGGTTGCCGCGTCGGCGTGTGACGCGGGGACGAAGAAGTAAGGCCGTACGCGATCGTCGACGACGAGGAAGGACTCGCCGCTCTCCAGCGTTCCGTAGAGATGCACTTCAGGCGTGCTGCCGACGACACGGTACGTCGGCTGCAAGATGAACCCGCGCACGAGGGTGAAGTAGCGTCCGCCGTGCGGCCCCGCAACTCGAGAGCCGGG
>JADZFZ010000693.1 GCA_020854145.1 Deltaproteobacteria bacterium | reverse complement strand
GGATCGTGAAGGCGCGGTCACGATCGCGAGAGGTCGGCGTCGGGTTTCCCCAGCGCGAAGGGTGAGGCACGCGAGTTGCGGCGACCGAGGTCATGCAGTGGCTCCGCGCTCCATTGACGTTCCTGGTCGCAACCGCCGCTCCGGCCCTCGTGCTCGCGCAAGACGCGCCCCCGGCGGCCGTCGTGCAGTCGACGCCTCCCGCCGTCGTCGCGCCCGCCCCGGTAGAGGCCGTCGACGCGGCTCCGATGCTCGCCGCGATCAACGCAGCGCGGGCCGCCGAGCAGCTCGCCCCGCTCGCCCGCGACCCGGGCCTCGACGCGGTGGCGCTCGCGCACTCGCGCGAGATGCTCGAGCTCGGGTTCTTCGATCACGTGTCGCCACGCACGGGCGATCCCGCTGCGCGTATGCGGACGGCCGGCCTTCGCGCCCCGCGCCTGGCCGAGAACATCGCGCTCGCGCTCTCGCTCCGGGTCGCGCACGAGAACCTCATGGCGAGCCCTGCGCACCGGGCGAACCTCATGGACCCAGCGCTCACGCACATCGGCATCGGCGTCGTCCGCGGGCCACGCGGCTTGCTCGTCACCCAGCTCTTCGCAGCCGCGAACGCCACGCCTCCCGCGCCCACCGCCCAGGCTGCGCCTGCCGCGCCTGCCGCTCCGGCCGCGCCCGCGGCGCCTGCCGTCGCCGCCCCTGCCGGGCCGACCGCCGTGCCGGCCCCGGGCATCGGCGTCATCGTCCCTTCGCCCGCCGCTCCGGTCGCCGCCCCGCCTGCGCCCGCGCCTGCGCCCGCACCGACCGCGCCCGGCGTCGCAGTGCAGCAGCCCGCCGGTCCGGCCGCGCCCGCCGCGACGCTCCCGCTCCAGCTCGGCCCCGGCGTCCTACCCATCGACCCCAGCGCGCTGCCCGCGCTCTTGCAGCAGCTCCAGCAGCTCCCCGCCGCCATCATCCCGTACGTCTCGCCGCGCCAGCGCCCCACCGCCACACCCTCCCTCCCTGGCGGCACCTACTGGACCTGGGACGGCACCCGCTGGGTCCCCTACACGGGGACAGGATCGCCCTAGTCAACCCCGCGGAATCGCAGGCTTCGTAGCCCAGCAGTTCCATTCCGTCGGATTGCCTCGAGAACAGGGACGATCCCGGGCCGTCGGGGCGCCGCGTCACCGACACGTCGCTCGGCCTCCGGTCCTGAGGCGCGCCCGCAAGGCCGGCTTCCGTGAGCTGTGCGCCAGGGCGAGGTCGCACCTCCCCGGGATCCCCCTGCAGGACGCGGCGGTCCTCGCTTCGCTGCGGGCGCCTCGGGTTTCGTTGTAGGGTGCGAGCGGGCATGGCGGAGCAATTCGGCCCATATCGGGTCGTCCGCAAGATCGCGACCGGCGGGATGGCCGAGGTGTACCTCGCGCGCCACCGAGGCCCCGAAGGGGTCGAGCGAACGGTCGTTCTCAAGCGGATCCTGCCGAACTACACGCACGACGAAGAGTTCGTCACGATGTTCCTCGACGAGGCGCGCCTGCTCGCGGCGCTCTCGCACCCGAACATCGCGCACGTCTTCGAGGTGGCCCGCTTCGACGAGACCTTCGTGCTCGTCATGGAGCACGTGCGCGGGCCCACGCTGGGCGAGATGCTCACGGCGGCCTCCCGTCGCGGGATGCGCGGCTTGCCCGTCCGCGAGGCGTGCGGCATCGCCCTCGCCCTGGCGCAGGCGCTCGGTTACGCGCACCAGGTCCACGACGAGCTCGGACGCGCGATGCAGATCATCCATCGCGACCTCAACCCGAACAACGTCATCGTCTCGTACGACGGAGCCGTGAAGCTCATCGACTTCGGCATCGCCAAGGCGGCGTCGAAGGTCTACGAGACCCGCACCGGAGTCATCAAAGGCACGTTCGGGTACATGGCGCCCGAGCAGTTCACGAAGGCGGCGCCCATCGATCACCGCGCCGACGTGTTCGCGCTCGGTGTGGTGATGTTCGAGATGCTCGTCGGCTCACACCCGTTCGACGCGAGCGACGAGCCCGGCCTGCTCGACCGCATCCTGCGCTCGTCGTTCAAGCGCCCGCGCGTCGTGAACCCGAACGTGCCGGAGGCGCTCGACCGCGTGATCGTCAGCTGCCTCGCGCCGCATCCCGAGGGACGCCCCGAGGACATGCAGGACCTCGAGAACCGTCTCGTCGAGCACCTCGAGTCGGCGCACCTCGTGCCCACGATGAGCCACGTCGCGCAGCTCGTGCGCGCGCTCGTGCCCGACACCGAAGGCCCGATGCGCGTGCGCCCTTTCACCGGCCCGCAGCCGCTGCGCGTCGTCGGCGGGCGCAAGGAGGGCACTGCGCGCGTCGGGGCTCGGCCGCTCGCTCGCCGCGCGGGCGCTGCACCGGAAGGAACACAACCGGTCGCCGCGCCGAAAGCCCCGCTCGTCGCGCCACCGGTCCTGGCGCGCGTCGACGAGCAACCGACGACCATGCACGACCTCGCACCGCCGGGACGCCCGAGCGCGCCCGGTCGGCCGAGCCCCGCGGGCCGGGCGGGCCCCCCATCGATCGATGGAGCCGAGACCATCGTGGGCAGGATGCCGCCCGAAGCAGCGGGTCCGATGTCCTACCCGGAGCTGCTCGACGAGCCGACGATCGCCAGCAGCCCGGGTCGCCGATTGCCCGCGCGCAAGCCGCCGCTCGGCGTGCTCGCAGGCGTCGCCGCGGTGGCTGCTCTGGTCCTGGGTCTCGGGGTCGTGGGCGTCGTGCGCCTCGCGAGCGACGACGAGCCCGACGAGGCGCGCGATGCGGGTGCGGCCGTCGTGCGTCGCCCGCCGCAGAAGAAGACGAGGCCGGCGACTGCGCCCCCGCGGCGCGACAGCGGCCCACCCGTTCGCATGCTCCACGTCGTGTCCGAGCCACCCGGCGCGGCGGTGTTGATCAACGGCACGCTCGTGCCCGGCGTCGTGACGCCCGCCGCCGTGCGCGTGCCCGAGGACGCGTCGTTCGTGCTGGTGCAGCTGGAGCTCGACGGTTACCAGCCCGTGCGCCGCGAGGTGGCCTCGGGCGCGGGCGAGGCCTTCTTCGAGCTCGAGATGATCGTCGAGATCGTCGACGACGGCGGAACCGAGATGGAGATCGAAGAGCCCGAACGTCCGCCGCGCAGACG
>JADZFZ010000692.1 GCA_020854145.1 Deltaproteobacteria bacterium | reverse complement strand
GCACGGATCCCCCGACGGCGCGCCGATGTTACGGGGGCGTCCCACCCGAAGCAACGGCAGATTCACGCCCTTCGCTAGACGCTCGGGCGTGTTGCGACTTCGCCGTCGCCCGCCTCCGCGGGCTCGGCCCTCCGAGGGCGCCTATGGGACGCGGCCGCTCAATGGTGGCAGCCGGCCGCCGTTGGCCGACATGTAACGGTTCGTGGTGTTGGCCTGGTGCTCGAGGCACTCCTCGGCCGTCGCTTTGCCCTTCTTGACCTTGTCGGCCACGGCCTTCTCGCGGGCCGCAACCGCCTTCTTCGACGGAGTGCCCTTGCCGGCGCCGGCCAGCTTGGCTGCAGAGCTGTTCTCCGCGGCGTTGCGGCGCCGCATCTCGTCCATGCCGGCTCGCCAGAACGCCATGATGCAGTCGATGGCCTTCTTCTCGTCCTTGGGCGTCGTCTTTCGTCCTTTGGCCGCGGGCGCGGAGCCGGGGCCCACGCCGGCGGCGCTCGAGGCGGCGGAGGAGCTGCGGCGTTGGGCCGCTTCGCTCCTGGCTTCACCGGCGCGTCGGCGCGCGGCGTCCGATGCCGGCGAGCGGTCCTTCTTCCCGAGCCCTTCCGCCTTGCGGACGCGTTTGTCCTCCTTGGCGGCGTCGGCCGCGCGTCGGTCGAGCTCCGCCGGGGTTCGGCCGCGGTTGCCGGCGATGTCGGTCGTTCCGGAGCCCGAGACGGCGGTTGCCACCGTGGCACGGGCACAGGCGGTGACCTGCGCCTCGGTCATCGGCGATCCGACCGGGAGCCCGAGATTGCGCGCGCAGCTGCGCTCGTTCGCCGTGATCACCTGGTGCGTGTCGCCGAGGACGTTGGACTTGCCGTGGTGCGGCATACACGGCGCGCCCTCCATCGTGTAGCCCGCGAGCACGTTCGTGCAGGGGTCGCCGCGGCCGCCGGCACCCTGGAAGTTCGCGTTCATCGCGATGTGGCCGGACTGCGAGCCTCCGACGAAGTCCTGGCAGTCCTGCGGCATACCCGAGATGCCGCCGGCCCTACCTGCTTTGATCTGCTTGTCGACGTAGGAGTACGAGCCGAACATCTCCGGCGTGTAGCCGCAGTTGGCCAGCGCCTTGATGCAGGCCTTCGAGAAGAAGCCTGCTCCCCCCTTGAGGAGGTACGTCGTCGGTGTCTGGAAGGGAGTTCCGCCCATGGAGGATCACTTGTGGTTGTGGCCGCCCGGGCTGCCGGTGCAGCAGGGCGACGAGCCCGCCATGTGGACGGTCGGCGGCCCCGCCATCGGATGGGCCTTGGGCATCATGGGAGCGTGGGTGTTGGTGATGATGTCGCCTCCCGCGACGCCGGCCTCGTTGCCTTTGATCCCTCCGCTCGTGGAGTCCATGTTCATCACGTCTTTGTTCTCGATCTCGACGCGATCCGCCTTGCTCCCGACGGTCCCCGTGTCGCCGAAGATCGGATAGGGCACCGGGACGGGCGGCCCGGGCGTCTTGCACGCGTTGGGCGCGAGCCCCGGGTTCTTCCCCTCTTGCGCCTTGCCGAGCACGGTCACGCAACACGCATCGACGTCGCCCATCGCTCTCTCCTCTCCACTGGCCCCGTGACGATCCCGAGCCCGACCGGGGACGCCCCGATCCCCCTCCCGCGGGGCGTGCTCGACGACAACCGGATCGTTTCTCAGTTCAGCTTGACCATGGCTCCGAGCAGCTTGACCACGTCGCGCGCACGCGCCGCGACGCGCACCCCGTAGAGCTCGACCTCGCGCGCGGTGACCTGCACGAAGGCGCGAGACGTCTTGAAGAGCGCCTCCTCCTCGGCCTCCACGACGAGGCGCTTGACCTTCGCGAGGACCGAGCCGTCGCGGTCGATCGTCAACGGCCGTGACGTCAGCAGGACACCTGCGATCCTCGGCTCGGTGCCGTTGTCGATCACGACCGGCGCTCCGGTTCCGATCGCATCGTCGATCAAGGCGGGATCGACGGCGTCGTGTGTCCCTGCGATCTGCTCCTGCGTGCCGATGCGCACCCGCCACCCGTCCTCGGCACGCTCGACGACGGTGGCGAGCAACACGGGAGGGCGCGCGTAGACGACGCGCGGTCCTGGCTCCGCGTCGCGTCGCGGGTCGTTGCGTCCGCCGGACGGAGCCTTCACGGACAAGACGCGCTCTTCGGGCCGCGTCGCCGCTTTCATCTGGTTTCCTCGTGCTCTGCGTGCCGTCATGGGCCGATCTCCGCTTTCGTGGTCTCCAGCTTGCTCTTGGCCTCGATGGTCGTGTTGTTGCCTTTGATGCTGATGCCGCCGGAGTCGACCACGATCTCGGCGGAGCCGCACTTGAGGCTCACCGAGCTCGAGCCGTCGAAGAGGATCGTCTTGACGGCGAGCCCTGCGCCCGACTTGGCCGACATGCCGTGGCCGCCCGTGATCTTCTGCGTCTGCTTGGCCATCGTGTAGGCGATGGCTCCGGCGGAGATCTGGATCGCTTCGCTCACGTTGACGAAGTAGATCCCGACCTTCTCCGACTTCACGGTTCCGGTCATCTCCATCTTTCCGCCTCTGATCAGCTCGACCCGAGCGGCGCTGATGGATTCCGTCTTGGACGCCTTGACGTCGAATCCGACCGAGGCCGCCGAGTTGATGGCGGCGAGCGGACCGATGGTCTCGGTGACGTTGCCTCCGACCGTGACGCTCCACGCGCCGGAGCCGCTTCCCGACGCTCCTCCGGAGCCTCCTCCACCCCCTCCACCGCCGCCGCCGCCGGCGCCGCCGCCGGCGCCGCCGCGGATCGCCCCTGCCGCCGCGGACGCGAGCGCGCCGCTCGCGGCGGCAGCCGCCATGCCGGTCGCCACCGCCGCGGCGCCTTGAGCGCCCGGCGCGCTCGAGAGGCCGCCGGCCATCGCGCCGAGCATGTTGACCGTGGGGTTGCCGCCGCCGAGCAGCGTGGCCGCCGGACCTGCCATCTGCGCCACCGGGCCGAGGGCGGCCTGCGCCGCTCCGAGGGCCGGCGCGATCGGGCCGAGGAGCGCGGCCGCACCCCGGCTGGCCCCTTGTGCGGCGACGCCCGCGGCGGCCTGGATCGCGGCCGCCGCCACCACCTCGAGCACCGCGGCGATGGGGTTGCCGATCTGCATCATCTCGGTGCCTGCCGTCAGGCTGACGGCGCCGGTGACCTCTTCCGTGAGGCTGCCGTCGATCTTCAGCGTCCGATTGCCGCTGACGTCGACATCGTGGGTGCCGCCGACCGTCTGCGTGTAACCGCCCTTGACGGCGATCGTCTCCTTGCCTCCGACGGAGGCCGTGCGGTTGACGCCTACACTCTTGTTCGAGCTGACCGCAACCTTCGTGACGCGGTTGTTCGCGGTCTTCACGTTGATGTCGTAACAGCTGTTGATCGAGAGCGCTTGGTTGCCCGCGATGTCGTCCATCCGCACCTCGAGCGCGCCGGCGCTGCCGGGCGTGGAGGCAGAGCGATGGACCGTGACCGTCTTGCTGGCGGGTAGGGACTCGTTGGGCGGGAACGCAGGGTTGAACAGCCTGCCCATGCAGAGCGGCCGGTCGGGGTCGCCATCCTCGAACTCGACGAGCACCTCCCACCCGATGCGCGGGATGGTGCAAGAGCCCGTCGTGTGCGCCTGCGAGGTCCGGATCCACGCGGAGGTCTTCTCGTCGAGCTTGCCCTCGCGATCCCAGTGGAACTGGAGCTTCACCCGGCCGTGGTGATCGCAGTAGATCTCCTCGCCGGCCGGTCCCGTCACGATGGCAGTCTGGCAGCCGACGATCGTCGGACGGGCGGTGGTCCGGGCAGGGCGATAGATCTGATCCTTGGGCACGACCGAGATCTGCAGGTCGTACCCGATGTCTCCCGGCACCGTCAGAGGGAGGTCTCCCTCGAGCCGGTCGAAGTTGAAGGCGTAGGACGTCCCGACCACCACGTACTCGCCGTTCGCGGTCGGGTGCCCCTGCAGCTCGAAGCGCCGGCCGGGCGTCACGCCGATCATGTTCGTGGCGGTCGTGGCGCTCTTGCGTGAGCTGCGGAGCTCCTCGAGCCGGATCTTCGCGATTCGCGCCGAGTCGGCCGGATCGAGCTTCCCCGCGGTGGTGGACTCGGGCGTTCCTCCCGGATCTGCCAGCCGGGGGAAGAGACCGGGGTACTCGTACCACTCGCGCTCGATGAGATCGCCCGAGGCTTGCGCGGGAGGGTCGGTGATCAGGCGGTCCCAGGGGTTGGGAGCCTGCATGTCGTAGTCGTTGAGCGTCACCTTGGTCACGCTCACCCGCGACTGCGCGGCCCAGTCCCAGGCCATCACGTCCTGCACGGCGAACGCCGGATCGATCTCGAACTGCAGCTGGGCCGGGCTCAGCATGGGAGCGAGGTTGCTCGAGTCCGCGATCTCCATCTTGTGACCGGTGGCCGTGTGCTGGAACGAGAAGTAGATGCCCTCCTCCTCGAGGAGACGACACACGAAATCCCACTCGGACTCGTTGTACTGGCAGCAGTACTCGCGCTTCGAGTAGTGGGTCTTCTTCAGATCCCAGGTGAAGTACTCGTCTTCGACCTTGGCGTCCTTGAAGACCTTCTTGACGATGTCGGGGACCGTCAGGTCCTGGAAGATCCTGCAGCCGTAGTTGAGGTGGATCAGGTACGGGCGGGGGATCAGCGTCACCCGGCACCGCTGATCGCCGCGATCGTTGGCGAGCACGCGGACGTCACGCACCACGCCGTCCAGATATCGGGTCTGGCCGTGCGTGTCCTCGAGCGCGACGTTCGCGGTCATGCCGACACACTCGGCGACGGCGAGGCCCTCGCACGCGAAGTCGAGCTCGTAACGAAACGGGCGGGAGATCTGCTCCCAGGCGCGAAGCGCCGAGAGCTCCAGAGCGCCCTTCTGACCCGGCATGACGACGTTGGCGAAGACCTCGTAAGCCACGTCAGTTCGCCTCGAACTTGAGCTGGCTGAACGTCTTGACCCCTGTCAGGTCGACCTTGTTCGCCGAGATCTTCACCTCTCCGCTGCTCTTCAGCGTGATGAGGATCCCCGGGATCACGACCTTGATGCTGCTCTCGGCCGACACGACGATGTTCTTGGCCTTCACCTTCATGCTGGATGCCGCCACGCCGAGCGCTGCGCCCGCCTGATCGGTTCGGCTGCCGCTGCACTTGACGTCCTGGTTCGCGCAGGTGAGCGAGTACGCGCCCACGGACGACATCGAGAAGTTCTTCGTCTTGATGAACTTGAGGGCGCTGACCGACTCGTTGCGCGACGCAGAGGAGCTTGCCCGGGCGTTGGCGATCTCCATCCAGATGGAGCAGTTGGTGGTGGAGCTTCCGAGCACCTTGCGCGTGTAGCCGGTGATGCCCGTCACGCACTGCATGCTGTCGACCGTCCGGTCGAGGGTCGTCTTCACGTTCTCCGCGTGGTCTCCCCCGACGGTGACCTTGCGGGTGCCGTCGACCGTGATCGTCTTGGAGCCGCCCACCGTGTGACTGTAGTCGGCCGTGACGTTGATCCCCTGGTTGGAGCTGATCGTGAGCTTGCGGTTGGAGGTCACTCGAGCGGTGAAGTTGTCGCCCACGCTCACCGTGTGATTGGCGCCTATCGTCATCGTCTGGTTCTTGCCGACGTTGGCGGACGACATGTTCTCGATCGAGGTGTTCGAGTCCTTCGACGCGTTGATGAACATCTCTTCGCTGCCGGCGGTCATGTTGTATCGGATCTCGTTGGCACCCCCGGACCCGCCGGTCGTGGCGCTCTGCATCGTCGTGATGACCTTGCCGTCGGGCAACGGGTACGGCGGCCTCAGCTCTCCGTGATAGAGGTGCCCCGTCACGAAGGGCCGGTCGATGTCGCCGAGCTCGAAGTCGACGATCACCTCGAAGTCCTTCCGTGGGTGGATCATCGAACCGCCGAGCGCGAGCTGGCCCACGCGCAGGCCGGTCGAGCTCTTGTCGTCGAGGATCCCTCGCCGGTCCCAGGGGAAGCGCACCTTGACGCAACCGGAGTCGTCTACCTCGATGTCCTCGCCGGGCGTGGTGACGATGGCGGTGTGCACCCCCCCGAGGCGTGGAGGCGGCGACGCGGCTCGAGGACGGAACTGCACGCCCTTGGCGACGGTGGTGATCTCACACTCGTAGACGAGCGTGAGCGTGTGCAGGTCGTCGCCGACGGAGGAGGCCTGGTGGGCGACGCGCAGGACCAGGTGATCGGTGTTCATCGCGGGGCGCGCGTGGAGCTGCGCGGTGAAGTACCTTCCTGGCTCGAGACGCGGGCACGAGCTGTGGCCGCGCGCGAGCCGCTTGCCGAGCTGCAGCCGTTCCAACATCCGTGCGACGAGGCGCTTGCCATCGGGGGACTTGAGCTTGTAGTTGCCCGGATGCTCGTAGACCTCGCGTCCGGTGCTGCTCGGCGCCTTCGCCGTCGCGTCGAGATCGGCGCTGGGGTTCTTGAAGTCGTAGTCGCGGCGCATCGCCTCGTCGGACACGGCAGCGTGCGTGTCGCGCAGCTCCCAGAAGACGCTCCCGGGTCTGAGGTCGGTCTGCGCGTCCCGATCGAAGAGATCGGCCTCTCCCTCGAGCATGGGCAAAGTGCTGGAGTCGTCGAAGAAGAGGACGACGTCGTTCGATGCGTCGTTGTGGACGGCGAACCCGATGCCTTCCTCGACGAGGAGCCGGCTGATGAACGCGAAGTCGCTCTCGTTGTACTGCGCGACGAACGGGTGGGGGGTCGCGCCGGCGCTCGCCGTCCACGCGACCGCGGAGTCACCGCTCAACCCCGCCTCCTCCAACAGCAGAAGGACGATGTCCTTGATGCTCTGATCCTGGAAGATACGGCAGCTGCGACCGACCTTGAGCCGCTCGATCCGGGCGGCGAGCTCCAGCAGAACGAGGAAGCTCTCCGAGTGGCTGGCCGTGACCCGAACCGAGCAGACGTCACCGTGGAAGGCGCGCTGCGAGCCGTCCTCGAACAAGAACAGGAGGCTCGCCTTCTTGCCCAGAAGGGCCTCGGGATCGACGGGCGCACCCTGGGCGACGAGGCCGATCTGACCGCGGTAGCCGTCCGAGAGAGACTCCGTGAGGGCGAAACCCGTCAGCACGTGCGCCGGGCTGAGGTCCGCACACTCGAGAACGACATTCTGAATCGGAATCGACACCCGCTCTCCTCTTCGCGTGACGAGCAGCCCGTGCTCAAGGTTTGAAGTTGATGGGACCCTTGAGCTTCAGGTTCGGTCCTCCGCTTCCGCCGAGCGTGCCTCCCTTCATGGTCAGCGTGCCGCCGCTGGCTTTCATCTCGGAGCCTCCGCACTTGAACGTGAGGCTGTTGGTCCCGATGAGGACGGTCTTGGCACCCACGTTGAAGTCGCCTCCGCACTCCTCCTCGATGGAGGCGGCAGTGAATGCGATCGCGGCTTTCGCCGTGAGCCCGATGTCCTTGCCCGTCTTCTCGAACATGGCACCGGACAGAAGGGTCTTGGCCGCGCCGACGTCCTCGGAGTAGGCGGCGCCTGCGATGATGACCTTGGCCGCGCCGACGGTCTCGGTGAACGAGCCTCCGACGTTGTCGCTGATGGCGGCAGCCGAGTTGATGCTGACGATGCCGCCGACGGTCCGCGTGCAGTCGGCTTTGAACGTCTCGGTGACCGAGTTGGCCAGCACGTTCATGATTCCCTGGATGTGATCGGTGCGCGACGCGTCGGTGGTGAGGCCGTAGTTTGCCTTGACGCCTCGATCCTCCGTTCCACCGACGTGCACGGTGCAAGCTCCCGTCGTGTCCGTGCTCGTGGCCTTCGTCACGCTGACGTTCTGGTCGCCGGTGACCGTGATGTCCTCGCAAGCTCCCACGAAGGCGTCGAGGGTCGTGCCCACGTCCTCGGTCGCATCGACGGCGACGTCCTCGGTGTGGTCGTTGGATGCCTTGAAGTAGAAGTCTTTCGAGGCGTGCACGAACATCTCTTGGCCGCCTGCGCCATCTTCGAAGCGAACCTCGTTGGTGCCGGCGCCACCCGGGGACGTCGACGACTGCAGCGCGGTCTTCGTCTTGGCCCCGGGCAGCCCGTAAGGCGGCATCGTCTCGAGGTTGTAGACCTTCTGGAACGCCACGGGGCGATCGGGGTCGCCGTCGAGGAACCCGACGGAGACCTCCCAGCCGACGCGAGGAACGATGAAGGCGCCATCGGTGTTCTGCTGCTGGAACCGAATCCAGCAGGACGCCTTGTCGTCCATCTTGCCTTCGCGATCCCAGTAGAAGTGCACGTGGATGCGGTCCCACTGATCCGGCTCGATCTCCTCGCCGGATGTGGTGACGACGGCCAGCTCCTTGTTGGCGATCTTCGGTCGCGGCGTGATGCGCGGAGGTCGATACTCCGTGCTGCTCGGTATGGCCTTGAACTGGCACGTGTAGCCCGTGGAGGCGGAGCCTCGCGTCTCGAGGCCCCCCGGCAGCGCGAATCGATGCTCGACCTCGAGAAGCAGGTAGTCGTTGACGAAGTAAGCAGGCAAGGCGTCCACCACGGTGACGCGGCGTCCGGGCGCGAGGCGAATGCAGTTGCTGCCGCCTTGCAGGGTCATCTCCTGGACCTGCGACTCGGTGAGGCGATTGTGGGCGAGCCTGCCGCCTTCCGTGCTGTCGCGGAAGGCTCCAGGGTACTCGTAACCCTCGAAACGCATGGCTCGGCTGCCGGTGCCGGGCACGAACTCTCCGGGCTGCTCGGCCTGCAGCGGGCCGCCTGGCTGCATGAAGTCCCAATCCCGCGTGGTATGCGCGTTGGTGACCAGCCGATTGGTGAAGACGAGATCGAAGACGGCCTCGCGTGCCGCGTTTCGCTCGGTCGTGAAGCTGAGGACGGCTTGACCCTCGATGGGCGGGTAGCGCGCCGGGTCGTCCACGAAGGTCAGGACGTGATTGACCTCCGAGTGCTCGTGGAGGTAGGCGATCCCTTCGTCCTCGAGGAGGCGGAGCACGAAGGCGAGCTCGCTCTCCTTCCACTGCGTCGTGTACTCGCGATCGGGGTACGTGACGTTGCCCGAGAGCTGCGTCCAATCGATGCCGTCGTCGGGGATGCCGGCGTCGCGCAGAACGTCCTTCACGATGGTGACGGCGTTCTTGCTCTGGTGGATTCGACTCCGCGTGCGGTAGGCCAGCCCCGCGACCCGCGGGCGCGCGCGCAGCCGGTACACGAAGCGGTGCTGTCGCTGGAAGAGATACTCGGCCTCCTCGACGATGCCGTGGAAGACGCGCGTGCTCCCCGTCTGATCGTCGACGAGCGCGAAGGCGACGGTCGACCAGATGAACGCGGCCAGGTCGAGATCGGGCTGCGTCGCGAAGAACCGGACGTCGATGTCGAAGAGCTGCGAGAGCCCTTCGCGCACGTGGAGGCGCGCGACTACGGTGTCCTCGGGCGGGAGACTGTCGTGGTAGACGAACGCGCGGACGGTCACAGCCCTCTCCCCGTGAATAGACCCGAGCGTTTCCCCAAGGCCGAACGCTAACATGGTCGTCCGAAGTCTCAACGCGGTGTTCCGCTTCGGCGAGAAGTCGAGCCTGTGTGGCGCTTTGCGCCGACCCTGCAAAGCGTGGCGGACGAGCGCGCGCCACCGGATGCACGTCCAGGGACGTCAGAGCCCGCTCATCGAGCGGTCAATCGGAAGGTCGGGTGCTCGCCGGGCGCGCGGAACCGATCGCGCGACGACAGTCGCCGAGCCAACAGCGAATCGGCAATCGCCAGGCGGGAGTCGAGCTCGGCGGGCAGCGAATCGACGGCGAGCACGATGGCCATGGCCTCGATGGGACGCGGCGCGAGCGTCTGGACCTCGTGAATGCCATGTCCAAAGACGAGCAATGCGATTCGGCTTCCGCGCCGCAGCGCGTCCAGCGTGTCCCAGGCACGTGCACGTAGCGCCTCCTCGACGCGGTGGCGCTCCGCCTCGGGGACGAGCAGGAGCACGCTGCCTTCGTCGACCATCGCGACGGCGTCTTGCTCGGGGGTGCGGTGGCGCGGGAGGGCCGCGCGGTCGGTGCCGATCCGCTCCCGGATCATCGTGTCCTGACGTGCGTGTAGGGCCCGTTTCGATGCGGGAAACGCCGCCCAGACGTGCGCGTTGAGGAAGTCGTGCCACGAGCGTTCGCGGCTGGGGACCTCGCCGGCGACGATGCGCGCGTCGTAGAGCGCGTCCGGATCGCACGCCCGTCCGGTGGCTCGGCGGCGCCTCGGGCGGGGTCGCTCGGGCACGAAGCGAACGGCGGCTCGGTCGGCCCACGGGCCTCGCGCGAACGCGGCGTCCCATTCGACGACGGACGGCCATTCGGCAAAACGGACAAATGACCGTGCGAAGGTCCGTAAGGTCTCGCCGAACGGGCTCCGCGCCGCGTAGCGAGGATCCCAGCTCACGGTCGTCGGGTGGCAACCGCGAGCACGGGCACTGCCGCGATCCCGAAGCCCGCGACGAGGCCGAGCAGCCCTGCGCTGCCGATCACGAGACAGCCGAGCGAGCCCGTCATCACCGCGACGACGCCGCTCGCGCAGAAGGCCGCCAACCGCGCCTCCGACGTGCGCGCGGCGCGATACCCGAGCAACGCACCGGCGATGGTTCCGCCCGCGAGGCAGGCTGCGAGGCACCACGTGGTGCACGACATCCCGGCCATCGCGCAGCCGGCGTCCGAAGCGCGCGCGAGCATCGGAAGCCCCATCGGCACGGCTCCGGCCAAGAGGCCCGGAATCACCGCGCGACCCCAGGCTCCGCCCCGCCACCCGAAGGTCGCGGCGGTCGCGAAGAGAGCTCCTCCCACCGACAGGCGCGCGGCCGGGTCGCCCTGCAACAGGACCGCGAACGCGACCATCGGCAGGACCCACGCGGCGAGACGCAACCCGGCGAGCACGCGGCCACGCTCGTACGCGCAGCGTGCGCGGCCCCGCAACGCAGCCGGAACGCCCATGCCTGGCTCAGAGTGATCCATGTTTCCCTCGGAAGGCCACGCGGAGTCGATCGCGCGCGCTCGCGCCTCTTGCAGAAGGTCGCGGGTGCGGCGCGATCGCCGTCCGACGGACGGCCCATCCACGCGCGGAGCTCGAGCCGCTCTTGGGCGTTCACGTGCGGTACGTAGAGAGCGCTGCCGAGCGCGTCGAGGCGGTCTTCGCACGACGCGCTCGGCGATGGCGCTGGATCAATCGCAGGGGCAGTCGTCGCAGCGCAGCACCGAAGCGGTCTTCTGCGCGTGGACAACCATCGCGACGGTCGAGCGGGATAGGCGCCGCCGGAGCGGTGGAGCGCGACGGGAGGATGCGCGAGCGGTCTCGCCGAGCCTGCGCGCGCGATCTGCTCACCGGAACCCGGCGACGTCGACGACCACGCCGCCGTCGGTGAGCGGGACGGCGAACGCGGCTTCTCGGTCGAGCGCGACGAAGCCGTAGCCCTCGGGTGTGTCGCGTCGCATGACGGTGATCCGGCCGTCGGGGGTCGCGGCGATGACGCGGTGGCGGGTGGTGCTCTCGCGCGTCTGCGTTCGGGGAAGCTCGTGCCCTTCCAGATCGATCACGCGGAGCGGCCCACCACGCCGACCCGCGAACATCACCGAGCCTCCCACGCGAAACGGCCGCAGGTCGCCGCGTCGCTCGCGCCTCAACACGCGCGCGCGTCCGTCGAGCTCGCACAGCACGATCTCCCAGCGGCGGCGCGAAGCGCCGACCGAGCGCGCGAGCAGCAGGCGGTCGTCGAGCGGAGAGAGCGAGACGTCGGTGGTCGCGGCGCTCCCGAGCGGAAGCACCACGCGGGTCGCGCCGGTCTGCGGATCGAGCGCGAGGATCGCCCCGTCGCGCGCGTCTTCGCGGACGACGATCACCTCGCCGTGACGCGAGACACCGATCACCTCGAGGCGCGAGGTGCTCTCGACGGCGAGGTCGCGCTCGGTTCCGTCCGCGCTCGACAGGGCGACCAACCGCCAGACGGAAGGCGGATGGTAGATGGGGCCTTCGGGTCGCGAGGGTCGCGGCGGGACGCGATGGCGAATGCGAACCGCATAGAGCTCGATCCCGAATCGGTCGAAGACGGGGCGCGCGTGCAGCACCACGCGCGAGAGCGTGCGCGACGCACCGCCGAGGAGATCGACGACGACGAGGTCGGCGTGCAGCCGTCCGCGCGTGATGTCGTTGACCGTCGTGTACGCGACGAACCGTCCATCGGGCGACAACACCGGGATCGGCGCGCCGCCGCGGACGTGGGGTACCGCGAAGAGCCGGCGGGGCTCGTCCCCTCCGAGGCGCGTCTCGACGAGCCAGCTCTCCTGGCCGTCCTCGGGAGTCAGCGTGTGCACGATGCGCGGCGGATCGGGGAAAGCGCCCTGTGCGAGGCAGGGCGACGCGCCGGCGGCCCAGGTGACGAAAGCGAGGAGCGCGACGGAGGCCGGGCTCGGGCGCGGAGCGATCACATCCCGCCGATCTCGCAGTACACGCCTTCCTGCGTCGGCGCGACGCACACGTCCTCGATGCACTGCGCGGATTGGCAATCGCGGTCGTCCTCGCAAGGCGAGCCGAGCGCGAGGCGCGTCGCGCACGCGCCGACGTCGTCCGTAGGAGCCTTGTCGCAGCGGAGATCGTCGTTGCACTCGGTGTGGTTGGCGCACTCGGCGCCGGCGCCGACCTTCGGTGAGCAGGTTCCCATCGCCATCAGCCCCGAAGCGCGGAGCCTGCACGCGAGCGGCTGCTGACACGAGACGGCCGGCGCGAAGTCCATGAGGCTGGTGATGGAGCAGTCGCCGCCCTCGGGCACGGTGCCGCGGAAGAACGTCTGGAGGTCCTCGGCGGCCTCGACGATGGTGGGATCGCAGTC
>JADZFZ010000691.1 GCA_020854145.1 Deltaproteobacteria bacterium | reverse complement strand
CGACGGCACCGCGCCGTCACGCGCGAGGAGCTGCTCGTCGACGTCTGGGGCTATCGCGACGGGTCGATCCAGACGCGCACCGTGGACGTCCACATCCAGCAGCTGCGCGCGAAGCTCCGGAGCGCGCCCGACGGCGAGCGGTGGATCGACACGGTGCGTGGTCGCGGATACCGGTTCGCCGCGGAGCCCGGCGGCTGAGTGCGCATCCGACGCCAGACGCTCGCGCTCGTGCTCGGAGTCGTGTTGCCCGCGGCGCTGCTCGGCGGCGGCTGGCTCTACGCCTCCGTGCGCGAGCGGGCGACGGCCGAGCGCGAGCAGCGCGTCGTGCTCGAGCGTGCGGCCGACACGGTGCGCGCGGCGGTCGACGAGAGCCTCGAAGAGCTCCGGCGGCGCGAGGATGCGCGGCCCTTCTACCTCTACAACTACTACTACAGCCCCGACCCGCAGGACGTCCTGGCGCTGAGCGATCCGGTCGTCGTCTCACCGCTCGCGCGCCGGCCCGACGATCCGCGCGTTGCGGGGTACTTCCAGATCGATCCGGGAGGCGACGTACGAACGCCTTACGATCGCGAGCCCGGAGCGCCTCGCACGCCGATGGCGACGCGAATCGCGGAGCGCATCCGCGGCAGCGCGTGGGAGGCCACGCGGGCGCTCGCGTACCTCGCGCCGGACGCCGGCCTCGGCAACACGTCGCTCGCAGGGGCGGTCGCGTCCCTCGATGCGCCGGGCACGATGAACGGCTCCTCGACGGCGCCGCTACCCGAGGCACGCGCGCCGCAACGCCGTCGGGCTCCGCTGCGCACGCAAGCAGCGGAGAACCGCGTGCCGATTGCGCCCGCAGCGGGAGGGGCGTCGACGAGCGCGGCCGAGCCCCGAGCGCGCGCGACGAGCTCGACGATCGGACCCGTCGCGTCGGCGGACACCGCAGGGACTCCCAGCGGTCCGCTCACGGTGACGCTCGGCGATTGGGGCAATCAGCTCGCTCGCGAGATCACCGAGGCACAATCTGGCGACACCGAAGCGAACATGCGCGTCCAGAGCCGGGGACGGGTCGCCCCGCGCGTCGAGCGGAACCCCGTGACGTGGGAGACCCAGGTCACGCGCGCAGGGCAGCAACAATCGCCGACGGCGCAAGCCAGGCCCGTCCCGCAATCGCCCACGGCGCAATCCACGACCGTCCCGCAATCGCCCGGCACGCAATCCACGACCGTCCCGCAATCGCCCACTGCGCAAGCCAGGCCCGTCCCGCAATCGCCCACTGCGCAAGCCAGGCCCGTCCCGCAATCGCCCACTGCGCAAGCCAGGCCCGTCCCGCAATCGCCCGGCACACAATCCACGACCGTCCCGCAATCGCCGCTCGCGACACAATCGACCGCGACCGACCGCCCGCCCTTGCGACGACGCGTCATTCGCCGGGCTCCTCCGACCGCACGCGGGAGTCTCTCGCCGGGGGCGTCTGCCGATGCGGGCGCGAGGGCCGACGGAACGGGCTCCGCGTTCGTCGCCGCCGCTCCGCTCGCCCCTGGCCCCGACCCCGTCTCCATTCGGGGAGAAGGAGGCCGGTCGCGGATCCGTCGTTCGCCGCTCGCGGCGGGCGACGTGCTCAACGCCGCGACCCTGTCGGAGGTGCGCGACCACGAGGTGGACTACACGCCGATGCGTTATCAGCGGGTGGGCGACGATTGGGTCCTTCAACGCGTCGTGTCGCACGCGGGCGCCGCATCGGTCCAAGGGCTGCTCCTCGACGAGGAGAACCTCGTGACGCGCTGGATCCCGACGGTCGCGCGTCGTCACACCGCGACGCCGAGCGCGCCACGCGTGCTGGGGCACGGAGAACGTGGCGCCTGCAGTCTCGAGGCGCCGGCGAGCCAGACGCTCGAGGGCATTCGATTGTGCTTTCCGGAGGGGGCGTTGGAGGCGTCGCTCGCGCCGATCGACCGTCAGCTCCACCTGCAGGCGGGATTGCTCGCGGCGCTGCTCCTCGTCGTCGGCGCGGCCGTGTTCGCGATCGACCGGGCCGGCCGCCGTTCCGACGATCTCTCGCGCCAGAAGAGCGCGTTCATCGCCGCCGTCTCTCACGAGCTGCGCACGCCGCTGACCACGCTCCGGATGCACGCGGAGATGCTGCGCGACGGGCTCGTGTCCGAGAAGAAGCGGCCGCGGTTCCACGACGACATGGTGCAGGAGAGCGTGCGCCTGAGCCGTCTGGTCGAGAACGTGCTGGAGATCTCGCGTCTCGAGGAAGGCCGCCGCCCGATGCGGCTCGTGCGCTCGGACCTGGCGGCCCACGTGCGCGGCGTGCTGATCGCGCAGGAGCGTTTCCTCGAAGCCAAGGGCTTCGCCCTCGAGCGAGCCCTGCCGGACGAGCCGGTGGAGGTCTCGTTCGACGGCCAAGCCGTCGAGCAGATCGTCGTGAACCTGCTCGACAACGCCGTGAAGTACGCCGCGACCGCGTCGGACAAGGTCGTCCGCGTGTCGCTGTCGTGCGCGACCGACCGCGCGGTGCTCGACGTGCTCGACCGCGGCCCGGGCATCGAGGAGCGCGACCGCGAACGCGTCTTCGAGCGATTCGCGCGCGCGGAGCGGCCCGGGCAAGGCCACGTGGTCGGCACGGGGCTCGGTTTGTCGCTCGTGCGCGAGCTGGCACGTGCGCAGGGCGGCGACGCCGTGGCCTTGCCGCGCGACGGCGGCGGCGCGTGCCTTCGCGTCTGGCTCCCGCTCGGGACGGCCGCGACCACGACCGAGAGCTGATGGGACGCGCGCGCGGGTGACGCATTTGCGTCTGCGCAGCGCCGCGAGCCGCGAGATTGGGTAGGCTCGGCGCTCGATGCGTTCCGCCGAGAGAGACCTCGCCGCCATCGTCGCGCGCCACGGGAACGACGGCACACGTCTCGTACAGATCCTGCGCGAGGTGATGGCCGCACACGGGTACGTCTCGAAGCCGGCGATCACGCAGCTCGCGGAGGCTCTCGGGCTCCCGCGCGCGCACGTCGAAGGTGTGGTCGGCTTCTACTCGTTCTTCGCGAGCGAGCCCGTGGGGCGATTCCGCGTGCTCTTCAGCGACAACATCACGGACGAGCTCGCGGGTGGGCACGAGCTCCGGCAGCGCATGCTCGACGCGTTTCGCCTGCGGCTCGGCGAGGTCTCTCGCGATGGGCTCGTCAGCATCGACACGACCTCGTGCACCGGCATGTGTGATCAGGGGCCCGCGATGCTCGTCAACGGTCGCGCCATCGCACGCCTCACGCCGCAGCGCGTCGGCGCGATCACGTCGTTGATACGCGGCGGCTCTCCCGTGACCGAGTGGCCGGACAACCTCTTCACGATCGACAGTCACGTGCGGCGTCGTGACCTGCTCCTCTCGACCGAGTGGGAGCCCGGCGAGGCGCTCGCCGCCGCGATGGCGCGCGGGCGAGAGGCGACCCTCGCGGAGATCGACGCGTCGGGGTTGCGAGGCCGAGGCGGCGCGGGCTTCTCGTGCGGCTCGAAGTGGCGAGCGTGCGCGCTGGCTCCGGGGTCCGCGCGTTACGTGGTCTGCAACGCCGACGAGGGCGAGCCCGGGACGTTCAAGGACCGCGAGCTGCTCACGCATCACGCTCACCAGGTCGTCGAGGGCATGACGATCGCGGCGTACGTGGTCGGGGCGCAGCACGGCTTCGTGTACCTTCGCGGCGAGTACCCATTCTTGATCGCGCCGCTCGAGGCGGTGCTCACGGAGCGGCGCGCCCGTGGTCTGCTCGGGCGCAACGTCACGGGGCTCGCGGG
>JADZFZ010000690.1 GCA_020854145.1 Deltaproteobacteria bacterium | reverse complement strand
GTTCGCGCTCGGTTGGCGCTTTCGTGCCCTCGGGCCCGCGTTCGTGGTCGCGCTCTTCGCGGTGCTCTCGTACCGGAGCTCGTGGGGGATGATCTTCCACTCCGAGAACCTGCTCCTGCTGCACGCCCTCGTGCTCGCGGTCGCGCCGAGCGCCGACGTGTGGTCGCTCGACGCGCGTCGCGGGGCGCCTCCGCCGCGCAGACACGGCCACGGATGGCCGCTGCGCGTGATCGCGGCGGTGACGGTGTGCGCCTATCTCCTGGCCGGGATCGCCAAGCTGCGGTTGAACGGATGGGATTGGGTCACGGGCGAGTACCTCCGCCATCACGTCGCCTACGACGCGCTTCGCAAGGTGCAGCTCGGCGCCATGGCATCGCCCATCGGCACCGCGATGGTCGCGCACGGCTGGATGTTCCCGCCCTTCGCGGCGTTCGCCGTCGCCGTCGAGCTCGGCGCGCCGCTCGGCTTGGTCGGTCGCTGGCCGGGACGCATCTGGGCCGTCGGGATCTGGCTGTTCCACTGGGGTGTCCTCGCGGTGATGGGGATCCCCTTCCACTACGCGTTGTCGGGCTTCGCGTTCGTCGCATTCTTCGACGTCGAGCGATGGGCGCGAGGTCTCGAGCGGTGGGTGCGGCGCAGAGCGCGAGCGAGGGAGCCGGCATGACGGCCGACGTCGCGCGCCCTCGGCGTCGGGCGCTGCGCTCGGTGCTCGTCGTGCTCGGCACCGTGCTCGCCGCCATCGGGGTGGGCGCGCTCGTCAAGACGCTGTGGAACCCGAGCGTGTCGCTCTTGCCGCCTCGCGTCGAACGCCGCGTCCCGACGGGCTCCGTCGTCACGGTCGTGCTCGGCGGCGACTTCGCGCCCACGGACGCCGCGATGCCGATCATCCGCCGGCGCGGCTATCGGTACCCCTACCTGGCCACTGCTTCGATCTTCCGCGAGGCCGACGTCGCCTTCGCCAACCTCGAGTCGCCCGTCACCGAGAGCACCGACGCGTTCTGGCCCTGGAAAGACTACATCTACCGCGTCGAGCCCGAAGCCATCGAGGCCTGGCAGTGGCTGGGCCTCGACGTCGTGAGCCTCGCGAACAACCACATCATCGACTACCGAGCACGCGGCGTGCACGACACGCTCGAGCATCTGCGCGGAGCGCGTCTGGCCCAGATCGGGGCGGGTCGCGACGAGGCCGAAGCGCGCCGGCCCGTGATCTTCGACGTGGGCGGGACGAAGATCGGGTTGCTCGCGTACCTCGAGCATCGCGCGGCCTTCGACCTCTACCTCGACACCTTCGCGGTCGGCGGCGATGCCGGCTGCGCGCAGCTCAACCGGGCCGACGTCGAAGAGGACGTTCGCCGCCTGCGGCCCCTCGTCGACGTGCTCGTCGTGAGCGTGCACTGGGGCGACAACTACGCGCCGCTGAACGGCACGCAGGAGCACTACGGTCGCGTGCTCGCCGAGCTGGGTGTCGACGTCGTCGCCGGCCACCATCCGCACATCGCGCACCCCGTCGAGTGGATCGGCCGGACGCTCGTCCTCTACTCGCTGGGCAACTACGCCTGGGGGACTCCCGGCAGCAACGACCTGAAGTTCGGCCTGATCGCCCGGCTCGCGATCCGTCCCCGTCGAGGCGGTCGTCGAGGCGCGATCGAAGCCGTCGACCTGCTGCCGATCGCCACGCAGAACCGCGAGATCCACTTCCAGCCGCGCCCTCTGCGACACGACGAGATGACGTGGCTCGATCCCCTGATCGCCGACTCGCGCGCCCGCGGCACCGAGCTCACGCGCGTCGGCAATCAGCTCCGCGTGGAGCTGCCTGCCGAGTGATCGCCGGGCGTGGCCCGACAGCACCCGAGATCTCCCGCGGTTCGACGACTGTTGCGTGGAATCAACGCGATTCTGGGCAGTCGCAGCTTCCTCGTTGGCACGTGAATGGAACTCCTCCGAGCCTCAACGGAGGATATGTGACCTCGGACACAGCAATACCGTTCGGGTCGGCGTGCGGGAGCACGCCGTCGTCTTGAGACGCCGTCCGGCGCCGCATGCGGCGCTCGCGGCCATCGCCCTCGGCGCCGTCCTCACCGCGCCGCTGAGCGTCCTCGCGCAGGAAGGCGGCTGGAGACCCCCCGGTTACGACGGGCCGCTCGCCGAGGACGCGCCTGGCACGGAGGCTCCGGCACCCTCTGGCCCATCGGCCGTGCCCACGGAAGCCGCGCGCGAGCGTCCGCGGGCACCGCGGCGCGAGCGTCCGCGGGCAACACGACGCGAGCGTCCGCGGGCCCAGCCACACGACGACGAGGCGACGCGCGAAGACGCGATCGACGAGGACGCGATCGACGAGGACGACCCGCCCTCGCCGTGGAACGTCGGTCTCGACGTCTCGCTCGGAGTCGCGCAGGTCGAGTTCCCTGCGGTCGATGTGCCCGAAGAGGTCGCGGCGGCGACGGGCCAGGCACCCGCCGCGCGCACGACCGAGGTCGTCCGGCTGATCGCTTCGGCGGGCTTCGGAGGGCTGGCGCTCGAAGGCGGCCTCACGACGTCGCTCTCGGGCGGCGATTACCTCGGATGGACGCTCGGCGTGCGTCTCGAGTCTTCGTGGGACGCTTCGTTCGCCATCGCCTTCCGCGCGGCCTACGTCGAGCGCCTCGACGTGGACGGCCAAGGCGCACGCGTCGGGATCGGCGTCGTGGGCCGACCGACGCTCGCGCTCTCGCTCTACGCGGAAGCGTGGACCGAGGCGACGTCGATCCCCGACGGCATGCACCTGACGGGAGCGCTGTTCTCGTACGTCGTGTCCGGCTCCGCGGGCGTGCGCGTCGCGTTCCGATAGCGCCCGACCGCCGCCGGGCTCTGGACGTCAGGTCGGCTTGAAGAAGCGGCGCGAGCGCCGGAGGATCGAGCCGAACAGCGCTTCGGGCTTGATGATGCCGGCGCCCGTGAACTTGTCGCGACCCGGGCGTCCGACGTCGAGCGCGTTCTCGAGGATGAGCTCGTGCACCAAGCGCGGCGTCACCTCCGTCCAATCCTTGCGGAGCTTGTGCACGATGAGCGCGACGACGCCCGCGACGAACGGGCACGCAGTCGACGTTCCTCGCGTGACGCCGTAACGGTTGCCCGGCAGGCACGACAGGATGTTCGAGCCCGGTGCCATGATGTTGACGCCTTCGCCGGTGCTCGAGAACTGCGCGCGCGCCTCGTGCCCTTCGCCGAGCGCGCCGACGCCGATCGTCTCGGGAAATCGCGCCGGGTATCCGGTCGTGTCCTCGCCGACCTGGAAGCCGAAGTTGCCCGCGGCCGCGACGATGATGGTCCCTCTGCCGTGAGCCGCCTGCACGACGCCGTGGAGCCGCTCGTCGAAACGCGCCCCCGCGATGCTGCAGGAGATGACGTCGATCTTCTGCGCGATCGCCCACTGGAAGCCCTTGATGAGCCATTCGTACATCGAGTCGCCGCGGTCGTTGACGACCTTCACGTCGTAGAGGTCGCACTCGGGCGCCACGCCGTGGATGCCCTTGCCGTTGACCCGCGCGCCGACGATCCCCGCGCAGTGCGTCCCGTGCCCGTAGACGTCCGCGTCGGGCGAGTCGGTGAAGTTGACGTGGTCCAAGACCGCGCCCGCGAGGTCCTCGTGCTGCCCGTCGATCCCGCTGTCGAAGATGGCGACCTTGACGCCCTTGCCCGTCGCGTGTCGCCACAGCTGCGGGACTCCGAACTGCTCGAGACCCGGGCCCAGGACTTCTTCGACCAGATCGATGACATGAACGTCGGCCATGCGTGGGGCTACGTCAGGCGGGAGGCGCGCTCTCGGCCTCCTTGCCGATCAGTGTACGGAAGAGGCGTCCGGTCCGCGAGAGCTCGGCGTAGCTACCCTGCTCCGCGATGATGCCATGCTGCGGTCGCTCGCTCGGCGCCGCGCCTCCGGCGGCCTTTGCGCCCTTCGTAGGCACTGCTCCCTTGGGGCCCTTGGCGTCGCCCTTCGCAGGCATCGCCTCGCCCTTCGCGGGCATCGCCTCGCCTTTCGCGGGCATCGCCTCGCCCTTCGCAGGCATCGCCTCGCCCTTCGCGGGCATCGCGCCCTTGCCGTCGCCCTTCGTGCCGTCCGTCTTCCCCATCGCGACGCCGGTGGCCGCGATGGCCTTGCCCGCGATCGGCATCGCCGCGATCGGCATGCCCGCGATCGGCATCGCCGCGATCGGCATCTCGTCCGCCGGCAGATCCTCGCGCTTGAACACCAGCACGAGGTCCATGTCCTCGATGAGCTCGAGGTCGTGGGTGATCACGAGGATCGTCCTGTCGCCCGCGAGCTTCTTGATCCGCCCCGCGACCTCGCGTCGTTGATCGGGGGAGAGGCCGGAGAGTGGCTCGTCGAGCAGCAGCACCTTCGGCTCGCGCATCAACGCGCGCACGAGAGCCGTCCGCTTCTGCTGGCTCCCCGACAGGTTCGAGCCGCGGTTGGTGATCACCGTCTCGTACCGCTCGGGCATCGCGTCCACGACCTTGTCGAGCTCGAGCTCGGCGCAGAGCGTCTTCATCCGCTGCAGCGTGGCCTCGTCGCGCTCGTCGATCCCGTAGAGCACGTTCTCCACGAAAGAGCGCTGGAAGAAGAACGGAAACTGGTTCATCAGACCGAAGGCTCTGCGCACCGAGTCGATCGTCAGGTCGCGCAGCTCTTGGCCGAAGACCTTCACCGAGCCGCGCTGGTAGTCGTAGAGCTTGAAGAGCATGTTGAAGATCGTGGACTTGCCCGATCCACCCGCGCCGATGATCGCCACGGTCTGGCCCGGATAGATCTTCACGGTCATGTCCGAGACGCGGTAGCCCGAGCGCGGATACGTCATGTAGACGTGATCGAGCTCGATGATCGGCACCTTCGGATCGAGCCGCTCGGGGATGACGAGGTCCTTCTTGCCCGCGAACGCGTCGGCCTCGCGCCGCTCCTGCAGGACCTGCCAGATCTCGCGTGCGAACGTGACGGCGTTGACGTACGAGAGACGCACTTGCGACACGCTGTTCATCGAGCCGAGCAGCGTGGGCACGAACGAGAAGAAGACCATCAGGTCGCCGAGCGTCTGGCTTCCGCCCCGCGCGATCATGAAGGCGCCCACGGCGAGGATGAGCACCGGGGCCGCTTCGCTGATGAACTTCCCCGTCTGGCTCGCGATGAGCTGCCATCGCTGGAACGAGAGCGTCGCCTCGTACATGCGCGTGACGTTGCCGGTGAACTCCGCGCGCTCGCGCGCCTCGGACGCGTTGGCCTTGATCTCGCGCGTGGCGCTCAGCGTCTCCTGCAAGTCCTGGTTGACCGCGGCGAACTGCGTCGAGACGCCCTGGACCTTCTTCTCGATCGCCTTCGAGAGCGGCCCTGTCGAGAGGTAGTAGACGGGCCCGAAGAGCAGCGAGAGCACGCCGAGCAGCGGGTCGAGCATCACCACGTACACCGACGCGAACAGCAAGGTGCACAGCGAGATGACCGGCATGAAGAAGACGGTCGTGTAGATCCCGACCGACGCGTTCAGGTTCTGCACGAAGCGCGCGGTGAGCTCTCCGACCGGATGCTCCGCGGCGTAGTCCTCGGGAAGCTCGATGACGTGACGGAACAGATCCTTGCGCATGTCGGCTGCGATCCGGCCGCACAGGACGTCGTTCAACGTCTGGCTCAATGCGCCGATCAGCGACGAGACGAGCTTCGCGCCGATGAGGAGCAGCGCGCCGAGCGAGATGACCATCAGCGGCGAAGCGCCGACGAACAGCCGGCCGAGCGTCGTCGCGCCGAGCTGGCGATCGAAGCTCGCCTGATCGCTCATCAGGCTCTGGACGGAGTCCATCAGCAGCTTCGTGAACGGCAGCACCGCGAACCCCGTCAGCGCGCTCACGACCACGAGCCCGTAAACGGTCGCCGTCAGCATGCGGTGACGGCCGAGATACGAGAGAAGCCAACGCACGACCTTGGGGTCGTGCTCCCGGCCCGGCGCCGACGACAGCTCGTCGATGTCGAGCCGCCTCGCGACCATCGGCTCTTCGCTCATCCGCCTCCCCTCGAGCTCTCGCCCAGGATCCCACGGGATCCGCCGGAAACGAACCGGGCACGCTCTCGCCGCGAACGACGAAGGAGCGTGCCCGTACTTGCGTCCCGCGTTGCTTGGTCCCCTCGGCTGGCTCAGGGCTCGCGCCTCGCGCAGCGGTCGTCGCGCGAGGCTCTTCGGGACGTGTTGCCGCCGACCGCGCGGAGCGCTCTCAGAACCGGAACACGTACCCGCAGTGGCCGCACTGGAAGAGCCGGTACTCCGTCGTCTCTTCCCACACGAGGTTCGAGCCGCTGCAGTTCGGGCAGATGGCCACGGACTGTCGGAGGTACTGCGCCGACGCATCGGCCGACGCCTGCGCGGGCCGATCGGCCGCGCGGAGCACCTTCTTGCCCGCGATCTCGGACTGGTCGACGCTCGAGCCGAGCTTGATGCCGGTGTCGCGGAGCGCGTCACCGAGCTTGTCCGCCGGGATCACGTAACGCTCGAGGTCCTCGTCCGGCACGTTGAAGAACGCCTTGCCATCTACCTGCTTCAGGATTGCCATCGGGCACCCTCCCTTCGAGGAGTCGGAACCTCTCACGCCGCGAAACGACGGGTCAAGCAGAGACCGCGCACCTCACGACGCTACGCCCGGCGTGGTGGTGGAGGCCGGGCGTTTACGAGAGCGACGACTTGCCTCCAGTCACCGTGTACGCGCGGATGGACGCGTGCTTCCCGCGGTGGCGCGCGCGGGGCGCTTTGCCGGCCGGCCCGGCCCCGCCCGCGCAGGCAGGGGTCGCGCTGCACCCCCACGATCCCAGCGGCAACACGTCTCCCAGTCCGCGAGCGCTCGCAGGCGCTCGCCCTCGCCGCGAGTTGCTGGAGCGCAAGCGCCACGACACGCCACACCGCGGCACACGCAGAGCACATGTGCGTGTACCTTCGGCTCATGTCGGATGCCCACGACGCGAGCACGACGCTCGGCACCGTGCGAACCGCGGCCGCGCTCCTCATCGGCAACGAGATCCTGAGCGGCAAGATCCAGGAAGGGAACCTCCAGGGCCTCGCGCAGGAGCTCCGCGGTCTCGGCATCTCGCTGCGCCGCGTCGTCGTCATCGGCGACGACATCGACGAGATCGCCGCCGAGGTCACCGCGCTTCGCACCACGCACGACGTCGTCTTCACCTCGGGCGGCGTCGGACCGACCCACGACGACCTCACGCTCGCGGGCATCGCGCGCTCCTTCGGCGTCGGGCTCGCGCGGCACCCCGAGATGGAGCAGCTGCTGCGCGACTTCTACGCCTCTCGCTGCACGGAGGCCCACCTCCGGATGGCCGATCTCCCCGAAGGCACGCGCCTCGTGCGAAGCGCGGAGATCGCCTGGCCCACCATCGTGCGCGACAACGTCTGGATCTTCCCGGGAGTCCCGCAGATCTTCCGGCTCAAGCTCCCGTCGATCCGCACGCTGCGCGGTGGCCCGCCCATTCACTCCCGCGCCATCTTCACGAAGCTCGAGGAGCCCGAGATCGCCGACGCCCTCGACGCCGTCGCCCGCGACTTCCCCCACGTCGCGATCGGCAGCTACCCCCAGTGGACCGACCCCGCGTACCGCGTGAAGCTCACCTTCGACGGCACCGACGAGCAAGAGCTCGATCGCGCCATCTCCGCCTTCCAACGGGGACAGGAACGACGGTCTTAACCAGTTGGAATCGCAGGCTTCGTAGACGAGCTGTTCCATTCCGTCGTCAGGCAGCTGGGCCGCGGCACTCGCCCGGCGCCGCATGGCAGCTGCCGAGCACGCAATAGCCGTCGTCGCTGCAGTCGGCGTCACGTTCGCAGCGCGCGCGCACGCATCCGTGCGCATCTGCCGACGCGTCCGTCGCCGCGCACGTCGTGTGAGCCGGGCACGCGAAACCCGCATCGCAGGACCTCGGGACGCACAGACGGCCGTCGCACGTCTCGTCGGCCGCGCACGAGGTGGCGCTGCAACGCGCCACGCACCACGAGCTCGGCTCGGCCGCGGTGCAGCAGCTGCCCACGTATTCCTCGCACGCGTCGCCCTCCGTACAGTCCGCGTCCGACGAGCAGAGCCGCTGCGCCATGCACGGGACGCCACAACCCCACGGGGCTCCGGGCCACGCACACGTCTCGAAGCTCGGCCGCGACGCACAATCGTCGTCCGCGCGGCATTGCCCTTCCGAAAGACCACCGCTCGTGCCGCCGCCGTCGTCGTCGCCACACCCCGACGCGACGCCCAGCACCACCAGCAATGCGCCGGCGAACCTCCGACGCCGCGCGATCACCGAATGGCCGTCATCCCGCGTCCGTCTTGCGCCGATTGTCGGCCCTGCGCCGACCACTCCAGCATCAGCGACAGGAAGCTCTCCGGCCGCTCCACCCGAACGTCGGTGATTCGCCCCTGGGGATCACGATCGGCGACCAGGCGCGGCGAGACGTACGCGAAGTTCGTCGGCAATCCGATTCGCTGGGCGCGTGCAATCGCGTCGTCGCGCCACGCGTCCTCGATGGGCGCCCCGAATCGCTCGACGAGCGTGCGAATCGCGTCGAAGTCTCCCGTGCCCTTGATGCGCTGCAGCTCGGCCAGCAATTGACCCACGGCCTGGCGGAACGCGTCCGGATCGGGGACGGAGAGATACCAATGTCCCTCGCGCTGCTCCGCGCGCACGGCGCCACGGTCCATCGCGTATCGCACGATGAGCGACCGCGCGCGATCGTGGTCCTCCTCGAGCGTCGCCTCGTCGGGATAGCGCCTCAGCGACGAAAGGAAGCCGGCAGCGAACAATCGATACCCGGCCGCGACGCAGGCGGCGTCGGGCAACAATCCCAGCTCGAGCACCTTCGGATCCGCCATGTGCCACAGCGCCACGAGGTCCGCGCGCGCCTCCTCGAGCGTCGAGTAGTACTGCCGCAGGTGCTCGTGCGGATCGCCGCGCAAGTCCGGTGCGACGCGTCCGGACGCATGCCCGGTCACCTCGTGGAGCGCGACGACGGCGTCGTAGAAGGCGCCCTCGCAACGCGCGCTCTCCGCCGCCTCGGCCTCGCTCGCGGCGAACTCGCGAATCGAGACCTGTCCCACCGCGCGGTCGCCGGCCTCCATCACGTTGCTCAGGAAGAAGTTGCGGCTGCCGTGCTGCTGGCGAATCGCCTGCTCGTTCGGCAGATTGATTCCCGCCGCGCTCACGGGCCCGCCATCGCCGGTCTCGACGAGAATGTCGACCGACGCCGCCACGAGCGGACGGAACTCGGTGCGCCGGAATCGCGGCTCCCACGGCGTTCGCTCTTCGAAGTACTGCGCGTTCTGCGCGACCGACCGCATCATTCCCGTGCGCTGGTCGTTCCGATAGAAGGTGATTCCCTCCCAGCTTCCCTTCGCGCCGCGCGCGTCGGCATACGACTCGATGAAGCCGAGAATCGCATCGACGGCCGGGTCGTCGCGTACCCAGCCGATGTTGTAGTCGCGGAAGGCCTGCGGATCGCCGGTCCGGAAATAGCGAATCAGGTGGCTCCAATAGGTCCGCTGCGCCTCGGGCGCGAGCAGGCTCGCCGCAGCGAGGTGCCAGATGACACCGCGCAGCTCTGCCGCATAGAGCCCCTCCGGGGTCTGGTCGTCACCTGCCCTGTAGACGAGCTCGGTGATTCGCCCGTCCTGCCCGCGCACGACCCGCGAGTTGAGCGGGTAACGCTCGCGGAAGCCGCGCAG
>JADZFZ010000689.1 GCA_020854145.1 Deltaproteobacteria bacterium | reverse complement strand
TCGTCCGGCGCGCACGTGATCTGGCCGAGCGATCGATCCGCACCGAGGCGCTGCGACAGCACGACATGGCCCAGGAGCACAACGAAGCGCGTCGCTTCGCGCAGGCCGTCGCGCTCTACGAGGTCTACCTGCGCCACTTCCCGCGGAGCGCGCGGAGCTACGACATTCGATACTTCGCTGCGGAGATCTATTTCCACCGCATGCGACGCTACGAGGAGGCAGGGCAGTTCTACCTGGCGGCCGTCGATCAGAACCGCCGGGGCCGCTACACCCGCGACGCTCTCTACAACGCGATCAGCGCGCTCGAGCTCGTGCGCGAGGCGATGCTCGAGCGCTGCGGACGGCGGCGCGCGGAGCCGCAACCACCGCGCGAGACGGCACCCACACCGACACCCGGCCCGGCGGCTCCGGCGACACCCGGCACGCCCGCGACTCCACCTTCTGGTGGAGCGACCCCCGGCGGCGCGGGCGCGGCCCAACCTGCTGCCGGCGGTCAACCCGCACGTCAGCCCGAGTGCCCGACGCAAGGCGAAGGCGGCTACCAGGAGACCGAGAACGATCGACGCTTCACGCGCGCGATCGAGCTCTACGTCGAGCTCTTCCCGAACGACCCCGACCTGCCCGAGATCCTCTTCCGCCAGGGCAACCTCTACTACGACCGCGGCATCTTCGACCCGGCCGTTCGCATGTTCGGCCAGCTCCTCGAGCGCTTCCCGCAATCGCGCTTCGCTCAACGCGCGGGCGAGCTCATCCTCGAGTCGTTCAACCGCGCGCAGGACTACGGCAACATCGAGCGCTGGGCGCGACGCCTCAAGCAGAGCCCCGCTTTCCAGAACCCCGACTCGCAGCGACGTCTCGACGCGCTCATCGTGCAAGCCGTCTTCAAGCAAGGCGAGCAGCTCGCGGCGCGCGGCGAGCACGCGGAAGCGGCGGCTGCCTACCTCCGTGCCGCGGAGGAGTTCCCTCGCGACGGGCGCGCTCCGCAGGCGGTCTACAACGCGGGGCAAGAGCACCAGCGCGCGGGCGACCCCGAAGCGGCGGCCGAAGCGTACGACCAGCTCCTCGAGCGTTACCCGAGCTCCAACGAGGCGCAGCTCGGCGTGTGGAGCGCGGCTCAGATGTTCGAGTCGCTCGCGCAGCTGCGCGACGCCGCGCGTTACTACGACACCTACGGGCGGCGATTCCCGCAAGGGCAGCACGGCCCCGATGCGCTCTACAACGCCGTGCTCCTTCGCGTGACGGTCGGCGACGACGAGGCCGCCTCCGACAGCGGGCAGGCGTTCCTCCGGCAGTTTCCCCAGCACCAGAGCGTGGACGACGTCTACTTCCTGATGGGGCGCGCTCACGAGCAGGGCGAACGCTGGCAACAAGCCGCGGACCTCTATCGGCAGTACATCGATCGCACGCGCAACACCGATCGGAAGATCGAGGCGATGACCCGTCTCGGTCAGGTGCTGATGCGCATGAGCAACCAGCGCGGCGCACGCGAGACGCTCGAGCGCGCGGTCGCTCTCGGCCGTCGCCACTCGGCGGAGCTGCGCAACGAGGGTCGTTACCACGCCGCGCACGCGCGATATCTGCAGGGCGAGATGGTGCTCGCCGAGTACGGCGACGTTCGCATCGCCGGCGACATCTCCGGCCTGCGCCAGAGCCTGCAACGCAAGTCCGAGATGCTCCAGCGCGCCGCGACGATCTACCTCGACGTCGTGACCTTCAACGTCGCCGAGTGGGCGACGGCCGCGCTCTACCGCATCGGCCAAGTGTACGAGCAGTTCGCCGAGGCGATCCGCAACGCGCCCGTGCCCACCGAGCTCAACGAGGAAGAGCAGAACGTCTATCGCGAGGAGCTCGAAGGGTTCGTCATCCCGATCGAGGAGCGCGCGCTCGAGGCCTACGAAGAGGGCTACCGACGCGCGATCCAGCTGCGCATCTACAACCGGTGGACGCAGCGGATGCGCGAGGCGTTGACCCGCTTGAACGACAGCCTCTACCCGGCGCTGCGCGAGGTCGGCGCCGACACGCGCACCGGCGAGCCCCGCATCGTGCTCCGCCCGCTCGATGGTCTGCGCCGCGACACCGCCGCCATCCGTGGACGCACGGAAGAGGCCACGGCTGAGACGGCGAGCGGCGCCGCGCGGCCGGAGTCGCGCGCACGCGGTCGGCGCGATCGCGGACGCCGCGACCGCGGACGCGACCGGCAGACGCCATCCGGTGGCGACCGCAGCGGACGCAGGGGCGGGCGATGACGATCGGGTCGCGCGCTCACCCCTCGCACCGAACCTCTCCCCGAATGGGGGGAGGGAGCCTGACGTCGATGGTCGCGCTCGTGATTCTGCTCGTGGCCGCGTGCGGCGGTGGCGGCACGCGCGTCGCCGCGGGTCCGCGTCGCCTGCCACCCGCCGATCCGCGCGCTGTGCAGCTGTTTCTCGATGCCAATCGCACGGCCGGCCGCGGTCCGCGCTTCGAGGAGCAGGCCATCTCGCAGTACCGACAGGCGCTTCAGATCGATCCGCGCCTCTGGGAAGCACGCTACAACCTCGCTCTTCTGCTTCGCTCGCGCGGGGATCTCGCCAGCGCGCTCGGCGAGCTGCGGCGGGCACGCGAGACACAACCGGGATCACGAGACGTCGCGCTCGCGCTCGGCGACACGCTTCGGGAAGCAGGTCGATACGACGAGTCCATCGAGGTGCTGCGCGCCTACATCGACGGCGATCGCGACGCGGTGGACGTGCGCGTCGCGCTCGTCATGTCGCTGCGGGCCGCGACCCGCTACGACGATGCGCTCGAACAGGCGCGCGAGGTGCTGGTGCGTCAACCTTCGAACGTGCAGGCCCTCGCCGCCGTCGGACGCATCTACTACGCGCGCGGCGAGCACGAGGTGGCGGCGCTCGTGCTGCGCAAGGCCCTCGCGCTCGACGAGCGAAACGCCGCCGTGCACAACGACCTCGGTCTCGTCGCGCTCGCGCAGGGCGACGATCAAGAGGCCTTCGTGGAGTTCGCCCGTGCCGTCGAGCTCGATCCGACCTTCATCGTCGCGCGACTGAACAAGGCAGCCGTGCTCGTGCAAGCGGGCGACTACGAAGGCGCCTCCGCCGAGTACCGTCGTGCCATCCAGACCGACGACACGAACGCCGAAGCGCATCTGGGCCTCGGCATCGCGCTGCGCGGCCTCGGCCGTCACCAGGAAGCGCGCGCCGAGTACCAGCGCGCGATCGAGCTCGAGCCCTCGCGCCCTGCCCCGTACTTCAACCTCGGCGTCCTGCTCGCCGAGTTCTTGCGCGATCGCCCCGGCGCGCTCCCGCACTTCCGCGCGTACCTCGAGCGCGCGGCCGAGAACGCGCCCCAACGCGAAGCCGCGGAACGATACGTGCGCGACATCCAAGGCGACGCACCCGCCGCCGCACCTGCCCGTCCCGCGCCGGGCGGCGGACGGGGCGGACGCGGGCGCGGCGGTCCCCAGCGTCCCGCAGCCCCGAGAGGAGGCAGTCGATGAGCCGTCAGGCCAGACGTCACGTGCTCAGGCTCTCGCTCCTCGTGGCGATCTCGATCGTCGCGGGAACTTCGCTCGTGGCGTGGGGTCAAGATCGGAGCGGACGCGCGGAGCGCCCTGCTCCGTCTCGGACGGGCGGAAGCGCCACGCGTCCCGGAGGTGCGGGCGGTGCGGGTGGCAGCGGGAGCAAGTCGGCCGCGAAGGTGCGGGCCGAAGGCGACCTCGTCGAAGAGGGCGGGCAGAAGGTGAAGGTCTTCCGCTTCGGCGAGTTCGACATCTCCGGGCGACTGAAGTCGCCGCAGCTGCTCTACTTCCTCAATCGCGTCCGCGCGGAGTTCGAGCGCCCGCGCCTTCCGCATCGGAGCTTCATGCCCGAGCTCAAGCGCTCCACCAAATCGAGGGCCTTCTGAGATGTCGACTCTGCCGCTTCGCGTCGCTCTCGTATGGAACGGAACGCTCCTCGAGGAGAAGCTGCTCGACTCGCCCACGCGCGTGATCCTGGGCGACGGCCCCGGCGCGCTCTTCAAGCTGCCCGAGCGACCCGGGCTCCCGCAGGGCCCCATCGAGGTGCTCGCGCCGAGCGGCCTGACGTACAAGCTGCGCCTGCAGCCCTTCATGGGCGGGAAGCTCTCGCTCCGCGGCCGCACCGGCGAGGTCCGCGAGCTGTTCCCGCAGGGCGGAGAGATTGCGCTCGCGCCCACCGACTACGGCGTCCTGACCTTCCACGGGCTCGCGTTCTTCTTCCAGCACGTGCGCTCGCCCGGCACTGCCATCTCGCGCATGGGCTCGATCTCCCTCGCGATGATCGCCGCGATGCTCATGTCCGGCGCGCTCCATGCCGCCGTCTTCTGGTTCTTCATCCTCGCGGCGCACGAACGACCGCTCGCTGCGAGCGAGGTCGAGCTGCAACCCGATCGCATCGCCCGATTCCTGGTCACGCCGCCCCCGGAGGACATCCTCCAGCAGGAGCAGCCTCAGCGGCGCACGGGAGGCACGGATACCGAGGACCCTGGATTCAACGACTCGCGTGACACTGGCGGGAGGCGACACCAGGGCGAAGAGGGCCGATTCGGCGATCCGCGCTCGCGACACGAGCGCACGCAGATTGCGGGCGACAATCGCGGCGCAATCGCCATCAAAGTCCGCCAGACCGGATTGCTCGGCATTCTCGCCGGCAGCCGAGGCGATTCCATCGACGGAGTGCTCGCCAACATTCCCAGCATTCGCGGCGTCACGAGCGGGCTCGGAAGCTCGACGACGGTCATCGGTCGAGGCTCGGGCGGATGGGGCCTGCGCGGTACCGGCACCGGAGGCGGCGGCACGGGCCAGGGCGTGCTGTTCGGAGCAGGCACGATGGGCACGGGCGTCGGGTCCGGCACGGGCGGCGGGCTCGGCCGGGGCTCGGGCGGGCTCGGGGTCAAAGGACGCCCGGCGCAGGAGACCCGCGTTCGCGTCACCCTCGCGTCTCCTCGCGTCTCCGGGTACCTGTCGCCCGAGCAGATCGCCCGCGTCGTACGCGCGCACTCGAGCGCCCTCCGCTACTGCTACGAGGTCGAGGTGCAGCGGCAGCCGTCGCTCCGCGGACGAATCGTCGCCGCCTGGCAGATCAGCCTCTCGGGCTCCGTCTCGTCGGCGCGAATCGACAGCTCGACGATGAACAACCCGCGCGTCGAGGGATGCATCGCACGACAGATCCGGCGATGGCGATTCCCTCAGCCCGATGGAGGCGAGGTGCGCGTCTCCTTCCCGTTCGTCTTCGGCCTGCAAGGCGGGTAATCGAGCCCGGTGGCCACCCGGGCCCGACGTCGCTGGCCGCTCTTCGTCGCAGCGGGCTGCGCCAGCGTGTTGCTGGTCGCCGGCGGCGGGGTCGCGTGGCTCTTCCTCTTCGGCCCGCTCCGCGACTCGAGCGACTGGTCGCACGTCACCTCGATCGAGCGCGACGCGCGTTACCAGGATCCCGCGCTGCTCGAGCGTGCCTGGGCGCTGCCCGGGGCGGCCCCCTATCGTCGAGGTTTCGAGAGCCAAGGCAATCCCAGCTTCTGTGGCCCGACCAGCCTCGCGAACGTCTCGCGCTCTCTGGGTCGCCCGCTCGGTCAACGAGCCGCCCTCGAGGGCACGTCCATCGAGCCGACGTTCGGTCTCTTGATCGGCGGCATCACCCTCGCCGACCTGGCCTCGGTCGCACGCGTTCGGCTCGGCCGCGACCACGCCATCCGCGTCGTGCGTCCGCGCAATCCGTCCGAGCTACGCCTCTGGCTCGTTCGTGCCGCCGAGCGCGACGTGCGGGTCATCGCCAACTTCCATCGCGGCCCGCTCTTCGCCCGCGGCGGCGGGCACCACTCCCCTCTGGGCGGGTTGCTCGAGCCCGAAGGCCTCGCGTTCGTCCTCGACACCAACGCCAACTATCGGCCGTGGCTCGCGCCCATCGAACGGTTGTTCGCAGCCATCGACACCCTCGACGAAGGTGCAGGCACGCGCCGCGGGCTCCTCGTCGTGACGCGCGCGGGCGGGGGCACGATGCCTCGGTAGGTGCCGCGCGCCCCCGTTGGCGCAGGCCGTCCACGCACGAATCGCAGGGCTTTCGGAGGGCACACCCGTTGCGCCATCATGCAGGCATGCGACGCACCGCCATCACCTTTGCGTTTTTGCTCATCGTGCTCGCAGGCTGCAACGAGATCGTCGAGCAGCCGGTGACGTACGGCCCGCTCGCCTTCGCGATGACCAGCGACACGCCGGCCGCCATCGCGAACGAAGACGGCGACGGGATCTTCGTCGTGCTCTTCCCGGTGGAGCTGCCCATCCGCGCGCCGAGCACCGACGAGATGAACGAGCTGATGTCCGCGCCCCCGCCCGCTCCCTTCCTGATGGCTCCGTGGGTGCGCGAGGGCGACGTGGGCATCACAGCCGACCTCGTGATCACCAACCTCGACGACGAAGAGCACGTCATCAAGCTCCTGATCGAGGCACGCACCGAGTTCCACCAGCACGTGCCCAACGTCGCGATCGACGAGGAGGGCGACATCCTCGCGGACTTCGCGTCCTACGAGCAGACCGTCATCCTGCCACCGTCCGAGCGCGTCCGCCGACGCATCACGGAGGAAGAGATGACGGAAGCTGCGGTCGACTTCGCCGCGGTGATGAACGGCGCACCGAACGCGAACCAGGTCTTCTACTTCCTCAACCAGTCGACGCGCGACCCACGCAACCAGCCGTACGTCCCGGCGACCATCCCCGGCCTGGTCGGCTTCAACCTCGGCATCCGCTCGGGCGCGCCCATCAACGTCGCCGTCGAGGTCACGCTCCGGCTCGTCGATCACGGCGACCGCGTCGCGCGCGAGGGCGACCGGCTGTGGGATATCCCCGAGCCCGAGCTCGTCACGCCCGTCGCTCCGGTGGAGGAAGAGGAGTAGCGGCTCTACAGGACGTAGCGCATGTAGAGCCCGCCCATCACGGCGATCGTCGTGCGGCCCTGGAGATCCTCGAAGCCGGGCATCAATCGTCCACCGCCCTGCACGCCGATGGAGAGATGCCGGTGCAAGTGGTGGAAGTCGAAGCCCATCTGCCCGCCGATCTGCGGCGTGATCGACGTCGAGTCTTCGAGCCCGTAGGTCTCGAGCAGATCGGGCAGCGCCGTCACCGCTCCGCCTTCACCCGCGATCCACACGGCAAACCGAGCACCGAGGGGGATCTGCAGTCGCGCCTGCGCCGTGGCGCCGAACAGCTCGATGAACCCGGTGTCGGGCGGCGGGGGACCTACGAACGCATGCACGGACGTCTCGACGGCCAACCGGATCGCGAAGAAACGGAAGAGCTCCAGACCGAAGCCCACCGACAGCCACGGGCCCACGCTCGCGAGACCCTGCAGCCCGCCCGAGAAGCCCACCGCACCGAGCGAGGCCTCGAAGAAGAAGCCGCGCGCGAACAGATCGCGTGAGACCGGCACCACCTCCGGTGGCAAGCGCTCGACGTCGAGCCGCGTCACGTCGGGCTCTTCGGATCGCTGGGGCTGCGCGACTGCGGTTCGCGTTCCGCTCACAGAGACCGTCGCCACCGCGAGCAGCGCTGCTGCGACGACGAGCGCGTTCCTGAGCACGGCGCGATGGTAGCCCATCAGGCCGTCGTTCGGGGCGGCTTCCATCCTTCCGACTTTTTCTCTTCCTCGAAGCGGGAGTGCAGGTGCACGGGCGCGGGCGCCTTCTTTCGCAATCGCATGTTGAGCAGCTCGATGAGCACCGAGAACGCCATGGCGAAGTAGACGTACCCCTTCGGGATGTGCTGGCCGAGACCGTCGGCGAACAACAAGACGCCGATGAGCAAGAGGAACGAGAGCGCCAGGATCTTCATCGACGGGTGGCGCTCGACGAAGCTCCCGATCCCACCGGCGGAGACCAGCATCACCAGCACGGCGACGATCATCGCCGTCACCATGATCCAGAGCTCCTGCGCCATGCCCACCGCCGTGATCACCGAGTCGAGCGAGAACACGATGTCGAGCAAGAGAATCTGGACGAGGATGGACGCGACGTTGGCGGCCGCCGATGCCTTCGACTTCTCCTCCTCGGGAGCCGCTTCGACCTTCGCGTAGATCTCGTGGCTCGCCTTCGCGATGAGGAAGAGCCCGCCACCGAGCAGGATCAGGTCCCGACCCGTGACGTCGTGCTCCGCGATCGGCATGCGGAACAGCGGCGCCGTCAGCTTCATCATCGCCGACAGCGTGAACATCAGACCGAGCCGCGAGATGAGCGCGAGCCCGATGCCGACCTGTCGCACCCAGGCACGACTCTTCTCGGGCAGACGCCCCACGAGGATCGTGATGAAGATGATGTTGTCGATCCCGAGGACGACCTCCATCGCGGTCAACGTGAGCAGGGCGATCCAGGACGCGGGCTGGCTCAGGCTCTCGATCATCGGACCCGTTGTGTACCGATTCCCGGGCGTGTCGGGAAGTCCCTGACGGGCCCACGCCCCGACTTCGTGGCACGATCGAGACGTGGCACGCGCAGTTTCGGAGCCACCATCACCCCATCGCGGGCTGCGTAGAGCGCTCGCCGGGATCGCCTTCACGATGGCGATCGCTCCGACTGCCGCCGCTCGCGCCGACACACCCTGCGCGACGACGACCGCGCCGTCGAGCCCCGATGCGACTCACCTGTTGCTCGGGCCGAGAGCACCCCGCGCAGGCGAGCGGCTTCGCGTGCTGGCAGCGCGGTCGGGCTCGCTCGAAGGCGCGCAACTGGTGGTCCACGGACCGGACGGCACCGTCGCACCCGAGAACGTCACCGTCTTGCCCGGCCCGACCGCGCTCCTCGCGGCGACGTTGCCGCCCGCTTCCGCAGGACGATTCACGGCTCGGGTCGTTGCCGCGGACGGATCGGAGCTGGCCTGCCGCACGCTCGACGTCGCGCACGAGTCGAGCCCGCGAGCGCGCCGCAACCTCGGGCGATTCGCCGGCGTCTGGCCCATCGAGGCCGAGTGGGACGCGCGTCACGAAGTGCTCTTCTCGGCCTGGATCGCGCGCCTCTTCTACGTCGAGCCCGACGCGTTCGCCGGGTGGAACCCCCTGCATCGCGTGTTTCGCGATCCCGCACGCAACGTCCTCTTCGACCATCTGGGCCTCGGCGAGGACAGTCGTTCCCCGCGCGTCGTGATGCGCGCCGATTGCGCCGACACGCTCTACGGATTGCGCGCCTATTTCGCCTGGAAGATGCGCCTGCCGTTCCTCGTGCACCGGTGCAATCGAGGCACCGCGATTCGGGGCCCGCGGTGTCGGGGCGTCATCTCGAACCTCCTCGGCGTGCGGGCATACGGTCCCGATCCGGTGCGCCGATTCTCCAAGTTCATGCACCGCGTGTTCGAGACCGTGGTGCACTCGGGCACGACGCGCACGATGCCGGACGCCGAACGAAGCGACTTCTACCCCATCGCCATCG
>JADZFZ010000688.1 GCA_020854145.1 Deltaproteobacteria bacterium | reverse complement strand
TCGTTCGCGCGGGTCGCCGAGGGCGGCCAGCTCGACTGGGAGTGGCTCAACGACACGCAGACCTGTCAGGGCTGCCATCAAGACGCGGCCGCGCACTGGCGCTCGAGCGTCCACGCGTTCTCCAGCTTCAACAACCCGTACTACCGCGCGGCGGTCGATCGGTTCCGACAGGACGTCGGGCACGAGGCGAGCCGTTTCTGCGGCGCCTGCCACGACCCGGTCCTGCTCTTCAGCGGCGGCATGGACGCCGAGATCGCACCCGACGATCCGCGCGCGCACCAGGGCGTGACGTGCCTCGTCTGCCACAGCATCCGCGAGGTCGGTCCGAACGGGAACGGGGACTACACGATCACTCGCGCGCCCGTGCCGATGCCGGTGCGAGGCGATCCCGCGAGCGTCGAGCGTCATCGGCAGCGGCTGACGCTGGGGCCCCTGCGCACCGCGGAGCTCTGCGGCTCGTGTCACCGGGCCTTCCTCGCCGACCACACGGGCAACCCCTTCCATCTCGTCGGACAGGAGGAGCTCGGTCATTGGCGCAGCTCCGCGCACGCCGGGAGCATCTCGAACCTCCTCGACGAAGAGGTGCCCATCCGCGACTGCCGCGGATGCCACATGGAGCTCGAGCCTGCCCCCGAAGGTGACCTCGCGCGGGACCGTGAAGGACGGATCGCATCGCACCGGGCCACCGCGTCGCACACGACGATGGCGGCGATGCGCGGCGACCCGGCGCAGCTCGAGCGCGTGTCCGCACAGCTGCGTCGTGCCGTCACCATCGACGTCGCCGCGGCACGCTCGGCCGACGGACGCTGGTTCCTGCCGGCCGAGACCGCGGTCGTGGTTGCCGGCGAGTCGCTCACGTTCGACGTGGTCGTACGCAACGTGGGCGCTGGGCACCGCTTCCCCGCGGGCACGCGCGATGCGCAAGACACGTGGATCGAGCTCGTGGTCCACGACGCGGCAGGGCGCCTCCTCGCGGAGGCAGGCACGCAACACGAGCGCGGACCGGCCGACGACGCGGAGGCGCACCGCTTCCGCGCGGTGCAGATCGACGACCAAGGGCGGCCCGCGCTCGAGCGCGACGTGCACAGGTTCCGCGGGCTCGCGTACGACAGCACGATCGCGCCGCGCGATGCGACCGTCGTGCGCTACGCGCTACGGCTGCCGGACGATCTCGCAGCCAGCGCGCTCCCGCTGCGCGTCGTCGCGCGCCTCCGGCACCGCAAGCACATGCGCGAGATGCAGCGGACGGCGTGCGCGGCGTCGACCTCGGAACGTGGCCGCGCGTTCGCCGCGACCACGCGGTCTCTCGACTTGCCCGTGCTCGACGGCTGCCTCGAGCAGCCGGTGACCGACATCGCGACCGCGACGGTCTACCTCGGCGCGGCATCGACCCGCGGGACATCTTCCGGCGCCCCGTCGAGCGGGGCACCGGAAGGTGGCGCCGCGCGCGCGACGTGGCGACGCCTCTTCGATCACTCGCTCGGCCTCATGTCGAGCCTGCAGGAGCGGCTCGACGAGGCGCGTCCGAGCCTGGAAGCCGGGCTCGCCGACGCCGAGCGCACCGGCGACGCACGCGCTCGGGCGATGTTGCTCGCCTTGCGCGCGCGGCTCGAGTCCCGCCAGGGTCGCGTGGACGAGGCCATCGCCTGGACCGACCGCGCCGAGCGCCTCGCGCCCGGCCACCCCGCGCTCGCGCGGTTGCGGGGCCAGACCTACGCGAGCGTGTGGCGCTGGCGGGAAGCCGCCGATGCCCTCGAGCGGGCCGCCATCGCGTCTCCCGTCGACGAGGGGGCCTGGCGCGAGCTCGCCATCGCGCGCGGCTCGCACGGCGACGATGCGGAAGCGCTCCGCGCCGCGTGGGTCGGTCTGCACCTGGCGCCACGCGACGAGGCGCTGCTGCTCAATCAGTCTCTCGCCCTCGAGCGGTTGGATCGCCCCGGCGCCGATCGCGCGCGCGAGGCCTATCTCGACTGCCGCAGGCCCGACGACCTTCCGCGGCTCCGGAACCTCTGCAACAGAACGGTGCCCGGCTGCGCGCGCGAGCGCGTGCCCGTGCACGTGCACGAGCTCCGCGCCGCCGCGCGTTGATCACATCTCGACGCCGCCGCCGATGTGCAGGCCCCACACCCGCCGCGTGTCGAACGCGAAGCCCGCCGGATGGTCGAGGTTGAGGAGCATGGATCCGCGCACGAACGCGGGATGGAAACGTACCTTCACGAACGCCTCGGCTGCGGACTGGAAGTCGTCGTCGTCGTCGATGAACACGCCGTCGGTCTCGTCGCCGGTGACGAGCACGACCATCTGGAGGCGGAGCCCAGCCTCGATCATGTCCGTGCGGACACCACCCTCGACCGCGAGCTGCGCGACGAGCTCGGTGTCCACGTCCTCGGCGTCCCCCGTGTAGAAGCCAATCCCCATCGCCGCCTCCGCCCTGAGCAGGAGCATCTGCATGCCCGTCAGCTCGACGCTGGCCGAGGGGAGCACCAGGGTGAAGCGATCGAACGCCCAGATCCACGGGTTCCAGAGGCCGTAGAGCGCACCCGCGTACGCCTGGCCGAGCGCTGCCGCGATGGCGTCGAGGTCTTCATCGAACCCGTCGCCGCCCTCCGGCGCCCCGGACAGCGGCAGCGTGAGACCGCCACCGACCCTCAGCGTCATCTCGGGCGTGCGCATCACGTAGTGCCCGAAGAGGTACGGATTGCCGCCGCGCAGCCCACCGAACGACTCGTCGGTGCCGTCACCCGAAACGCTGGCGTACGAGAACCCCCAAGCGAGCCCCGCCTCGATCATCGGCAGGATGGCGTAGCGACCGCCGAGCGTCGGCCCGAGGACGAAGACATCGGTCGAGCCTTCGTCGTCACCGGACCCGAGCCAGAAGGGAATGTCGACGTACGCGAACAGACGCGGACCCTCCTCCGTCGTCGCCGGCGCGGTCGTCGTCGCCCCCGTGGCAGGCGCCGTCCCGACTGGCGCGGGTTGACCGCCCGGCATCGGCTCGCCCCATTGAGCCTCGGCGCTCTGGGCGACTCCTAGCGCCAGGACAGAAACAAGAAGAAGCAGGCCGTGGCGAACCGTTCGCATGAGAATCCCCTCCGTTCGGACGGATCTCATCACCACTCGGAGCCGATGGCCAATTCGGCGCGAAGTCGGCTCGCGGAGCACGCGGGCTCCGCCATCTCGCCGACGACGCCGGCCCGTCACCGTGGGACGACCTCGACGCCGTCGGTCACACGGTCGCCCGGATGGAGGACGACGGACTGTCCCTCGCGCAGCCCCGAGACGACCTCGACCTGACCGTCGGCGCGACGTCCGAGCCGGACGCGTCGCTGCCGCGCGCGCTCGCCTTCGACCAGCAACACGCAATGCCCGCTCCCGTCGCACGGGAACGGCGCGCCGAAGGGCACGCGCAACACGTCGGTGCGCTCCCAGACCACGATCCGTACCTGCACGCGATAGCCGTCGCCGAGGCCGGCGCGCACGGCGGGCGGATCGAGCAGATCGATGATGGCATCGACGCGTTGCTCCTCGACGCCGAGCACCGAGACGCGCGTGATCGCCGACGGCTCGATGTGGCGGACGCTGCCGCGCAGGACGCGGTCGCCGCCCCACCCTTGCACGATCACGCGAGCGCCCGGCCGCACCGAGACGGCGTCGGACGTGAGCAGGTCCGTCACGATCTCGAGCTGCGCCGGATCGCCGACCTCGAGCAGCGGCGAGCCCGGGCCCACGACACCCGCGCTCGACGCGATGACGCGGAAGACGACCCCATCGATCGGTGACCTCACCTCTACCGTCGATGGGGTCGCTCGCGAGCCCACCGTGCCGAGCGCGGCGCGCACGGCGTCGACCTCGCTGGCCGCGGCGCGCGAGGCGGAACGCGCCGCGGAGAGCTCGGCCCGTCGGCTGCGCTCTTCGAACGACGCGATCTCGACGGCACGCTCGGCCACGCTGTGCCGCGCCGCGAGCGTCCGCTGCCTCACCGTCTCGCGCTGGGCGATCTCGAGGCCGAGCCGAGCCCGCTCGACCGCCGCCTCGGCCTGTGCCCGCGCGGCAGTGGCCGATCGCAAGCGGGCCTCGGCCTGCGCGCGCGAGCGCTCGTCGAGCAGCGGCGACGTCGTCGGCATCAGCCGCGCGAGCACGTCGTTGACGCGCACGCGATCGCCGGCGTGGTGCTCGATGCGCAACAGGTTGCCCGCGAGCGGCGCGGACACGACGTGTCGCTCGGTGGCGCGCGTCCGGCCGTCTTCGTCGATCGTGACCACCAACGGCCCGCGCGACACGCGCGCGACGTCGACCGGAACGGGGCTCGGCAACAGGGCCAGCACCGTGACCACGGCGACGACGACCACGACCAGAGCGATGATGAGGATGGTGGTCCAGCGCATGGGTCAGTCCTTTGCGCGAAGCGCCGAGGTGAGGTCGAGCCGGTCCAGACGTCTGCGCACCAGCAACGCGCTCACGACCGAGGCGAGCGCGACCACGCCGACCGCCATCGCGTAGGTGCGGGGCAGGATCACCACGGGGAGGCGAAAGAGCTCCGCGTCGATGGTGGCGGCCACGCCCTCCGCGAAGAGGCGACCGAGGAGCAGCCCGGGGCCGAGCGCGATGAGCAGCTGCACGAGCTGCTCGCCGACCAGCACGATCGACACCTGTCCGCGCGTGAGCCCCAGCACGCGGAGCGTCGCCAGATCCCGCGCCCGAAGGGCGAGCGCGATCCGCGCGTTGTTGTAAACGACGCCGACTGCGAGGATCGCCGCGAACGCGGCCAGGAACAGCGTGAAGACGGTCATGTACTTCGCCGTCTCCTCGCGGAAGTACGCGAGCATCGCGTCCTTGCGCGCGACGGACGCCACGGCTGGCATGCCCTTGAGCCGACGAAGGACGGCCGCGCTCGCGCGCGGGTCCAGCGCGAGCAGCACCCCGCTCGAGACGCCTCGGTCCTCGCCGAGCCAACGCTGGAGCGCGTCGGCGCGCATCCAGACGAAGAGCCCGATCATGTCGTCGATGAGCGCCGCCACGCGCGTCGTGCCGCGGCGTCCTCCCGTCTCGAGCGACTCGACGTGCACGAGGTCACCGGGCCCGCGACGAAGGCGGCGGCCGAGCTCCGCCGACATCACGACTCCGTCCGAGGGCAGGTGTACCGAACGCCCGCGCACGTCGAGGAGCGGGCGCAGCAGCCCGTGCTCGCCGAGGCCGAGGATCACCGTCTCACGCTCGCGCGTCCCCGCCGTCAGACGCACCGGAACCGACCGCATGGGCTCGGCGTGCACGACGCCAGGCAGCGCCGCGATGCCCAGGAACGCGCGACGCCCGAGAGGGCGCGTGAACGCGACCGCGACGTCCTCCTTCTGAGCGCGGCTGAACTGCAGGTCGGTCAGCACCTCGATCGAGTCGAGCGAGAAGCGCCCGACGATGACGAGCGAGACTGCGAGCGCGAGACCGAGCGACGACGCCAGCAGCCGAAACGGACGACGCTCGAGATCGCGCGCCACCATACGCGCCGGCACCGACAAGAGGCGGTGCACGCCGAGACGCTCGATGATCGACGGCTTGTACGTCGGCGGCGCCTCGGGCCGCATCGCCTGGGCCGGCGGGACGGACGTCGCGCGCAGCACGACGCGCAGCGTGGCGACCGTCGCCGCCACGGTCGCGAGCAGGCTCGTCAGCGCGAGCGTCGAGACGTCGAGGCGGTGCACGAGCGTGGGGAAGCGGAAGTAGTCGGCGTAGAGCGTCGTGAACGCGCGACCGGCCCAGACGCCGCCGAGCGCGCCGAGGACGCTGCCGACGATCACGACCACGAGCGCCATCTCGAGGTAGTGGAAAGCAAGCGCCGCCTTCGAGTAGCCGAGGGCCCGAAGCGCCGCGATCTGCTCGCGTTGCGTCCCGAGCAGACGCCCGAGCACGAGGTTCAGGAGGAAGGTCGCGACACCCAGGAACACGGCCGGCACCGTCGTGGCCGTGCCCTGGAGCTGCGCGATCTCTTGCGTGAGAAAGCGGTGCGAGAGGTTGCCGTCGCGCCCCCGGGCTCCTCGCCCGCCCCACGCGCCGAGCACGCGATCGAGGTCGGCGATCACGCGCCGCTCCACGGCGCCACGCTCGAGGCTCACGATCACGTCGTCGAACGCGCCTTCCATGCCGAACGCGCGCGCCGCCGCGCGGTGTCCCATCCAGAGGATCCCGAAGCGGCGGTCGTCGGGGACGAGGTCGCCCGCCGCCGCGAAGATGTGCTCCGGAGACAGGGCGACCCCGGCGACTCGGAGCGTGACGCGCCGGCCCGCGAGCACGGCGACCAC
>JADZFZ010000687.1 GCA_020854145.1 Deltaproteobacteria bacterium | reverse complement strand
TCAGCGTGCAGGTGAACCCGAACGTCGCGCTCGTGCGCTCGCAGACGGCATTCGTCGGCAGCGGGTTCGCAGGCAGCAGCCGCCTCGATTTCACCGCATTCGCGCACCAGCGTCTCTACGCCGACGCTCACGAGTCCGACCAGTGCGAGATCTCGTATTTCGTCGGTCGCGACCGCGATCGAGCCGGCGTGAAGAACCTGCTGCGCCGCACGCAGCGTCGCATCGACGAAGACCCTCGACGCGGCGGGATCGTGCAGGTCCTCGTCGACAACGTGCGGGAGCTGACGCTGCACTATCTCGATCCACAGACCTGGACGTGGCTCGACGAGTGGGACACCACGCAAGGCGCGTCTCAGCCCAATCGCCTCCCCGCGCAAGTGAAGATCGTGCTGCTCGCGGTCGACGAGCGCGGCGAGCCGCGCCGCTACGCGACGAGCGCCACGGTCATGATGCGCTTGGCCCTCAACCACGCGACGTACCGATGAGCGCGGAACCCGAGCGCCCGGATGGCGAAGGCACGCATCCGACGGACGGTCCGTCGGGGGAGCCGCCGCAGCGCCCGCGAGTCCGCAACCTCAAGCGCTCCGAGGGCGCGGCGCTCATCATCGTCATGACGAGCATCGCGGTGCTGCTCGTGACGCTCACCGAGTTCCACGCGTCCACGAGCACCGCGCTCGTCGCGAGCACGGCCGACCGTGACGCGCTCAAGGCCGAGTACCTCGCGCGAAGCGGCGTGAACCTGACGCGATTGCTGCTCGCCACCGAGCCGCAGGTACGCACGGTCATCGGCCCGATCCTGGCTGCGATGACGAAGACGCCGAGCACGCCCCAGCTCAACGTCTGGGATTGTGCCGACACGATCCTCGGCGCCTTCTCCGACTACGAGGCGAATCTCGCGACCGCGCGATCGGCCGGCGTCGACATGTCCGCGGCGACCGGCGTCGGAAATACCGGGGGTCGCTTCGAGGTGCTCGCCATCACCGAGAACGCGATGCTCAACATCAGCCGCCCCGTCGCCAACTCGGACGACGTCGCGCGGCAGCGACAGGCTCTCTGCCTCTATGGCCTGCTCGGCGGGTTCCAGGAGCCGAGCCCATACGACGCGCTCTTCGAGCGACGCGACGCAGACGGACAGTTCACGACGCGCGAGGACGTCATCGCGTCGATCATCGATTGGTGGGACTACGACACGGAGCGAACGACGTTCGATCCCGCCGCGGGGCGCGTGACCTCCGGGGGCGCCGAGGACGACCTCTATTCGCGGCTTCGCGATCCGTACGACGTCAAGAACGCGCCGTTCGACTCGATCGAGGAGCTGCGCCTCGTGCGCGGGATGAGCGACGAGATGTGGGCCAATCTCGTCGAGCCCGATCCCGACGACCCGCGCGCGCGCGTCTTGACCATCTACGGCAGCGGCAACGTGAACGTGAACTACGGCAGCCCGCAGGCCATCTGGTGCGCCATCTGCAGCCAGGCATCGACGACCACGCTGTGCACCGATCCGGCGGAGGCCACCAAGTTCGTCACGTTGCTCAACACGATCCGATCGATGGCCCGCATTCCCATGTTCCAGGCCGGACAGAACAACACGTTGCTCGCCTTCGTACGCGGGCAGGGCCTCTATCAGGAGCTCGCCGGATTCCTCGGAGAGGACAATCCCCTTCTCTTCAAGCCGATTCAGACACCACCCGGCCTGGAGAACGCTTTCGTGGATGCTGCGCGCATCTTCTCGCTCTACGTCACGGGCGTCGTCGGGCAGACTCGCGTTCGCATCCACACCGTCGCGAACCTCGACGAGACCTGGAACCCACCGCCGCCGAACACGGGCGGACAAACGCCCATGGGCGTCCTGCAATACTGGCGAATGGACTGAACACTCGGCGCCCGCTACGTGCGAGCGCGTCCGAACGGTAGAAAGACGAACCGCACGACATGGCCAGAGTCCTCGGGCTCGACATCGGAACGAACACGCTGCGCGGAGCGCTGGTACGAAGCGGCTATGGCCGCTTCGAGGTGCTTCGCTACGTCGAGGCGTCGCTCGGGGGGGAATCGCCGGCGAGCACCACGTCGCCCGAGCAGGAGCAGGCCGACCCGTTCGCTCGGGCGCTCGCCGCGCTGCCGGACGCGGGGCCACCGATGCCGCCATCGGGTGCAGACGCCGAGCAGCCGGCGATCGCCAATCCGCTCCGCGCCGCCTTCAAGGATCTCCTGCGCAAGCTCGGGCGCCCGCCCGAAGAAGTCGTGGTCGCGGTCGACGGCACGCTCGTGTCCCTCCGGCGCGTCACCGTGCCCGCGGCGCTGGTGAAGAAGCTCGACGAGGTGTTGCCCGGCGAGCTCGAGTCGGTCGTTCCGTTCGAGCTCGATCGAGCCGTCGTCGATCATCAGCCCATCCGGCGCGAGGGGGCCACGCTCTCGGTGCTCGCGACGGCGGCGCCGCTCGAGGTCGTGCGCGACCTGCTGAGCGATCTGTCGGCGGCGGGCATCCACCCGAAGGAGATCGCCGTCGGCGCGGCTGCGCTCGACGGGCTCGCTCGTGCCGCGGCGCCGCTGCGCTCTCCCGATCCCGTGCTGCTCGTCGACCTCGGGCAGAAGCGGACCGATCTCTGCCTCCTCCGCGACGGGCGATGCGAGATGGCGCGTTCGCTGTCGATGGGGACCAGCGCGTTTCCCGATCGCTCGGTGCCCTTCGCCCGTCTCATCGGCCAGAGCGTCGCGGCGATGCGCGGCGGCGAGACGCCCGACCCGCGCAAGGTCGTCCTGGTCGGCGGTGGATCGCTTCTCGACGGCATCGTCGAATGGGTCGCGAACATCACGGACCTGCCGGTGGAGGTCGCCACGTTGCCCCTGCCCATCGAGGGCGAGCGCGCTTCCTGGGTGGACCCGCGCTTCGCGCGTGCGCTCGCGCTCGCAGCCCGCACGTCGAGCAAGGAGAAGCGGCTCGACTTGCGTCGCGGCGAGTTCGCGACCCGCAAGGGCATCTCGAACCTGCGCGAGCACCTTCCCCTCGTCGCAGGCTGCGCGGCGGCGGTCTTCCTCAGCTTCGCGATCTCCACCTGGGCGCGGTACTCGGCGCTCATGGACGATCAGGAGACGCTCGTGGCCGAGATGTCGCGCCAATCGGAGCGACTGTTCGGCAAGGCGTCGTCGAGCCCGGACGAGGTCCGCAAGCTGCTCGAGGGCCAGCGACAGGGCGACCCGTTGCCGGAGGTGGACGCGTTCGGCGTCCTGTCGGCCATCAACATGCGGATGCCCCCTGCCAGCGAATCGTTCGTGCACGACATCGAGCGGCTCACGATCGATCTCGGCGAGCCCGGCCGCGACGGCAGCGTGCAGCTGCACGGCATCGTCGGGACCATCGAGCAGCGCGACCAGATCGCCGATGCGTTGGGCCGTTATGCCTGTTTCCCCGAGGTGAAGAAGCTCCGCACCACCCGCATGGTGGGTGAGGAGCGCATGAAATATCAGCTCGAGATGGCCGTCCGGTGCGGCGCTCGCGCACGCCCGGCGCAGACCTCGCAGTCGCAAGGAGAGCAACGTGGCAGCGACTGACGCTCTTCGCGATGCGTGGACCAACCTCTCGGAGCGAGAGCGCCGTATGGTCTCGCTCCTGGGCGCGGTGTTCGCCGCGCTCGCGGTGTTCGGCGTCGTGTGGGTCGGCGCCGACGCGCTCTCCACCGTCGAGGAGGAGAACGACGCCATCGCGGGCCTCCTGCGCGACATCGGGCGTAGCCGGGCGCGGCTTTCCGCGCGCGCCAGCGAACGCCAGCGACGCGAGGCGAGGTATCGGACGAAAGCACCGTCGCTCGCGAGCTTCGTCGAGGGGCAGGCGCAGAGATTCCAGATCCAGATCCCCGACGCGCGCGATCTTCCCGACAAGAAGATTGGCAGCTACAACCGCCGGGCGGTCCAGGTCCAGCTACGGCAGGTCAAGCTCCGGCCGCTCATCGACATGCTCGAGTCCATCGAAAGCTCCACGTACCCCGTTGCGATCCACAAGCTCGATTTCCGCCGCCGATTCGGGCAGCCGGACCAGTACGACGTCGAGATGACCGTGGTGGCGTTCGACGCGCCCGCGAGCGCCTCGTCCTCGACGAGCACCGGCGATCGCCCTGCCACCCGAGCCGCCCCTGGCGTCGCCGGCCCACCGCCTCCATGAGCACCACGACCGCAGGCGATCTCCCGCGCGTCTCCCTCGCTCCCCACGAGGGTGGAGGGCGTCGCACGGCTCGCGTCTGGGCACGGCGACTGATTCTCTACCCTGCGTTCTTCCTCCTGTGCTTCGTGGTCTCGGCCTATTGGACCTTCCCCTACGATCGCGTCCGCGACATTCTCGTCGCCAAGGCATCCGACGGGACGAGCCGTCTCGATATCGCGGAGCTGTCGCCCTCGTGGCTCACGGGCATCGAGGCCTCGGGAATCACGTACACCACCTACCCCACGCGGCCCGACGAGCGCGTCTCGGCCATCGAGATCCCCGAGGCGACGGCGCGCATCTCGCTGCTCACGCTCCTGACCGGCTCGCTGGGGGGAAGCTTCTCGGTGACTCTGCCGAACGGCGAGATCAGCGGAGACGTCACGCGTCAGGGAGAGACCGGGTTCGACCTCGAAGCCGAGCTCGAAGGGGTGGACCTGCGTTCCATCGCGCCTCTCCGTCGCGCGGTCGGTGTGCCGATCACGGGTCAGGTCAACGGGACCGTCACGCTCGACGCCCCGGAAGAAGGAGGCCTCGCGCAGTCGACGGGGAGCATCACGCTGCAGGTCACCGGAGCTTCGATCGGCGATGGCCGCGCCAAGCTGCGCATGCCGTCGCGCGCGGGCGCAGCCGCGGAAGGCGACGACGCGGGCATCACCATCAATCGCGTCAGCCTGGGTGATTTCCCGATCCGCCTCGCGATCGAGCGCGGCACGGCGACCCTCGAACGAATCCAGGTGCGGACGCCGGACATCGAGCTCGAGCTGTCGGGCACCGTGTCGCTCCGACAGCCGATGCGCCAATCGCGGCTCTCGCTCAACGTCCGCGTGAAGCTGCAACAGGCCTATCTCGACCGCAGCCCCAACATCGCGGGGCTGCTCGCGCTCGGAGAGCTCGACCCACGAATCGCATCGGCGCGCACGCCCGATGGGTTCCTCTCGTGGACGCTCTCGAACGCCACCGGCAGCATCTCGTTCCGGCCTGCCGGGCGCGCGCGATCCCGCACCCGAGCCACCCGTCCGGCAGCGGGCGCGGAGCCCTGAGCTCGACGGCTACATCGGCTGCTGTCGTGACGTATCGGTGGAAGCTCGTCCCCGAGGCGCTGGTCCTCGGCTTCGCGACGGGCATCGTGTCCGCGGTCGCCGACCTGGTCGCGCTCGTCCTGCGCGCCGACGTCGGCAACCTGAGCGTGCTCGAGCACGTCGAGATCGCGCTGCATCTCGTCGCGATCTATCTGCCCGTCGGGCTCGGTCTCGGCATCGCGGGAGCCGTCTTGCTGGCCATCGCTCGACGCACGCGCGCGTTGGACGGCCCCGGCCGCTACGTGGTCGGCGAGGTGCCCTGGCTGCGGTGGGCGCCCGGGCCCGCGGCGGCCATCGCGGGCGCCGGTGTCTTCGTCGTCGGTGTCGGCGCGTCGGCGTTCCTCGCCGGAAGAACCGGGCTTCGCTCGCTGGCGAACGTGGAGCTGCTGCCCGGTGTGCTCGCGCTCGTGCTGCCGCTCGGTGCCGTCGCCGCGGGATTGCTCGCGGGCCTCGTCGCCGCAATCGTGCGCCGGTTGTCCCGACGAATCCGTCCCCTCGGCGTACCTGCGCACGTGCTGCTCGGCTTCCTCGTCCTGATCGGCGCGGGGCTCGGGGCCTTCGTCGCGCTGCGAATCCACTGGCTGCGCAGCTTCGATGCGCTCAAAGCGAGCTGGGGAGTCGTTCCTCCCGTCCTCTACTTGCTCCTTCTCGTGCTCTGGAGACGCACCGGAACGCGGCGTCGACGACGCGGTGTCACGCCGCCTCGCGGCCGAACGCAGGCCATCTTCGCGGTCCTCGCCGTGGTCGTGTCCGCCGGCGCGATCAGCGCGTCTGGGAGCGTGCTCGAGCGGCATCGGCGAATCCGCTCCGCCGTCGATCGCGGATCCCCGGGGGCGACACGGGTCCTTCGCACCTACGCGCGCAATCTCGACATCGACTCCGACGGCTATCCCTTCCTCTTCGGCGAGCGTGATTGCGACGATGGTGACGCGACGATTCACCCGGGCGCGCCCGATCCCCCGGGCGACGGGGTCGATCAGGATTGTTTTGCCGGCGACGGCACCCCTCCCCTCGGGCTCGACTCCGATGGCGCGATGGCGGCGGTGCCCGCGGAAGCGAGACGGCCCTCGATCGTCTTCGTGACGGCCGACGCGCTCGCGCCATCACACCTCGGGATCTTCGGCTACCGGCGCGCGACCTCGGCTCGCATCGACCAATGGGCCAAGACGCGCGCCGTCCGATTCGCCAACGCGTACACCCCCACTCCGCGCACGTCGAAAGCCATCCCCGCCATGCTGACGGGCCTCTACGCTTCGGAGCTCTCTCTGGGCACGGAGTACATGTTCGCAACTTTGAACGCGTCCAATGTGCTGGTCAGCGAGCAGCTCCAGGAGGCCGGGTACGCAACGGGCGCATTCGTGGGCACGAGCTATCTCGAGCGGTACCCGAACTTCTTCCAGGGATTCGGCACCGTCCGTCAATCACCGACCTACAAGGAAGAGCCGTCACGGGCCGTCGAGCTCGCCCTCGCGTGGGCGCGGACGCAGCCACCCGACAAACCGTTCTTCCTCTGGATTCATCTGTTCAACACCCACGAGCCCTATCTCCAGCCGCCCTACCCCAACCCGTTCGGCGAGAGACCCGTCGATCGTTACGACGCCGAGGTACGCAGGACCGACCTGTTGTTCGGTCGAGTCCTGCGCGAGACCGATCGGATGCGCGCGGCGCGCAAGATGGTGGTGATCCTGGCGAGCGACCACGGAGAGAGCTTCGGCGAGCACGGTGCGTTCGGCCACGGCTCGAACCTGTACGAGGAGTCGCTGCGCTCGGTGCTGATGATCGAGGCTCCGGGAGCGACGCCACGCGCGGTCCATGGCCGGGTGGGGCTGCACGACATCGGTCCCACCCTCGCCAACCTCGCGGGGCTGCGTATGCCGCGACGGGTCCACGGCCGCAGCCTCGCACCGTCGTTGTTCCACGGCAGAGAGCCCGTCGCACGCCCGCTGTTCGCGGAGATCGCCCCGGATGGCTTCTTCTCGTACGACCAGCGGGCCGCCCTCGACGGGCGATGGAAGCTCCTGTGGAACGTTCGCGACGGCGCCTGGGAGCTCTACGACCTCACTGCCGATCCCGGAGAGCAGCGCAATCTCGTGGACGAGCGTCCCGACGAGGTCGAGCGCCTGCAGGGGCTCATGCGCCGCTGGGTCGGCAGCGTGCTCCGACGCGAGAACACCGGCGAGCAGTACGTCGCGATGAATCGGCTGGCCCGCGTGCCGAGAATGTCGCACCCGCTCTCCATCGCGTACGAGCGATTCGATCTTCTCGGGGTCGACATCCCACGCACGCGCGTCCGCCGCGGAGAGGTCCTCGCGATCGACTTCTACTACCGGGTGCGCGAACGCATCCGGCAGGACCTGTGGTTCGACGTGCAGTTCCGGGCGCCGCCGGGTGTCTCCTTCCCGGAGCACTTCCACGCCGCGCACACGCCTCTGCTCGGCTTCTATCACACGTTCAAATGGCGTCCGGGCGAGCTCTTGCGCGATCCGGTGCGGATCGTGATCCCCAATCAGCTCTCGGTTCCGCTCACACTGCCGATCACTCTGCTCGTGCAGTCGGGGCAGACTACGATTCTCCCCGAGACCGGTCGCCACCGGAGTGGACTCGTCGAGGTCGGCGAGATCACCATCGCTCCATGACCGTGGTCCTACCCACCGCGCCGGCGCTCGAGGGACGATCGCTCGTGTCGTTCGACGGCGCGAGCAATCGCGGGGCAGCGCGCCTCGCCGCCGACGTCGTCGTCGTCGGCAGCGGCCCGGCGGGCGCAGCCGTGGCGCGGACCGCGGCGCGCGGCGGCGCGTCGGTGCTGGTCGTCGAAGAGGGCCCATTCGTCGAGCCTTCCGCTTTCCCGCCGGACTCGTTCTCCGCATTCGCGTCGATGTACCGCGACATGGGCGCATCCGTGTTGCTCGGTCGTGCGCCGATGCCCTTCGTGCAAGGACGCGTGGTCGGCGGCACCTCGGTCGTCAATGGCGCCATCTCGTGGCGATTGCCCGAGGACGTCCACGCACGCTGGATCGAGGCCGACCCTGCGCTCGACGAGACGCTGTCCTGGGACGCGATCGTCCGCGCGACCGACGAGGTGGAGCGCGACCTCCACATCGCACCGACCGATCCCGCGATCGCCGGGCCCAAGAATCTCCTCATGGCCAAGGGCGCCGACGCCCTCGGCCTCGAGCACCGGCCCATCTTCCGCAACGTCCACGATTGTCGCGGTCTCGGCCGATGCCTGCAGGGTTGCCCCATCGGACGCAAGATGTCGATGGACCGCACCTACCTGCCCGACGCCGTGCTCCACGGAGCGCGAATCGCGTGCTCCACGCGAATCGATCGCGTGCTCGTCGCGCACGGTCGCGCAATCGGCGTCGTCGGTCGCACGGCGGGCGGCGGGCGATTCGAGGCCAATGCCCGTCACGCGGTCGTTCTCGCTGCGAGCGCCGTGCAGTCGCCCCGATTGCTCCTCGCGAGCGGAATCGCCGGAGGCCCGGTCGGCGAGGGATTCCAGTGTCACCCCGGAGTCTCGGTCACGGGACGATTCGGCGAGCCGATTCGCGCATGGGAGGGGGCGACGCAAGGACACGAGGTCATCGGCCTGAGGAAGGAAGGGCTGAAGTTCGAGGCGCTCGGCTTCGGCAGCGCGATGGTCGCCGCACGGATCAAGGGCGTCGGATCCGACCTGTCGCGCGGCCTCGAGACGATGGCGCATTCGCTCTCTTGGGGGGCAGCGGTGCGCGCCGAGGCGCGTGGACGAGTGGGCCGCTGGACCGTCCGATTCGATCTCACGCGCGACGACGTCTCGCGGTTCCGGCGTGGTGTCCGCGTCCTCGGTGAGCTGATGCTGGCCGCCGGCGCGATCGAGGTGACGCCGGGCATCGCGCGATGGCACGAAAGGGTCACCGATCGCGCGACGATGTCGCGCCTCGAGGACGAGGCCCCGCTCGATCCGCGCGCTTACGCCGCCGTCGTCACGCACATGTTCGGGACCTGCCGGATGGGATCGCACCCCGAACGCAGCGTGGTGCGTCCCGACTTCCGGCATCACGGGCTGGAGGGCCTGTACGTCGCCGATTCGAGCGTCTTTCCCTCGAACACGGGCGTCAACCCGCAGACGGCAATCTTGGCGCTGGCGACGCTCGCGGGACGACGGATCTTGTCGGGCTCGTGAGATCATCGAGGTCGCATGCCCGAGCTCCCCGACGTCGAGCTCTACGTCGAACGACTGCAGAGCAAGATCCGCGGCACGCCCGTGTCGCGCGTGCGCATCGCGAGCCCATTCGTCCTTCGCACCACCGATCCGCCGGTCGGTGCGGTCGAAGGGAAAGTCGTGCGCGAGGTGCGCCGGCTCGGCAAGCGAATCGTGTTGGCGCTCGAGAACGACCTCTTCCTCGTCATCCATCTCATGGTGCTCGGGCGGCTGCGCTGGCGAGAGCCCGGCGCAGCCATCCCCGGCAAGCGCGGCCTGCTGGCAATCGACTTCCCGAGCGGCACGTTGCTCCTCACGGAGGAGGGAACCAAGCGACGTGCCTCGCTCCATGTCGTCGCGGGTGAAACGGCGCTGAGCACGCTCGATCGCGGGGGCCTCGAGCCGCTCGGCTCGTCACCCGTCGAGTTCGCCGCGCGCCTGCGCGCAGCGCCTCACACCCTCAAACGCGCCATGACGGATCCGCGCGTGCTGAGCGGAGTCGGCAATGCGTACTCCGACGAGATCCTCCACCGCGCGCGATTGTCTCCCTTTCGCTTGACGCGTCAGCTCGACGACGACGAGATGTCGCGCCTCCACGACGCGACCCAGCACGTGCTCCGCGACTGGATCGAGCGACTGCGAAAGGAGACCCCCGAGGGATCATTCCCGGAGAAGGTGACGGCGTTTCGCGAAGGGATGAGCGTGCACGGACGTTATCGCCAGCCTTGCCCGGTATGCGGCTCACCGGTGCAGCGAATCGCCTACGCCGAGAACGAAGCGAACTATTGCGCCCGTTGCCAGACGGCCGGGCGACTGCTGGCGGACCGTGCGCTCTCGCGATTGCTGAAGGACGATTGGCCCAAGACGCTCGACGAGCTCGAATCGACCAAGGGATTGGGAGCGCTCGCCCCCCGACGGTCGCCCGAGGGGGGCTCGCGCAAGACCCCGGCGGCGGGTCAACGAAAGAGGCAGAGCCCGTAGGTGCCGACGGCCCGGAAGCCGAGCGCCTCGTAGGCGCGACGGGCAGGCAGGTTGTCGATCTCGGTGAAGAGCACCGCTCGCGCGACGCCCTCCGCACGGGCGGCGAGCAACGCCCCGGCGACGAGCGCTCGGGCATAGCCGCGACCACGCAGCTCGGGCGGCGTGAACACGCCCCCGAGCTGAACACAATCCGGCAACCGCGCGTTGAAGCTGCCCACGGCCACCGCGCGTGCGTCGTGCGTCAACACGAACGTCGAGCCGGAATCGACGAGGCGTCGCAGCTCGCTCGCCGCGCCCTCCCACAACCCCGGTGTCTCCGACTGACCGAGCGCCTCCACGCAGAACGCGACGCGCATCGCCACGGCCGCCTCGATTCGATCGGACGCTGGCACCTCGCACCGCAGACTGCCGGACGCCAGCGCATCGGGCACACGGAGCTCGGCGAGCGACAGCGCGTAGAGAGTCTCCGGGCTCGATCGCGACGTGTCCGCCTCTTCCATCCCGAGGGCCGCTCGCGCGGCCACGACCTGGTCCCACGGGCCCGCGATCCCCGCGACCGGACGGTGGCTCGTCGCGGTCGCCAGCGCGACGACCTCGGGCAGGTGCTCCTCGACGGGGGATTGCAGCACGACGACGCCGTTCCAGAAATGGCCCGCGACCGACTCGATCGCGCCATCGCGAATCGCCGCGGCATACGATCCCTGATGGAGCGCACCCTGGTCGGCAAACCCCGCCGCCCGCACGTTCGAGCGCAGGAACATCGACGACTCCGCGTGCCTCGCCAGGAACGCGTCCAGGCGCGCCTCGTCGCCCGGGCTCAGCGTCTCGTACGAGACGGCCGCCTCGTCACCCACGTTTTCCCGATTTGCGGCGCGCGGTGTCGACGGCACCTTTGAGCCCGGGCTTGTCGCGCGAGGTGACCTTGCGCGACTGCTTGCGCTCGCCGACGCGCTCGGCTTTCCACTGCGACATCATCTCCATCGCACGCAGGATCCGGCGCGCACGCGTGGTCGTCGACTTGGCCTCGTCGATGAAGGACAGGTACTCGCGACGATGGGAGGGCGGCATCACGAGAAATGCGGCGTAGGCGTCCGGCGTCGCCTCGAGGGCTTCGCGCAGGTCGTCCGGGATCTCCTGCTCCGTGCTCTTGGGGCTCGTCATGTGCCTCCGAACGGATGTTCTCGCGACGCTATCATGCCGCGGTGAGCTCGCGTACCCGCGTGCGTCCGAGACCTCTCCTGGTCCGACCCGGAGCGCGATTCGCATGCCACGGGGCCGGGACGTGTTGCACCGACGCCCACGTGCTCGGCCCCGTTCGGCCGACCGAGGCTCGCGATCTCGGTCTCGTGCCGCGGAGCGCTCTTTCTCTCCACGAGGGCATCGGGGCGCACGCGCTCCGCACGCTCGAAGGGCGCTGCCACCTGCGGGTCGTCGACCCCGTTCACGGCACCCTCCATTGCCGCCTCCACGCCGAGGGAGGTCTCCGCGCCAAGCCGGAGGGGTGTCGCCGATTCCCATTCGGTCTCGTCGCGACGCCCCGAGGTGGTCGAATCACGACCGCACACCGGTGCCCCTGTCGATCGCTCGGGGACGCGAAGGGCCTGGACACGATGGAGGCCGAACAGTCCCTTTCGGATCGTGCCGGCCGATTGAAGGCGGACTTGCGCGTCGGAGCGCGAATCCGCGCTCGAGGACGTCGATGGATTGGGTTCGAGCGCTACGTAGAGATGGAGACCGAGCTCCTGGCGGCGATTGACCGTGCGCACCTCCCGAGCGCCGCGCTGGGCGCCGCGCCGATGCCGCGCCTCGACGGCCTGCGCTGGACCGACGTCGCGCATCTGCTCCGTTCGCGCATCGACGGCAGCGCATGTGGCGACGCCCTCGCTTGGGCAGGCGACGCGTTGCTGGGTCTGCTCGGCGAGGGCAGGCGTCCGGCCCGCCGGCGTCCGTGGAGCGCGTCGTTCGATCGCAGCCAGTCCTGCGTTTCCCGAGAGCGCACGGGTCGCGCGGTCGTGGCCGACTGGATCGCCGACGAGATCTGGTCGCTCGAATGGACGACGCGAGGCAGCTTCGCGGTCGCTCTCGCGGAGCTGGCGACCCGCGCCCTCGTCGCCGAGGACGTGGCTGCCACGATCGAACGCGCGGGCGCCCGCCCGGATCGTGCGGCAGCCGAGGCCGTCCTCGTGGCCGAGCTGACCGGCGCGTCGTCCCTCTGGCGCGGCATCGTCGCCCACATTCACGAATGAGCGCGGCGGGCTCACGCGGCGAGCCTCCCCTTCAGGTGTGGTGGGTGGGAGGCTCGGAAGGCGAATTCACGCCCTTTGCTCGACGCTCGGGCGTGTTGCGACTTCGCCGTCGCCCGCTGGCCGCGGGCTCGGGCTCACTCGGAATTCGTGCCGTGAATGTCAGGGCTTGCTAGAGATCGCTCGTGGACTTCTTCGCGACCGCTGCGAAAGGTACCGAGCCCGCGCTCAGAGACGAGCTGCGCGAGATAGGTGTCCGCGGCGTGCGTGCGGATCGCGGCGGCGTGCATTTCGGCGGAGCGCTCGATCTCGGGGCACGCGTCTGCCTGGAGTCGCGAATCGCCGTGCGCGTCCTGGCAGAGCTGGGTCGATTCGACGCGGGTTCGGTCGACGCGCTCTACGCGGGGGTCCGCGAGATCGATTGGGCGGGGCTGATTGGCCCCCGACACACGCTCGCCGTACGAGCCTCCGTTCGGGACGGGGCGCTGACACATTCGGGCTACGTCGCGCTCAAGACCAAGGACGCGATCGTCGACGTGCTGCGGGACAAACGGGGCTGGCGTCCCTCCGTGGACACCGAGGATCCGGACGTGCTGCTCTTCGTCCACGTGGCGAAGGACAGCGCCACGGTCTACCTCGACATCGGGGGCGGCTCGCTCCACCAGCGTGGATGGAGGGCCCGATCGGCCGAGGCCCCCATGAAGGAGACGCTCGCGGCGGCGATTCTCCGCCTCGCGGGCTGGGATCGGCGCTCGCCGCTACGCGATCCGATGTGCGGCTCGGGGACGCTGGCGATCGAGGCCGCGCTCTGGGCCCGAGGGGTGGCGCCCGGATTGTCGAGGCCACGTCTCGGCGTCGAGCGCGCTGCGTGGCTCGACGACTCTCTGGCGCGTCGGTTGGCCGAGCTCCGATCGAGCCTCCGCGAGCGGGCACGGACCTCGAAGGCAGCGCCAGACGTGGCCGGAAGCGACTTGGATCCCACGGCAGTCGCGATTGCGCGTGCAAATGCGGCGGCCGCCGGAGTCGGCGTGGACTTCGAGGTGGCTCCCGTCAGCGCGCTCCGGCCGACGTCGCCTCCCGGTTGGGTCGTGACGAACCCGCCATACGGCGAGCGACTCGCGACGGACGGCACGCTCTATCGCGAGATGGCCAAGACTTTCTCCCAGCTGGCGGGCCACCACGTCACGGTGCTCGCAGGCTCGATGGCAATCCTGCGCGCATTTCCATCGCCGCCCGACCGGTCGCTGCTCGTGCTCAACGGGCCCATCGAATGCCGGCTGTTGTCCTGGGAGATCGGCAGTCGCGCGGGTGCGCGCACGTCGCGCTCGTCGCCGTCCGCCTCTCGCCAATCCGGCGGCGCGCGGCGCGCTCGCGCTCGTTGACGGCGCCAGCAAGGCCAGGTCGCCGACGAGCTCGCGACGGTCGTCTCCCCCCAGGGCTCCCCTCCGCCCGAGCGGTTGGTGGGTCGGGTGAGGGGCGGAACCTACGCCGCCGTCAGCACGATCGGGCCTTCCTGGGTGATTGCGACCGTGTGCTCGACGTGCGCCGACAGCGCTCCGTCTCCCGTCACGACGGTCCAGCCGTCCGAGAGCAGGCGAACGTCGGGCTTTCCGGCATTGAGCATCGGCTCGATCGCGATGACCATGCCCGCCTTCAGTCGCATCCCCGTGCCTTCCATGCCGTAGTTCGGCACGTTCGGCGGCTCGTGCATCGCACGACCAATCCCGTGCCCGACGAAATCGCGCACCACCGAGTACCCGCGGCTCTCGGCGTGCCTTTCGACGGCGGCTCCGACGTCGCCCAACCGTCGCCCGACGAAGCACTGCGCGATCGCACGGTCGAGGCACTCTCGCGTCGCATCGAGCAAGTCACGCGCCGGCGCGCTGATGATCCCGACGCCGATGGTTCGCGCGGCATCGGCGCAATAACCATCGACGAAGCACGCGAAGTCGATCCCCACGACGTCCCCCTCACGGAGAATGACTCGGTCGCTGGGGATCCCGTGAACCACGACTCCATTGACGGAGGTGCAGACGACGGCCGGATACGCGGGCACCGGGCCCGGTCGATAGCCCAGAAACGCCGAACGCGCGTTGGCCTTCGCGAGCTCTCGCTCGGCGATCCGATTGAGGTCGCGCGTCGTGACCCCTGGCACGCAAGCAGCCTCGAGCGTGTCCAGAACGGCGCACACGACGCGCCCCGCCGCGCGCATCTTCAGAATCTCTCGATTGGATTTCAGAATGATTCCCACGCTCGCTCCTGCTGAGTGATTCTCTCCGGAGGCTCCGCCCCCAGCATCCTCCGGGGGAACCGAGAGGGGGCCGCGACGAGCTCGCTCCCCGCATGCAACTCCCCCGAGCAGAGGGACCCGTCGCGCCGGTCCATCGACAGGCTTTGAGCTCATTCGCGTCCCCAGGTCAAGCACCCGGGACGTAATCGACGCTCGCGATTGGCGGGACGGCCGACGACGGATCGGCCCTCGCGTGGCCCCGAGATCGTCCTCGCCCACGTGGAATGTGGTTTTCCCCGGACTTTCGTTCGGGGGTCCTCGAGGCCCCGGATTTTTTTCGCGCCAATGACAATCCTGGACGAGACAAACCCGATTTGTTGCTTTAGTCTCCCGCCCGTCGTGCCGCCATTGGCACGTTCCCGCCCTTCCCAGGAGGCCTCGCAATGAGTGATCTCGAGAGCGAAATCGCCGCTCTGCTCAAGCCCGTCATCGGCCAGCTCGCGGCTCTGTTCAACCGTCACACGGCGGCGACGTTCGCGCGTGCGGCCAAATTGTCCGGCCCCGCCGCAGGTGCGGCTCCAGCAAAGGCGAAGGCGCCGGCGGCAGCACCCAAGGCGGCGAAGGCAAAGGCGGCCAAAGCGGCACCTGCTGCGAAGCCTGGTCGCAAGCGCGGAGGCGGCGGCGGCTCGGCGAACCTCGAGGCTGCGCTCCTCTCGCACATCCAGTCGAACCCCGGCGCGCGAATGGAAGAGATCAGCCGCGTGATCGGTGTCCCGACCAAGAAGCTCCAGGGACCGGCCGCGAAGCTGCTCGCCGCGGGCTCCGTCCGACGCGAAGGCGAGACGCGAGCCACGAAGTACTTCCCGGCCGACGGCGGATCCGCGCCGGCTCCCGCCGCTCCGGCCGCCGAATCGGCGCCGAAGGGTAAGGGAAAGAAGGGACCCAAGAAGTCCAAGGGCTGACGCGCGCACGGCGGCTCTGGTGATCGATTCACCCATGGCCGCTCGCCGCATTCCCGCAACGACGCTCGGAGCCCACGTCGGGCTCCGAGCGACTGCCGGTCTCTTTCGCGATCCGCGCGCTCGGGTCGATGTCTTCGTCGGCGCGCCGTCGTGCAATCGCTTCGCGCGCGACGAATCCCGTGCGCGCCCGATCGACCCTCTCAGAGGTCCGCTGGCAAGAAGACGTTCTGCGAGGGACGACAGAGCTCGGCGTCGGGCACCGAGAGTCCCTCGGTCGGCGGCGTCAGACCGTCGACGCTTCCGAGCGTGCACGTCCCGGCGAGGCACCGGACCTCGGGCGCGGGCACGACGAGCGACCCGGTCGATCCGCAATACGCGTTGCAGTCCGCAATCTGCGTGGCGGTGCACGATTGTGCGGCGAGCGCGATCTCGGCGCGAAAGCCGTCGAGCGCTTCGCTCGCGATGGCGACCTCGTGCGCCGTGTCGCGGTTGCATGGGACGACGACGACGGCGAGCACGCACTCGTCGTCGCGCGCACACGCGGCGTGCGCGGCCGCCGACCGATCGATCTCGGCGTTCAGCGCGTCCGAGAGATCGCGGCACGCCTCCGAGTACACGGGATTGCCGCCGCACGCGGCACCGAGCCCGAGGGCGAGCGCGAGCCCGACGAGCTCCACTGCTTTCAGGGCCGACATGCGGGGCAGCGACGCAACGCGCGTGCCCATTGCCCGAGCTCACTCGCGGAGTCGCGCCCGGATGTCGTCGTATGCCGCGAGGACGAGCTGGGAGAGCGCTCTGGAGTCGATCGTACGGCCCGGCCGCAGCTTCACGTGGCGACCGCGCTTGCCCGTTCCTTCCAACAGGCGAGCCGGGTCGCTCAGCAACGCACCGCAGAAGAAGCCGACGTTGACGTGGTCTCCGAATGCGGCGACGTAGCCGAACGCGGCGGCGCCGACACAGGCGGTCGGAGCTCCGTCGTGCATCAGCTCGCGCACGTCGTCACCACACTGGCGCATCCGCGCAAACCACGTCTCCACGAGCGGACGGAGGTCGTCGCGTTGCGCGCGGAGCCAGGC
>JADZFZ010000686.1 GCA_020854145.1 Deltaproteobacteria bacterium | reverse complement strand
GCGCGCGCCGCGGAGTCGATGGCGGAGCCGGCCGACGATCGCGAGGCCGAGCGCGGGCTCGTCGAGACGTTGTCGCTCGCGGCCGAGGGAGACCTGCGGGCGCGTCCGCGGCCGACGGCTGGGCGGCTGGCCGCGATGACGCGACAGACCGAACGGCTGCTCGATCGCGTGACCGAGACGGTCGTACGAGCGCGCCGCGAGTCGCGCGCCGTGACGATGGCGACGCGCGATCTGACGGGTGCGGCGGAGCACGCGGCGACCTCGACGTCGATCGCGCGTGCGAGCCTCGATGGTGCGTCGGACCAGCTGCGCGCGGGCACGGGACGCCTGTCGGACGCGGTCGCGCAGCTCGAGCTGCTCGGTGATCTGTCGTCGCGCACGGGCATGCTCGCGCTCAACGCCGCGATCGAGGCTGCCCGGGTCGGGGGCGAGGCGGCGCGAGCGCTCGCGATGGTGGCCGAGGAGATCCGCAAGCTCGCGCAGCGCAGCGCCGCCGTGTCCCAAGAGGTGCTCGACGGCATCGAGGCGGCGCAGCAGGACATCCAATCGACGCTCGGCGCGATCGAGGAAGGACGCCGGTTGACCGGGCAGGCGTCGGAGGCGGTCGCGCGTTGCGCCTCGTCGTCCGAGGCGGTGGTGCGCGCGGCGGAGTCGCTCGAGACGGCCGTCACTCCGTACCGCGTGGACGACCCGCTCGCCGCCGAGCTCGCTGCGACCGTGCGCCGTCGCCGCGACGAGCTGCTCGCGGATCTCGACGGAGTGGCGCGCGATGCCGGGCGCGTGGTGGACACCGAGGAGGTGGCGCGTGCGCTCGGCGAGCTCGAGCGCGCGGTGGCGTCGGTGCGCGCACGCCTGCCGGGGCGAACGGCCTGACGTGATCCGCGACCGGGAGCCGACGGCCGCGGCGGCGATCCCCCCGGCCCTACGCCAGATCGACGCGGAGCTGCGTCGTGTCTTCGCGCAGGAGCTCAGAGCGCGTCTCGAGACGCTCGAACCGCGCGCCGAGGAGCCGCCGGAGGTGCGTCGTCGGGCGCTCCACGCGCTCAAGGGCGCCGCCGCGATGATCGGTCTCATCGAGCTCGCCGATCGCATCGGTCGCGCCGAGACGTGGCTGCGCGCGGGCAACGCCGAGATGCCGCCGCTGCTGCTCGACGAGCTCCGTGATCTCGCGGACCACCTCGAGTCTTCCGAGCAGGGCGGCATGCCCGTCGAGGCGCCGACCGGACCCATCGAGCCCGCGAGCGGCCCACCCGAGGCCGACGCCCAGGGATCGCCGAGCATGTCGCCGTCGTTCGCGCCGGTGCCCGATCCGACGCTCCACGAGGTGTTCGTCGCGGAGGCGCAGGACAGGCTCGCCGCCATCGAGCGCAGCGTCGTCGCGCATACGCACGAGGAGAACGCGCGCGAGGAGATCGAGCGCGAGATCTTCCGTCATCTGCACGGGCTCAAGGGCGCGGCGCTCGCCGTCGGAGCGACCGCCGTGGCCGAGGCCGCGCACCGTCTCGAGGACATGATCCATCGCGCGCAGGGCGCCGATCGACGCCTCGGCACCGGAGAGCTCGAGGCACTCTCGCGCGGGAGCCAGGCGATCGGTCGGGCGCTGGCGCAGGGACCGCGACCGGCGTCCGGTGAGACGCCGATCGGCGTCGATGCGACGTTCGGTCGCCGGTCGTCCGAAGGGCCCTCGGGCGCTGCGGAGTCGCGACCCGATCGGCGTCGCGACCCTGCGGGAATCGTTCGCGTGGCGGTCACCCGCCTCGACCGGCTCGTCGATGGCCTCGGCGAGATGACGCACGTGCGCGACCGGCTCGACACGCGCTCCGAGTCCTTCCGCGGGATCGTGCGCGATCTGAGCGCGTCGCGCGGGGCGCTCGCGCGGGCGCTGCGTGCGATCGGTCCGCCGCGACCGTGGGGCGCGCCCGCGCACGCGATCCAGACCGTGCGCGACGTGGCCGCGGCGCTGACCAACGCGGCGGCCGTGCTCGAGTCGATCGCCGAGGACAGCGCGCGCGACGCGGCCGCCCTGCGCCGCGTGAGCTCCGAGAGCCGCGAGGAGCTGACCACCATGCGCACGACGCGTGCGCAATGGCTCTTCGAGCGGGTCGTGCCGGTGGTGCAGACGACGGCGCAACGGCTCGGCAAGGACGTCGTCGTGACCACGAGCGGGGCCGACGTGCGGCTCGATCGTGGCGTTGCGGAAGCCCTGCTCGATCCGGTGCTGCAGCTCTGCCGCAACGCGCTCGTCCACGGCATCGAGCCGGCGCACGTTCGGGTCGCGCGCGGCAAGTCGGCGCGCGGAGTGATCGAGCTGGCCGCGGAGGCGACGGGCGAGCGGTTGTTGCTGTCGGTGAGCGACGACGGGGCCGGCGTCGACCTCGACCGCGTCAGGCAGGTCGCGACGCAACGCGGGCTGCTCGACCCCGAGCAGGCCGAGCTCGCCGACCGCGAGACGTTGCTCGGGATGATCTTCGCGCCCGGGTTGACCACGCGGGCACGCGCCGACGACCTGGCGGGACGCGGCGTCGGCCTCGACGTGGTGCGCGACGCGGCCATGCGGCTCGGCGGCAGCGCGCGGATCGCGAACCAGCCCACGAGCACGCCGGGGACGCGTGCGGAGCTGCGGATCCCGCACCCCGTCGCGGTCTCGCGCCTGCTCGTCGTTCGTGCGGAAGGGCAACGTTATGCGTTCCCACTCGACGTCGTCGAGTCGGTCGCGCCCGTCGGGACTCCCCGCTCGGGCGCCGCTCGGCCAGCCGTGCCGCTGGTGGAGCTCGTCGCGGGAACGCCTTCGCGCGGAGCGTCGGGCGCGGTCGTGCGCCTCGCCGCGGGCGGCGGGATCGACGTCGAGGTGGACGAGGCGATCGGCCCCGACGAGATGGTGGTCCGCCGCTTCGCAGGGCTGCTCGCCGGCTTCCCGCCCTACGCGGGCGCTGCCATCGCCGGCGACGGCGAGGTCACGCTGGTGCTCGACGCGGAGGAGCTCGCTGCGGGACCGCCGCTACCGGTCCGCGAGCAGGAGACGGCGCGGATCCTCGTGGTCGACGATTCGCCTACGTCGCGGGCGTTTCTCGCGAGCGAGCTTCGCGCGGCGGGCTTCGAGGTCGACCTCGCGGGAGACGGCTGGGAAGCGGCACGGACGCTCGGGCTTCGGACGTACGCGCTGCTCGTCACCGACCTCGAGATGCCCGGCGTGCACGGCCTCGACCTGCTCGCGCGCCTCTCACGCGGCGAGTACGGGGCGCCCATCCCGGCGATCGTCGTGACCTCGCGCGCAGGCGGCGACGTGGAGTCGCGTGCGTGCGCGGCCGGCGCACGCGCCGTCCTGTTCAAGCCGACCTCGGGGGTGGTCTTGGTGGAGACCGTCCGACGGACCATCCGCGCTGCCAGCGAAGCGTGAGGTGTCACGCAGCCCGCAGAGCGAGCGAGGAAACGCCCCCGTACTGTGAGAAGCTCGCCCTCTCACGATGGGAGGAGCGACATGAATCGAGCGGTTCCGCGTGGTGGCGAGTGGTCGAGTGGGTGCGCGCGCGTCGTGCTGCTCGCATGGGTCTCGGGAGTGGCTGCGTGCTGCTTCCCGAGCTCCGACGAGATGGTCGCGTCCAAGTACACCGAGCACCAGACGACGCTCGACAGTCTGTCGCGGAGCGCCGACGAAGCGACGCGCGCGCAGATCGCGACGAAGAAGGCGGAGTTCGCGCGCGAGCACGGGGCGTTGCCTGCGTCGGGCGAAGCGCGGACCACGCAGCTGCAGGCGCTCAACGCGCGCATGTACCAGTACATCCAGTCGATCGAAGGGCCGATCCGCGCCCGCGAGCAAGCTGCGACGCAGGCCGACCTCGCGACCTTCCGACCGCTCTTGAACGGCACGTGGGTCGGCGGCGGCATCACGTTGACGATCGACCCCGGCGGATCGGTCGCCTACCGCAAGCAGGAAGGCGCGACCAATCGCACCGTCAACGGTCCGCTCTCGCGTTTCGATCGCCGCGGCTTCGACGTCAACATCATCGTCAGCACCGTCAACTTCCGGATCGATCGCGGCCCCGAGCAGGTCGGCGGCGTCTGGAAGATGACCGTCGACGGAGTCGAGCTCACGCGCCAGTGAGCCGTGCGACGGGCTGGGTCATACTCCGACCGATGTGGGACCAAAGATACGGAGAGCCGGGCTTCGCCTACGGCACCGAGCCCAACGATTTCCTGGCCGCCAACGCCGAGCGTTACCTGCCGGCTGGCGGCGAGATCCTGAGCCTCGCCGAGGGAGAGGGCCGCAACGCCGTCTTCCTCGCGCGACTGGGGTTTCGCGTGACGGGCGTCGACGGCTCGGCCGTGGGTCTCGAGAAAGCACGCAAGCTCGCCGCGCAGCGGGGCGTCGAGATCCGCACCGTCGTCGCCGATCTCGCGCACTTCGATCTGGGCGTCGAGCGCTGGGACGGCGTCGTGTCGATCTGGTTCCACACTCCGTCGGTCACCCGCGCGCGCATCCATCGTTCGGTCGTCGCGGCGCTCAGGCCCGGCGGTGCGTTGCTGCTCGAGGCGTACACCCCGAAGCAGCTCGAGCTCGGGACCGGAGGTCCACCCACGGCCGATTGGCTCATGACCGCGGCCGCGCTTCGCGACGAGCTCGCCGGCCTCGAGCTGCTGCTGATCGAGGAGAAGATCCGCGAGGTGAACGAGGGTCGATTCCACGGCGGTCCGAGCGCCGTCCTGCAGGTCGTGGCGCGCAAGCCCTGAGCTGGACGGCCGGCCGTACGGCGGGCCTCCGCGCGCCGAGCTCACGGTTCGCGATGCGGCGCGAGGCCCAGCGCCCGCGCCGCGACGGCCGCGCGGGAAGGCGCGACGGCGCGGGTGACGCCGGCCGCAGCGAGAGCGGCGACCACGGGCCAGAGCGGCAGGTGATAACGATCCCCGCCGAGGAACACGGCGTGGGTCGCCGCGAAGACGCCGGCCACGACGACGAGCGCGAGCACGAGTCGGCGCCGTGACGCGATCGCACCACGCAGCCGTCGGATCGCCCCGCGGATCGCGAAGGCGAGCGCCGCCCACCATGCGAGGGTCGAGAGCGCGACGAGCGACGCGGACACGAGGCGCGGCGCATCGGGGATCGTCGCGAGCACGGGGCTCGACTCGTAGCCGAACGTGTGCGCGACCTTGGGCACGCTTCGCGCGATCCACGCGAGCGGCGACTCCGCGATGCGCTCGAGCGCGAGCGCGCGGCGGCAACGATCGCTCTCGATCTCGCGTCGGGTCTTTCCGCAATCGAGCTCGGGCGGCAGCGGCACGAAGCGACCGTCGCCGTCCATCGCGCCGATCAGCAGGTTCACGCCGTCGTTGGTCGAGACGGCCACCGGCGCACCGAGCGCGCGTGCGTTGCGCAGCGCCCAGGGCGCGATCGCGAGCGCGATGCCGCCGAGCGTGACGACGACCATCGCGACGCGCAGCGCGATCCGACGACGCGCCACGAGCGGAGCGACGAAGCCCGCGAGCGCCATCGCGCCGAGCGCCGTCGGACGCGCGAGCGCCGCGAGCCCACCGACGACCCCGGCGATCCCGTGCGCTGCGACCAGCCGCCACGACGTGCGCGAGCCACGCGCAGCGCCGGGCCACGACATCGCGACCAGCGCGAGCGCGAGACCGGCGGCCGTCACGGGCTCCGACAGGTACGTCGCGCTCATCAGCACCGGGCCCGGGGCGACCGCGTGCAAGCTCGACGCGAGCAACGCGGCCCTTCGCGCGGCGAGCCTTCGCGCGAGCACGTACCCGGCGGCGACCGAGATGGCGCCTGCGATCGCCTGCAGCAGCGCCGCCGACCACGCTTGCGTGCCGAGGACGCGGTACGCGCCTGCGAGCGTCGCGGGGAACCCCACCGGGTAGAACGCCGTGGGCCGCGGCGGCTTCTTCGGGTTCAGCATCCGCTGTGTGTAGCCCTCGCCCGCGGCGAGCTGACGCGCGGCGCGCTCGTAGATCACCCCGTCCCACGAGGGCGGAGCGTCCAGCGCGAGCGCGACGGCCAGACGGAGACACGCCGCGCCCACGAAGAGGACCATCAGATCCCTGCGCACGTGCGAGATATACCGTGCGCCTGGCCGTGCACGGCGCTTCGCGGGCCGACCCCTGCGGTGGTAGGGTCCGAACGCGATCGTGACCGGCGTCAACGCATGGGAGACGACCTCGGGTCCGGTCATCCGTCCGTTCGACGGCGGTGACCCGACCCCCGGTCTCGTCCTCATCTACTCGCGCCTGCACGCCGGGCTCCCGAGCGCATTTCCCTTCGCGCAGAACCCGACACGCATCGGCCGCGAGCTCGACAACGAGATCGCCATCCCCGAGGGTGCCGTCTCCCGCTACCACGCGCGCGTCGAGCGGGTGTCGAGCGACGGATGGCTCCTGCGCGATCTCGGCAGCACGAACGGCACCATCGTCAACGGCATCACGATCACGCAGCCGCACCTGCTCCGCACCCACGACGTCGTGCGCATCGGCGACACGATCATGCGATTCACGCCGCAGAACCTGTACGCGTTCACGGCGTATCGCATCGACGGCACGGTCGTCGAAGGCTCGCGCCCGGTCTCGCACTCGATCACGCAGCCCTTGCTCGTCGGAGGCCTGCAGGTCGATCAGCTGCTCGAGCGCATCGACAAGATCGGCGCGAGCGAGCTGTCGGTGTTCATCAGCGGCGAGAGCGGCACCGGCAAAGAGCTCATCGCACGCGAGCTTCATCGACGCAGCCAGCGGCGCGGCGCGTTCCAGGCGATCAACTGCGCTGCGCTGCCTGGGCATCTCATCGAGAGCGAGCTCTTCGGCTACAAGCGCGGCAGCTTCACCGGCGCCCACGCCGACAAGGTCGGCCTCGTGAAGCTCGCCGATCGCGGCACGCTCTTCCTCGACGAGATCGGCGACATGCCCTTCGACGCGCAGGCCAAGCTCCTGCGGGTGCTGCAGGAGCGCGAGGTGCTGCCGCTCGGCGGAACGACCGTCG
>JADZFZ010000685.1 GCA_020854145.1 Deltaproteobacteria bacterium | reverse complement strand
CTCTGGGTGCTCGTCGTCGGCGCGCTGAAACTGACATTCGTCGTCGGGCTCGGCGTCGCAGCGTTCGGCTTCTTTCTCGGATGGTGGCGATGACGACAATGACGATCGGCGAGATCAGGCACGACCCAACATACGGCAGCGGCGGCGCCTTGCTCCGCGCGGTCAAGTACGACGCGTCTCATGGCATCGTGACCGGCTCGTACCTGGACAGCTCGAGCGCGTATCACTGCGTGCCGCTCGAGACGTGGCGCTCGTGGTCGCTCGTCGTCGTCGGCGAGACGCGGCGGTTCGGGCTGCCGCTCGACGAGGAGCGCGACTGGAAGCTCCAGCTGGTGAACGACGGCAAGCTGCTCGTGCACGCGCTCAGTTGCGGGACCTACGGCCGCGAGCGGCGTCTGGTCTGCGCGGCCGAGCCCGCGCTCTGGTTCGCGGCGCCCATCGTCGAGAAGCGCGCTGAGGTCGCGAAGCCCGTCATCGGCGAGCGGCGAATGTGGAAGGCGAGCTGCGACGACGAGCCGTGCGAGTGGAAGCTGGCCGGCCTCAGAGGCGAATGCGTCATCGTCAAGCGCCGCCTCCCAGAGGGCTTCGACATCGAAACATTCGGGACCCTCGAGTCGTGGCTACGCGCGACGCCGGTCGTGAGCGACTGGTCCGCGCCCGTCATCAACATCAACCCACCGACCAGCGCGTTCGACGCGCAGAGCGTGCGCCGCGAGCTGCTTGACCGCGTAGCGTTCGCGCCTGACACCGCCGCGGAAGTAGAGCGGTTGGTCGCCGCCGCAATGGGCATCCCCATCGCGACCGGTGTCGCGCCGCTCGCGCCCGTCGTCCATCGCACCACCAAACCGGAGAACCGCTGCCCGAAGTGCGGCGGCACCGACGACGTCTACGTCGGCCTGAACGACGTCGAGCACGCGTGTTCGAGGCCTGAAACGAGCATCCAGGTCCGGCCCTCGCCACTGCCCAACGGCGAGAGCGGGTGGTTCGCGTCGCGCGTCTGGCGAACCGCAGCGGGAGGGCGTCCGTCGCACTGCACGCGTCACCCGACGCGCGAGGGCGTCATCGCCGCACTGCGAGCCGCCGAGGAAGCGGCCGGTCTCTTCGCGGGGGAGGACGAATGACCGGCCAGATCGTATGCATCGCGGGTACGCGTGGGCTCGATGTGGAGGCGGCGTGGCCGCACCTCTTGCAGCACGTGCGGGGCATGGCGCGACACCACGGGGCGACATTCTCCACGTTCATTCACGGCGGCTGTCTCGGATCGCCCGACGTGCTCGCGCCTCGTCTCGCGAAGGAGTTCGGTGTTCGCTGCAAGGCGTACCCTGCGAACTGGACGAAGCACGGTCGTGGAGCGGGACCCATCCGCAACGCGGAAATGGCGAAGGTGGCGCACGGGCTCATCGCGATCTGGGACGGCCGGTCTCCGGGTACGCGTTCCGCGATCGAAGAGTTCAAGCGGGAGAGGCGTTGGATGCATGTCATCGACCCACGATGGTGGACCACCATCCCTGTCTGGGGGTCTCGATGACCGGACCGTATCGCAGCGACCCCGTCGCCATCGCGCACGTCCCGTGGCATCGCAGGGTTCTCGCGCGCCTGAAGTGCTTCTTCGCTGGCCACTGGGACGAGCACGAAGACGCCGAGCGCATGCACTGGCGATGTCGCGATTGCGGACGCGTAACGCTTCGATCTCGCCACAGCGCCATCGCGGAGCGCGTGGCGGAGCTGATCGCGTACCCCGCAGACTTCGATCGCGTGGTGCCGCCTGGGAAGCCGGCCAGCTCGGCGAAGCCGGACGATTCGTTCATCGCGCAGCTTATCGAGCACGAGCGCAGGAAGGCGAGGCGGGTATGAGCGACGACCGCATCGAGACGATTCGGGCGCGGTGGAAGAGCGCGTTGCCCGGGCCGTGGCGCGCTAGCGACGATGAATACGATCGCCTGGGGCGCGAGGCATACGCGCGGGACGTTGCTCGCTCACTGAGTGCCCACGCGCCCGACGACGTGGCGACGCTGCTGGAGCGCATCGGCGTGTTAGAGGCCGAGCTCGCAGACGCCAGGCTCGCCGCGAGCCACTGCGACTGGCCCGGATGCACTCGACCGGCGGGTGGCGAGTGACGAAGGCACGCGTTCACTTCGCCGCCGACACGAGCGGCGTTCTCGACCGCGCCGAATGCGGGTGGTTGGGAGTCGCAACGACCACCGACCGCGGCGCCGTTACCTGTAAGGCGTGTGCCAGCGCGCTCCGCCGTCGCGAGTCGTCCGCCGATCTCCGCGACGAGTACGCCCACACGAGCGCGAGCTTCCTCGAGTCGACACGGCGGCCGCTCCCCATGACTGACCTCGACGCGCGGACCCGGCGCATCTGGGCTGAGGTCTTCGGGGGCCTCGCCGACCTCATCACGCAAGGCCGCGACCGTCCCGCCATCACGACGGGCGCGAAGCGAACCACGCCGTTCGCGTCGGTCCCGCACGCTCTCGCCGAGATGGTCGCCGTCTCGGTCGACGGCTTCTCGCAGTCGAGCGTGAGCGACCCGGCTCGGATCGAGGCGCTCACCGGCGCCCTCGGCGGACGCACCGCCACGGCACCCGGCGAGAGCCGCGCGACGTCCCAGGCCGACAACCTCGTGCACGTCCGCACAGAGTTGGAGCGCCTCTTCGCGGGCGGCCCGTGGGACGGGGTCGCTGCGCTGACGCCCGAGGTGTGCCGGCTCGCGGTGCTCCTTCGGCTGGTCGGCCGCAAGCCGGGCGTCGAGGTCGCGGAGATGATCGCCGAGCGGCTGCCCGAGGAGGACCGGCCGCTCGTGACGCAGAGCAGGGTCGCCCGGATGGTGCGGTACGCTCGAGCCGAGCTCCGTGCCGCCTTCGAGCGACGCGAGCTGATCGAGCGCGATGAGCATCCGGACGACGAGACGACCGCGGGCCAGGCACGAGACACGCCGGACGACAGGCGCGTATCGGGCGTGCACCCCGTCCAGATGGAGGACGACATGCGAGAATGGCTGACGGGATGGGGACCGATCGCAGCGCACCTGGGCGTGTCCGAACGCACGGCGCAACGCTGGGCGGGCGAGGGCATGCCCCTCCACCAGCTCCGCGGCAAGGTGCAGGCACGACCCGAGGAGCTGACCTCGTGGGTGGAGGCGCAGCGGTCGCCGAGGACTGGGACGTGAGCGACGCGATGGACGAGCCGGTCATGTGCGAGACGTTTTGCGGCACGGCGGCCGAATGGGAATGCTGGACCGGAGACGAGTTATGGTTTGCTTGTCGAGGATGCGCCGGCATCGCTGGTGACATTGCAGAAGAGCAGGTTAGCCCGCTGTCTGCCGCAGCACAGCACGTGATGGCCGCGGAGCGGATCGCGGATGCCGCGCAAAAGATCGTCGATCGAATCCGAGCCCGCGAGCCGTACGCCGACACGGCCGGAGACATGCTGCGCGAGGCCGAGCGGATTCGAGATGACCTCGCAAAGGGGACGGGGACGTGAGCGACGACCCGAAGCTGCCACCCGCGACCATGCCCGTGCTCTGGCTGAAGGCCGGCACCCCGGGCTGGACAGCGCCACCCGACACCACCCAGGCGGACCTGGACCGCGCGGCTCTGCAGCGCAGAACGCCCATGACGGCCGAGCGCATCGAGCAGATCGCCCGACAGCTGAGCGAGATGGTGCGCCTTCGCGAGCCGTACGCGGACCTCGTGGGCGAGCTTCTCCACGAGGTCGAGCGGCTTCGAGACGAGCGCGGCGCATAGCCCTACGTCGCACTTTGGCGAGCCCGGTCGCACTTTGTCGCGCGTTGTCATGTGGCGCAGAGGGCGAGCCTGTGAGATCCATCTATCGTTAGGTGGTGGGCGGGTCGAGGTTGGGACCTCCCCGGACACACCGCCCCAGCAGGTCGACACACCGTCGCGGACGAACCGCATGAGCCAGCCGCGCATCGGCGACACGCGCGCCATCGGCGGCGAGCAGTTCGTCGTCGCAACGGTCGACCCGATCCTGACGCCGGGCAGTTCGAAGCGCGGCACGACCACGAACGTTCGCGTCGTCGGGTACTCGGTCGGGCTGCGGCGCATCGGTCGCGCGACGTGTCCATGCGGGTGCGAGTGCGTGACCAACGCGTCGCCCAGCGTGTGACCGGAACGACTCCACACACGCGCCGCCCGTGACGGCATCCGCACACTCGCGCGCGCTCGCGGTAAACCAGTATGCCAGCCACCGTCTTCACGCCTGAGCTTGGCGCTCGCATCGTCGACAACCTCCGAGCGGGCCTCGGCGTCGTGGCTGCAGCGGCGGCCTGCCGGGTATCGCGGCGGGCGATCTACGAATGGCTTGAGCGCACCGACGAGCCGTACGTGAGCTTCGCGCTCGACGTCGCGGCCGTGCGTGCAGAGCTGCAGCGCGACCTGATCGCCGATCACTACGACTGGGCGAGCGACGACGCGAACCACAGCCGCGACCACAAGGCGCTGGCGTGGCGTCTCGAGCGGCAGTTCCCGAAGGACTGGGGCGCACGCGTGAACATCCGCGTCGAGCAGGAGCACGAGCTGCTCTTCGACGCGATTCGACGCGAGCTCGGCGAGGAGATTTATGGCCGCGTCGTTACCCTCGCGTCTCGTCTTGACGAGGGTGGCGAAGAGGCGGGAGGAAGAACTCCTGCGCTCCCGCCGGGTGACGACGCTCCCGAGTGACTTCGAGGCGGCGTGCCGTCTCTACAAGATCCGCACGAAGAACGCGGGCCTCGTCACCTTCGACCCGGACCGCTGGCACCAGGAGCAGCGCCGGTTTCATCGCGAGCGGACTGGCCGCGACATCGTGCTCAAGCCGCGTCAGGTCGGCTTCTCGACACTCGAGCTTCTGCGCGGGCTGCACCAGGCGCAGCACATCGAGTCGTGGAACACGCGTGTCGTCATCCACGACGAGGACCTGGCTGCCGCGCTCTTTCGGACGGTGTCGCTCGCCGACGCCTCGGTGCGCGAGCTCGGGATGGCGCCCGCTCTCGGTACCGACCGCGCGAAAGAGCTGGCCTACGAGCGGCTCGCATCGAGCATCTCGATCGGCATCGCTGGCGCGCGCGAGCAGACCGCGGCGAAGCAGGGCCGCTCCGGAACAATCAACCGGCTTCATGCGACCGAGGTCGCTTTCTGGCCGCACGCCGAGACGAGCATGGCGGGCCTCCTCGGCGCTGTCCCCGACTCGGGCGAGGTGCTCATCGAGAGCACGCCGAACGGCGCGACCGGATGGTTCTTTGAGCAGGTCACCGCCACGCTCGCGGGCGACTCGCCCTACAAGCTGCACTTCTTTCCGTGGTACGAGCACGCCGCCTACCGGCTGCCCGTCCCGGCAGACTTCGACGATGAGCCGCGCGACGACCACGAAGAGACACTGCTCCGTGCAGGATGCGACGCCGAGCAGATCGCGTGGTGGCGCACTCGCGTCCGTGAGCTGACCGCGGAGAAGGCGCTCCAAGAGTTTCCGAGCGACCCGCACACGTGCTTCCGCGTCTCTGGCGGCTCGTACATCCCGCAGGCCACACTCGACTGGCTCGCCGCGCAGACGCGCCCACCGCGCAGCTCTGAGCACGTCGTGACCACGACCGGCCGCACACTGGGCAAGCTCCTCGTGTGGGCCGAGCCGGTCCATGACGAAGACTACATCGTCGGCGCGGACGTGTCCGAGGGCACCGGCGGTGACGCGCACGCATGCGACGTGATGGCCCGGAGCACGGGCGCGACGGTCGCGACGTTCCAAGCGGACAACATCGAGCCGGGCGATTTCGGCCTCGCGCTCGCCGTCATCGGCCGCCGCTACACATCTTCGCACGGACCGGCGCTTGTCGCCCCCGAGCGCAATAACCACGGGCACGCGGCACTGCGCGCGCTCACCACAGAAGCCCGTTACCCGCGCGTCTACGAACACGCGGACGGCAAGCTCGGATGGCCGACCACGCCGGTCACGCGGCCCGTCCTCTTCGACGATCTCGCGCGCGCCTACGAGGACCGCGTCACGTCGACGCCGGACGTCGCTGGCGTCGCTGAGACGGCCTCGCTCATTCGCGACACGGACGGCCAGCCGCGAGCTCGCAACAAGGGCTCGCGCGGCGGTGCGAAGGATGATCGGGTGATCGCTAGAGCAATTGCGTGGCAGGTCAGGCAGCGGACCGCACCGCCGGCGAAGACCGCCGGCACCAGCACGCCGCAGCGCAGCGTCGCGAGTGACATCGGGGACAACTACTGACCGCTGGAGACGAGGACGAATGAGCGAGAAAGAACACATCGCGCAGTACTTCACGTACGCGCACCTTCCCGAGCATCTGCAGGCTGTGAGCAGGCCGTTCAGTGTTCTCGCGGAGGACATCATGGCGAACCTGCCGCGGAACCCGGAGCGCACCAAGGCCCTCGACGCGCTCCTCGTGGCCAAGGACGCCGCCGTCCGCGCAAGGCTCGCAAAGGTGGACGCGTGATCGAGGCGAAGCGCCTGGCGGGCGAAGTTTGGCTCAGGCGCAACAAGGGCCCCAACCGTGCCGAGCGTCGACGCCGTGCACGTGACAGCCGGCGCGCCGAGAGTCTTCGCGCGTTCGCGGTGGCGTACGCCTTTGGCCGCGATGCGGATGGCATGAGCGTGCTCGGACAGGCCGGCGTCGAAGCCATTCGTGAGCGACAGAGCCTCCGCACCAACGAGCTCGCGCTTCGCGTGATCGCGCGCGACAGCGTGCTCCGTGACGCACGCAAGCGTCACGTGGCGGCCCGGGCCGCGGCGCACGGATGACCCCTCCGCAGCCCATCGAGAGCGAAGAGCTCACCGCGCTACGCCACTCCATGGCGCAGATGCACCTGCTGCTCGCCGCACTCACGCTCCGCACGGGACGCCTGCGCTTCTCGCACGCCGAGCTCGAGAAGGTCGCGGTCGAGCGGTACACGCTCCGCGCGCGCGAGGTCGGCACCGACACCGTGCTCGAGGTCGAGATTCTCCCGCGCACCGCTCCGGGCCCGAGGCCCACGCCCACGATCCTCGACGCGTCCCGACGCGCGCACTGACCCGGAGCCTCGATGCCCACGACCCGCAAGAAGGCGCCACGCCGCGCCGCTGCGCGCTCGCGAGCAAAGCCCGCCGCACCCACCGTGATGATCCCGGTCGAGCGCCTCGCGCCAGGCGGACCGCTCGCAGGCCTCGTCACGCGTCCGCAACGCGGCCGGCAGTTTGAACGCAGCTTTGTAGGTGCCGACACGGCGCGCATCGCAGGCGCGCTCGCCGAGGCGGACCGCGGCTTCATCGCAGCGCTGCAGGATCACTACAGCTACATGCGGGACCGGGACCCGCGCGTCGACGCCGTGTGTCGCACGCGCGTTCTCGCGATCACCGGACGCCCGTACACGCTCAAGCCGCCGCTCGGCGAGGACGACAACCCCGAGGCCGTCGAGATCGCGGAGCGTGTCGCGCGCATCATCACGCGCATTCGCCCGGGCGCGATGGGCACGGGCGACACGGGGCAGTGGCCGACCGCGCTCGGGCAGATCGCCGACGGCACGCTCCGCGGCATGTCGGTCTCGGAGCTGGAATGGGGCGTGTCGCCCGAGGGCTGGCACGCTCCGAGGGCGCTGCACTGGCGGCACCCGAACCGCTTTCGGTACGACGAGGACCACACCCTTCGCCTGCACGACGGCGGCTCGGGCGACATGGCGCTCGGCGAGTACGGCCGCGACAAGTTTGTCGTGCACTCGCCGAGCTCGGGACGCGCGGCGTACCCGATGCAGCGCGGCGCGCTCCGCGGCTGCGTGTTCCCGTCGCTGTTCAAGCGCTCGGTCATCAAGTTCTGGATCAAGGGCACCGAGCGCTGGGGCCAGCCGCTCCCGGTCCTGAAGCTCCCCGTGAACGCATCGGCCGAGCTCATCGCCGCGAGCAACGATCTGCTGAACCAGATGGCGACGAACTGGAACGCCGCGCTTCACGGCGGCATCGAGCTCGTGCAGGTGCCTGGTAGCGGCGCGCTGAACCCGGCCATCTACGACACGTTCGCAGACTTCTGCAACGTCGAGATCGCGGTCACGGTCCTCGGCAACAACCTCAACGTCGAGATCCAGGGCGGCTCGTTCGCGGCGGCAGAGACCGCGGCGGCGATGCGTTACGACATCCTCGCGTCGGACCTCGCGGAGATCGACGAGACGATCACCCAGCAGATCATCGAGCCGGTCGTCCGCTACAACTGGCCCGGCGCACCGGTGCCGGTCTACGTCTCGGAGCTGCGCGCGCAGACGGGCTTCACCGTCGAGGACGTGCGCGAGGGCATCTGCACTGAAGACGAGTACCGCTCGAGCAAGGGCTACGAGCCGAAGCCGGATGGGCTCGGCGCGGAGTACCGCCGTCCGCTCGCTGCGGTCCCCGCGCAGCTCGACCCGCTCGGGGGTGCGGCCCCGGCTTCCCCTTTCGCGATGAGCCAGCGGTCACGCCCGATCGTGCGGGTGACGAACAACTCGACATCGCCGACCTCCGCGCCCTCTCGGAGCGTGCTCGCCAGCGAGCTCTACAAGCGGTTGGCCGGGTCGGGACGTTCACCGTCGACCGGCAGCTAGCCGGCATCGGCATCACCTCGCGCTGGCAGGACGTGCTTCCGGCGTACCTCGAGCAGAGCGACGGCAGCGCGATCGCGGCGGTCTCTCGCTGGGCAGAGGACACGATCGCAACCGACGACGCGTTCGTCCGCTGGCACTACGAGACTGGGCTCATGGGCCACATGGCCGGCGAGCTCATGGTTCGCGCCGTCGAGCTCGAGGACGAGAACGACGACGACGAGGACGGCGCGACCGACCTCACGTCGGAGCCTGCGAGCAAGGCGCATGTCCGCAACAGCGGCTCGGCGTTCTTCGGACTATCCTTCGAGGCCGCCGTCGAGTTCTTCCGCGGCAAGTCGGTCATGTCGCCCGAGGCGTTCGACGCCCTCGACGACAAATGGCGAGCGTCTGGCTTCACCGCGCGGGCACTCGCATCGGAAGCGCTGCGAGAGAGAGCGCTCGGCGCCATCACGCGCATGCTCGACGAGGGCGGCACGCTCGAGGACATTGTGTCCTCCATCCGCGCGGACGAGGTCGCTCTCGGCATCTCGCCCGCCTCCCACGATGCGCTCGACACGATCGTCCGCACGAACGTCGCGACCGCGTACGGCGCTGGAAAGTTCGCGGCGTACTCGGACCCGGCGGTCGCCGCGCTCCGGCCGTACCTGATGTTCGTGACCGCCGGCGATGGCCGCGTTCGCGAGTCGCATCAGCTGCTCGAGGGCAAGGTCTTCGAGGCAACGTCCGAGCTCGCCGCGCTCTACGCGCCCCCGATCGGCTTCCGGTGCAGGTGCAGCGTGGTCAGCGTCTCGCAGCGCCAGTTCGAGGCGCGCGGCTACTCGCTCACACGCGACCGCATCGACGGCGCGGAGCCCGACGCTGGATTCGGCGGCGCTCCCGGCCCGCTTCTCTGAGGACACATGACCACTCGCTCTCTCTCCGCGCAGTACTTCGCGACGGCGGCAGACCTGCGCGCTGCGATCGCCGCGCGACGTGGCCCCGCTGGCGCCGTCGAGGCGGACCCGGTCGAGACGCCCGATGGGCCGATCGACCCGGACGCACGCGAGGAGACACCGCCCGTCATCACGTGGGACGCCGCGGCCGAGGGGTACCAACTCGACTCGGACGACGACGCCACGATCTACGCGACGCGCGCTGAAGCGCTCGCCGCGCTCACGGAGACCACGTGGTTCGCCGATGCGCTCGAGCGCAAGCGCAAGCCCGAGGGTCTCGCCGAGCCCCGCTGGTTCGACGCGGCCGCCGTCGAGGACATGCCCTCCGCGTCCGACGGCTCGCAGGTCGCCGAGCAGATGATCGACGACATGGTCCGCAACCTCGCGGCCGAAAAGACGCCCATCACGATCGATGGCGCCGGCGTCTCCGAGGTGCACTCGAGCGTCTACGACTCGGGCGTCGCGGCGGCGGGATACGGCTACGTCGGAGTGAAGCTCCTCGACGAAGAGGGCCGCGCGCACCTGTACCTGTACGGCGCGTGCATCCCCGAGGTCGATGAGCGGATCGACAAAAAGCAGATGCAGTGGGGGTCGATCGCGTTCGTCGCGAACGCCACGCACCGTTACTCGGCGGACGGTGCACCCGTCGCCATCGGCGCACGGCTCATTTCGTACGCGCTGACCAATCAACCCTTCATCGACGGCCTCGAGCCTCACGCGTCTCGCGCCAATGCGAACACGTCAGGCCGTCGTTTCGCGATCACCAGGAGTCGAAAAACGATGGCCACGAGAAAGCCCACATCCCGCAACGCACCGCCCACCCAGCGCGGACCCATGTCCGACGCACTCAACGCTCTCGCGAAGATACTCAACATCGAGGTCCCGGCCGAGATGAACGAGCAGCAGATCGCGTGGGCGATCAGCGACAAGGCGCATGCGCTCGCGTCGGCCGCCGGCGTCGAGGACCTCACCGCGCTCGCGTCGGGGATCGCTGGTCCCAGCGAGAACGCCGCGCGTGCGGGTGAGCCCGCCGCGGAGCGTGCCGAGGGCATGCCCGAGGACGCCGCCGCCACCGAAGCGCTCGCGCTCGACATGGTGACGGAGCTCCGCCGGCTCATGGGCCTCGGCGACGACGCCACCGCAGCGGCAGTCCTCGAGGCGCTCAAGGCCATGGCAGACGGCTCGCTCGCGGGCGAGGCACCCGTCGACGAAAACGCCGCCGAGGGCGGACAGCCCGTCGAAGCGTCGCGCTCTGACGAGAGCCGCTCGGAGGTCATCGGCCTTCGCGCTGCGTTCAAGTCGATGGAGACCGAGGTGCGTGCGCTCCGAGCGAGTCAGCGCACCCGAGAGATCTCGGACCGCATCGACGAGCGCTTCCGCGCCGCGAAGATCCAGCCGCCCGAGGGCGAGGACCGCGCGGAGCTCATCGAGATGTGCCGCGCCCGCGGAGACGCATGGGCGAAGCCGATCGAGTTCGCGCTTCGCAGCGTGAACGTGCCGGCCCAGGGCGTCGTCACCGTACCGGCGGGCGGCGCTCAGGTGCGCTCGGTACAGGGCTCCTCCGCGATGAACGCCGAAGAGGCGATCGCCATCGTCCGCGCCGAGCTCGAGAAGGAGAACGCGACCAAGTCGAGCAGCGAGAAGCTCTCGCGCTCGAAGCTCCACGCCCGCGCGCTCGACATCGCCAAGCAGCGATACCGCGACGTGCTCGAGCGCGACGTGCTCGGCGACGCGGACTGACACTTCTTCCGCGCGCTCGATGGTGAGCGGGCGGCAGTCTCCGATGGGCGCGCGCAATGCCCAATCCTGCGCGCGCTTTCCGGCGGGGTTCCGGTGAAGACGCATTCGGTCGCGTCGACGCCGAGGTACCCGTCCATTCGCAGACCGGATGGAGGCATCGATGCCTTTGTTCGATTTCACGAAGGGCAGCGCAATCCTGCTCCCCTTCACCGCCGAGAACGCGATCACGAAGAACCGTTTCGTCTTCGCGGGCACCGGCGCAAAGCAGGTCACGGCGACCACGGTCGACGCGGCCAAGCCTGTCGGAGTAGCGATCGAGAGCGCGGCTGCCGGTGAGCCCGTCCAGGTCGCCATCTTCGGCGTCGTCAACGTGACCGCGGGCGCAGCGATCTTGCGCGGCGGTCTGCTCAAGGTGGTCAGCACTGCGGGCAAGGTCGACGACGTCACCGCGGGAGTGACGACCGCGAACGCGATCGTCGGGACCGCACTCGAAGCGGCCGTGAACGACAACGACATCATCAGCGCGTTCATCAGCTGCGCGAACACGCACGGGGCGGTGTAACGTGGCAGCCACCAACACCGTCTACAACGCGACGCTCTCCGCGATCGCCACGGCGTACGCGCCCGGTCATTTCATCGCCGACGAGGTCTGCAAGACCATCATCGTCGACTCACCCGCGGGGCGCTTCCAGAAGCTCTCCCGTGCGGACACCACCACGCCTTACGACGCCGAGCGCGCGGAGAACGGCGAGGCGCGAGAGCTCGACTGGAGCGTTGCGCCCGACACGTACCTGACGGTCGACTACGCCAACAAGGTCGTGACCTCGCAGAAGCAGGTCGACGCCGCGGCGAAGTCCGGCTCTCCGCTTCGGCCGCTCGAGCAGGCGGCGGAGCGCGTGAAGCACAACCTCTGGCTGCTTCGCGAAATCCGCGTCGCGACCATGTACCAGACCGCCGGCAACTACGCGGCGGGCTACTCGGTCAACGCCACGGCGGTCTGGTCGAACACGAGCACGGGCGTGCCCGTCTCGGACATCGACTCGGCCAGGGCGCTCCTTCCGCCCACCACGGGCGAGAGCGAGCTCGTCCTCATCGTGTCGCTCGAAGCGGCGCAGGCGATGCGAAAGCATCCGAACTTCATCGGTGCCGGCGCGCTTCGGCCCGTCGCGTCGATGGACGAGATGGCCTCGATTCTCGGTGTGGACCGCGTGCTCGTCACCGACGCGCAGAAGAACACCGCGAACCCGGGTCAGGCCGTCTCGCACTCGCGCATCTGGGATCGGACCAAGGCCGTGCTGACGCGCGTGCCGAAGTCGGAGTTTGTCCAGGGCGACAGGGTCGAGGGCTTCTGTGCGACCTTCCGGTTCCCGATCGACGGCGCAGGCTCGGAGATCGGCGTGCGCCAGTACGACTGGCAGATCCGCGGACAGGGCGGATCGGTCATCGTCGAGGCCGAGCACTCGGACGCCGACAAGGTGCTCATGAGTGACCAGGCCGTTCTGATCAACGCAGTGCTCGCATGAAGCACCTGAAGATCACGAGCGCGATCACCCACCAGGGTCGCATCTACAACGAGGGCGAGCTGGCGCAGTTCGACGACGAGATGGCCGATTCGCTCGTCGAGCGCGGTTGGGCCGAGCCCGCGAAGGCGACGCGCAGTCAGTCGCGCGAGCACGGCTCGGGCGATGCGCAGTCGAAGCCCACCCACCCCGAGGAGGCCGAGAAGCTCGGCGCCGCGGCGTCTGGGGACGGCGGCGACCAGATGACCCCGTTCGACCCGGCGAGCTCCACCGGCCCGAGCGAGGTCCCGAAGAGCGCCGTCGAGTCCGCGTCGGAGAAGTCCGACAAGGACAAGTCCGGCTCGAAGTACCGCCGCTAGTCGGCGCACATCTCAGGCGCGCTTCGGCGTGACCTAGCCCGCGAGTGTGAGCGCGGGCGTCTATTGCGCGCGTCGTCAGGAACGCCTGCGGCCGGGTCTCTCCCCCCCCACGTCCGGCCGTGAGCAGCGCGGTGCAACGCCGCGGCGCGCAACCACCCCGAGTCTGCATCGGGTCTCCTCCTTACGAGTCACCACCAGGCCCCGCGTCACGTCCGCACGAGAGTGTTGGCGCGGCGCGGGGCGCATTTATCCCGCGAGGTTCACGTGAGCGCACCGTATGGCACCCTCGCGCGCATCCAGACGATGCTCGGCGCGGACCTCACGCTGAAGCTCACCACGCTCGACGCGACATCGGTCCCCGCGGACGTCTACGCTCAGGCACGTGAGGCGGCCGACTCGGAGATCGAGGTCGCGCTCGGCCAGGCATACCCGCCGCCGTACGCTGGACTGTCGGACGTGCCGCCGACGCACAAGCTCATCCAGCGCATCAGCGACCTGCTGACGTGCGCGAATCTTTTCGAGGCGCGTCACCCCGAGGGCGACGACGCCAAGACGTACCGCACGCGTGCCGAGACGCTGCTCGCGCGCATCCTGTCGGGCGAGTACGAGCTCGACGGCGTGCCCAAGGCGAGCGCGACCGATGGCCGCGTCGGCGTGAGCACCGCGTACGTCGAGGGCAATGAGCCGCTGTTCGCGGGGTACGACGCGGATGGCGTCGATCGCTGCGGGGGTTACTGAGGTGGCAACCACCGGCCTATATTTCGAGGTTTCGTTCCCACAGGACGCGCAGGACGAGTTGATCGCGTTTGTGAAGGCGCTGGCGGCCGATCTGGAAGCGGGCCGCATCTCGGAGGCGGAAGCGGGTGAGTTATTCTCGAATGAGTTCGACCGCATCCGCGATCGGCTCGTGGTGACGCCAAGATGATCCGCGTCGGCGTGATCTCGAAGGGCGACGCGGGCATCAAGGCCGCGCTCGAGCGCCTCCGTACCGGTGTCCCAACGGCCATGAAAGCCGCGGCGGCCGCGATGCATGGCGAAGTGGTCGAAGCGTTTCGTGCGCAACGCTCTCCTTTTGGCGAGGCGTGGGCACCGCACTCGCCGGTCACGCTCAAGCTGCGCGGTCAAGGCGGCCTCTTTGCCGGGCGCGAAGGCGGCCCGAAGAAGCGCGGCGCCAAGGCGGCGGCTCGGTTCCTCTCTGGCGCGAAGAAGCTCATCGACAAGGGGACACTGCTCTCGAGCCTGTCGCCGCAGTCGACGGCGCGGACCGCGAGCGTCACGAGCGCGCTGCCCTACGCGTCGGTGCAGAACTTTGGGGCCCAGAGTAACAGGCTGCCTAATCGGAGCGGGGGCAACCTGGCCCCAATCCCAGCTCGGCCGTTTATGATGGCCAAGCGAGAGGGAGGCCGCGAGAAGACCGTGCTGCCCGACGCACTCAAGGCCGAGATCATCGAGATGATCCGCGTCGAGCTGCTGAGGGGGCTCTAGTGTCATTCGCGCCCCTTTTGCAGCGGATAAAGGAAGTGCTCGTGGACGGCGCGGGCAGCGCGAACACGCTCGCACTCGCGGACCGCTTTCGCGACGGCTTCTTCGGCGACCAGCCACCCTCGCAGGCGTCACGCGACGCGCACGAGAACAAGCGCTACTGGGCGCGCATCTCGCAGATGGGACGCTACGCCGCGCCCGAGCACGTCTCGCGGCAGATCTACGAGATCACCGTCGAGCTTGAGGTCACGTATTTCGTCGAGAATCCGGCCGAGGCGGACAAGTGGCGCGCCGTCATCGCAGCGGCCGCGTACGACGCGCACCGCGTGCGTCTCGCGCTCTGCACGCCAGGCAATCTCACTGCGACCGCTGCCGCTGTTTCGACGCAGCTCGCTGACGGATGTCTCGAGTTTGTGCGCTGGTCGCAAGAGCCGCCTCGCGCGGCAGAGCGCGTGATTCTGACCGCGTCGTTCGAGTTCACCGCGATCTTCCTAGCCACCGTTCCCGCGTAGCGCTCCGGCGCGCGCCTTCCACTTTCGAGGTCACCCATGGTTGCGCTCAAGCGCGTTGGCCGTCTCCGCATCGCGGAAGAGGCGGCGGGCTCCACTACGTTCGGCGCGGAGCTGAGCGGATCGATCGCTTCGTTCCGTGACCTCCGCTACATCAGCGCGGAAGCGCAGCTCGACACGTCGGTGCTCGAGGACGCTGCGGTCGTGCAGCGCGGCTTCCAGCGGCGTCTCGCGATCATCGGGCCGCGGGCGTGGACGATGAACGTCACGCTCGACCTCGTCGGCACCGGCGTGCCCCTTGAGACGGGCACGGCCGATCCGGCTTACACGGACACCGCTCTTGGGCTGCTGCTCAAGATCGTGCTCGGCTACGAGGTGAGCTTTCCCGGCTCCGCGGAAGCATCGGGCGCAGCGAGTACGGCCACCGCGGTCACCGTCACGACCGGCCACGGTGTCGCGCGCTGGCTCCCGGGCATGGCGATGGGCATCGTTTACAACGGCCGACTGCACGCGCGCGAGGTTGACCTCCGCACGGGCGACGTGCTCACGCCGAAGGTCGGATTTCCTGCGTCGCCCACCGATCAAACGATCGTCTACAACAGCCACACGTACGCGCCGGCAACCGACCCCAATACGAGCGCGCAGTTCCTCCTCGAGACGTCCGAGCGAGACGCCTGCTACTGGCTCCTCGGCGGTCAATGCACGTCGATGTCGATCGATCTCACGCTTGGCCAGCTGCCGCGCGTGACGTTCACCTTCACCGGGCCGGACTGGAAACAGGACGACGAGGTCGGCACGCCGGTGGGCAGCTCCGCGATTGGCGTCGCCACGTTCACGGATGGCGACCCTGTTCCGTACGTGAACAACGAAGTGATCTTCACGACCGGATCGGAGCCGTACACGTACGCCGGGTCCGTCGTCGACCCGAGCGCGCTGTCGCTCACGTTCAACTGGGCCTTCCAGCCGCACCCGTCGCCGAGCGGCCTCAACGGCGTGCTCCGGCATCGCCTCATCCCGCCCGACAACGGCTCGATCGTGACGATGTCGATGACGCTGCCGATCGACGGCGCGAACATGAAGACGCTGCAGGCGGCGCGCGATGCGCGAACCATCTACGCGCTGTTTATCCAGGTGGGGAACATCGCGGGCAAGACGGTGCTGATCTCGGTGCCGGCCCTGCAGATCACAAACGTACAGCAGGCGGATGCTGCCCCGTCGCTTCACGGATTCACCGTCGAGGGCATGTCTCTCGAAGACCAAGACATCGCCTACTCGAGCGACCTCACGGGCGCGCACTTCCGATTCCACAGGCTGTAGTAACCATCACGTGGTGACGGTGCCCACGCGTCGCGAGACGCGAAGGCGTTTCCTGCTTCTCAGGGGGCCTTCAAGCGGCGTACACAGGCTGTGAGCACGATGGGGAGGATGCATTGCTGACGACGGCGAAGAGCTTCGATGTCGTGGTCCCGTGGGACGACGCGATCAATCACGCGCACCCCGAGGCCGACCTCGGCCAGTACCTCCAGACGCGCGATCGGAAGTACGCGCCGTGCTTCGTCGGCAAGACGCCCACCGTCTACCACTGCCGGCAGCTCTCGCGGCGCATGGTCGTGCAGCACATCCTTCCGTGCGCGAACCCGGACGAGCGACGACTGCGCGCTTTCACGATGAGCGTGGAGCGCGTCGATAACGTCGTCCTCGAGACGGGCGACACCCGCGACACGTGGATCCCTCCGCGCGTCGCGTGCGCCGAGCCCGACCGCATCGACGGGATGGTGGCGCTCGTCGACGATCGCGACCTCGAGCTGTTCGACCTGGCCACGATCCTCGAAGTGGGGGAGGTGGTGCTGACGCGAGCTTTTTTCTCGTGCCGCTCGAGCGAGCCGCTGTATCAGCCGCCGCCTTCCTCGCTGGCCTTGCTGCAGAGACTGCGCACCCTCCTTGCGGCCGCGGACCAGAGCTCGGCGGCCAGGGCAAGCAGCTCCACTCCGGGTGTCGCGGCGCAAGCGACACCGTCCTCGCCAAGCGACGACTCGCCTGGGGCTGCGACTGCGACGGGGTAACGCACCTGCGCCGCGGGCGCGGGTACTCGGGAGACGTCGCAGGTACGCGCGCTGAGGTCGGAGCCGTGCTGCACACGGGGCTCCCCTCGTGTCCGTGGCGTCTTCAGGAGCATCCGCTCTGCGGCGACGTGCTGCGCCTCTACGGCGCGCGCGAGATGACCGACCCGGTCGCGCTCGCGGGCGGCGACGGCGCACCGAACGTGCTCGTCGAGGCGCTCCTTCACTTCGACCGATGCATCAGCGCGGTCCGCGCGCACGAGCGCGATCGCGAGGAGCGCTCCCGCGCTTCGCGACAGTCGAGCTCACCGGCCTGGACTGCCAGCAAGACGAGGTAACCGCATGGCCGATACGCTCCGCATTGGTGTCGAGGTCGACGCCGCCGGAGCGCCCCAGGCTCTGCAGAACGTCGAGCGCGCGCTCACCCGCGTATCGAGCGCGACGTCCTCGAGCGCGGCCCCTGCGGGCCGTGCGAGCGAGGCGCTCAAGAAGCTGACGGGGCAGGCGGGGCAGGCGGCAGGCGGCCTGAACGCCATCATCGGCGGCGTCACGTCGGCGAGCGCAGCGTTCGGCGGCGTGTCGCCTGTGGTGCAGCGCGCTGGCGGCGCCATCGCTCAGTTCGCGACGGGCATCGCGGGAGCGGCAGCGTCGATGGGGCCGTGGGGGATCGCGATCGGCGCGGTGACGGCGGCGCTGCCGCTTCTGGTCGACTACCTCTCGGACACCAATGACGAGGTCCAAGCGTCGACCGAAAACATCAAGAAGGCGACCAGCAGCCTCGACAGCTACATCTCCGCGCTTCAGCGCGCACGCTCCGACCAATCGCGCACGGCTCGCATTGCGGCCGGCTTCGGGACGGGCACGGAGGCGCAGGCCGCCGCAAACATGGCGTCGGGGGCACTCAACACCAGCGCTGGTAGGCTGCGCGCTGGCCTGGAGGCACGCGGAATCGGGGGCGAGCGGCTCGACCAGATCCTGAGTTCGTTCCGCGAGGGGAACAACCGCACCGGCACGGAGCGGATACGCGGCGCCCTGGCGATTGGGTCGAACCGAGCGAACGCCGGTGACGACCTCCGATCGCTGATCCCGCTCCTGGAGGACTTCAATAACCAACGCCAGAATGTCGCGCGTGCGACGCGCGATCTCGCAGCCACTCTCGAGGAGGAGCGACTCGACCAAGAGCAAGAGATCGCCGAGGCCGAAGAGGACATCCGCCAGCAGTCTCTCTCCGGTGCTCGCGCTAGAGGTGGGGCACGGGGTCGACCTCGCAGCGAGACCATCTCCGATCGCATTCTGAACGAGTCGCTCTTCGGCAGGCCCGCCGCCGACAGCGGATATCGCGACCCAAACGAGAAGCTCGCGCACGGACGCGAGCCGCTCGATGTGGCATTCGCCGAAGAGAGCCGGCAAGCGACCGAGCGGGAGCGCGCGCTCCGGTCACTCGCCGCGCTCGAAGCGGAGTACGCCGCGACGTCGAGCGATGCCGCCACGCAGTTCGCCGACTCGTGGCGCGGCTCGACCGAGGAGATCATCGCGTCGTTCCAGCGGCTCGCCGAGGCGCAGCGCCAGGCCGGCCAGGACATGGCCGACTCGGGCGATCTGCTCGGGCAAGTCGCGGTCGGTGCGTCCGATAAGATCGGCGACGCCTTCGGCGACGGGCTGACGAGCTCGGTGCAGGCGTCCTTCGGCGCCATCATCGACGGCAGCCAGAGCGCGGGCGAGGCGTTCCTCGCGACGGCCGACGCGGCGCTCGAGAGCATCGCCATCGAGTCGGTGGGCCAGGCGCTCAAGCAGCTCGCGCTCGGCACCGCGGCGATATTCACGAACCCGCCGGCGGCCCCCGCACACTTCGCCGCGGCCGGCATGTGGGCCGCAGCGGGAGCCGTCTCCGGCGGAGCAGCAGCAGCCATCGACAGTGGCGGCGGCGGTGGTGGCGGTGGCGGTCCGAGCGTGGGCGGCCCCGGGTCGTTCTCGGGCGGCGGCTCCGCGTCGAGCGAGCCGAGCACGATCGTCGTGAACATCAACTCGCCGACTGACCGGGCGCAGCTCGGCCAGATGATCCGCACCGGCGTACGCGCTGCAGAGCGCCGTTACGACTCGCGCGATCGGGGGCGATGACCGATGCCGATCTCGCTCCACGCCGGATGGGACTTCGCCCGCATCGGCGGCTTCTCGCTGACGTTCACCGACGTCGGCGGCGCAGCGGTCATCAGCTTATCGTCGGGCAAGTATTCGCACGCCGGGATGGGTGCCGGGTACACGCAATTCGGGCCCGCACTAGAGACGCTGCTCGACATCCACCCGACGCTGACGGGCAACTTCTCGGTGAGCTTCAACCCGCTGACGAGCCGCTACACCATATCGAGCACGCACACGTTCTCGCTGACCGGGACCGGCGCCGGCTCCACGACCGCGGCAAGGATTCTCGGCCTTACCGGTGACACTGGATCGTCGGCGTCCCACGCTTCCGGTCGCGATGTCTGGTACTCGCTCGCGAGCGCGTCCGAGGGACTCACGAACGATTCGAACGTCCACGAGCCCGACGGCGTGGCGCGCGACGCGGTCGCCAACGACGGCACGCACTACGGCGTAAGCGTGGTCACCGCGGCCAAGCAGCGCGATTTCGTGCTCGCGTTCAACGCGAAGGCGCGGACATTCAAAGCATCCGAGACCGCGACCCAGCCGTATTCGCTCGAGCGCCTCATGGAGCACTGCCGCACGTCGAATCCGTTCGGCGTCTACGACTCGACGCTCGGGCTCGGCTTCGGGCACACGCATTTCCTGCGAGCAGGCGGCGCTTCGTTCAGGCCGATCCGCCGCATCTCGAACAACGATTTGTTCTGGGATTGGCCGTTCCAGACCCGACAGATCGGGACGTTCTAAGCCGATGGCCTGGTACGACACGATCCTCGGCGACGGCCTCGGACAGCTCTATTTCCGCCTCGCGATCGAGGGCCTGCCGTACGAGTTCGTCACGCACACCGAGATGGAGCGCGCCGTCTCGGGCACGACCGCGGGACGCGTTCGCGGGCTGCTCGCCGAGTCGCTGGTCGGCGGCGAACGCGTGCATCCGGGGACGGCCGAGCTCGAGCAGGACGTGGTCAACGTCGAGATCGTCGACAAGTTCGACGGCGACACTCCGACGACTGCCACGCAGGTCCTCGCGTACCGCCCGAGCGTCGTCACGCTACTGACGGCGGACGCCACCGAGAGCGCGACATCGCTGACGGTCGCCAGCACGACCGGCTTCGTGACCGGCTCCTACGTCTACGTCGGCACCGAGACGATGCGCGTGACGAGCGTGGGCAGCGCGACCGTGCTCAACGTGACGCGGGGGATCTTCGGGTCGACCGCGCAGCGCCACTACATCGGCAACGGCGACACGCGCGCGAACCCGCACGTGACCAACCGCCCCGTGTTCCTCGAAGGGCGGCGCGCTCGGCTCGTGTCGTACGGCGACGGCGACTCGCTAACAGGTGGCGGCGCCGCGCAGATCTGGCGCGGCGTGCTCCAGGCGGACGCGAGGCTCGGCGACAACGGGACGACCTGGCAGCTGCAGATCGCGGGCATCGGTGCGCTACTCGAGCAAGACATCGGCGGCGACCTTACGCGCCCGAAGGGGCCGCGCGGCATCTACTACCCCGCGAGCGACCCGCTTCGCATCGAAGTCACGCTCGCGGCAAGCACGTCGCAAAACAGCGGGCACGGCTTGTACTCCACGCAGACGGTCTTTCTATCGGGCTTCTTCGAGACCCAGGAAGCATTCTGCATCGCGCTGAACGTCAAGCTGGCGACTCTCTCGCTGTCCGCGGGAGGCACGGGCGGCACGCTCCGCGCGATCCCGGGCGAGGAGTACGGACACTGGTACCTCGAGTACAAGGCAGCGACGACCAACGCGCGCTGGGCGTACATCCGCACGTACTCGTCCATCGATCTTCAGATCGACTCGCTTGGAACGATCCTCGGAGGCGACGCGAACGGCTTGCCAGACGTCACGGCGAGCAACAGCTACAAGATCTTCCCGCTCGGACTCGGCGCCGACCTGCTCGACCCGGGCATGGGCGGCGTCCCGCGCGGCTCGCTCGGCCGTCCAAGTGGAACGGCCACCGACACGGCGAACGCTGCGAACGCGCCCGACGGACGCATCTACGTGGACGGGAGTCTCACCGGGCTGCCCGTGCCCGCGAGCGTGCGCGTCGAGCACTTCCAGCCGGGCTCCGTGGGCGAGGTCTCGGGGCAGCTCCAGTACACGGTGGCCAACACGGCCGACCGCTACATCGAGGGCTTCTACATCACCGGCTTCGGCACGCGAGGCGTCTTCACGCCATTCACGTGGACGCCTGGGCGCCTGCCGAAACTGCGGTTTGTCGCGACGTACTCGAACGGTGGAACGCTCGACGACTTTATCGACAACCTCGTCGCGAACGCGCCGCTGTTCTCGAACGACGGATCCGTCCCGTTCCTACTCGCCGACGACATCGAAGATTGGTCGAGTGCCGTTGGCGTCGCTACGCGCGGCATCCGCGTCGCGCGCAATCGCATATACGCAGGCTCGGAAGCGACCTCGCTGCTCGAGCTGCTTACGCACGAGTTTCGCCTCATCGGTGTCTACCCGGTGATCGGCTCGGACGGCCGCCTCGGCGTGCGGGCGCTCGAGTCGTTCGCCGCTACCGATCGGCCGTCGCTCTATCTCAATGCGAGCAACACGCTGGTGGACGGCCAAGAGCCGGCCTGGGAGCGCGGCGCGCTCGGCCAGTTCAACACAGTTCGCACGCTGACGGGATGGTCGCCTCGTGCGAACGAGCACGAGGGCTCGCCCATTGTCACGCGCGACATCGGCGCGCAGTCGCTCCGTAAGGCCACGCGAGAGCTGGAGGTCGCTCCGCGCAGCGCCTACGCCGACGGCAACGAAGACTCGCCCGACCTTGTCGCGCAGTACGTCGAGCTCGCCTGGCCCGTACTCGGCTTCTTCGGATCGGACTACGCGGTCATCGACATCGAGTGCCCGCTGATCGCGTGGGAGACGACGCTCGGATCGATCGTCGTACTCACACATCATAACCTCCCGAACTGGAACGCAGGCACGCGCGGTCTGCAGTCTTCCGGGCTTGTCATCGGGCGCCAGTGGGACCTCGGAGCGGGCCGCATCGTCCTGCGCATCCTCGTCCTCGGCGAGCCGGTGGGCGGATACACGCCGACGCTGACGATCGCGTCGAAGGCGGCCGGCACCGATGCGACCGTCGGCCCGTTCACCTTCAACTACTCGCTGGACGATCCGGAAGGCGCGGCGTCGTACTACCAGTCAGGCGACACCGAAGGCGATCGATGGGCGCCGACGATGGGCGCGCGCGTGATGATCTCGCAGTGGGACGTGGCGTCGCCGACCACGCGCATCGGGACGATCGTGGGCTTCAACGCGTTCAGTAAGACCGTCATGGTGCTCTTCGACAGCGCTTTCCCTGGGCTCGGCGCGTCGTCGTGGGTACTGCGCTTCGCGAGCGGCCCGTCGCTTGGACAAACGTTTCAGTCTTTCTACGCGTTCATTGCCGATGCGACGGCGCGCCTGGACCTCGGTGGCCTCGGTCCGCAGAACGCCAATGTATTTGGGGGCTAGCGATGTCGACGAGCCAGTATCGCGCGCACATCCGCTTTGACACGGCGCAGCTCAGCGATCACGACCCGGTCGACACGGACCTCGCACGGACGCTGAGGAACAACGCACTGCACGCGGCCGACACGCACGGCTCGACGCTCGCGGAGTGGGTGACGGTGCAGAGCACCGGGCCGAACTACAGCGGCGCCGCGAACGAATTCGTGCTCGTGTACTACTCGCCGTCGGTGCTGCTGAGGCGCAACGCGAACGGTACGCCGTACCCGTGGCGCGTCCATCTCGCTGGAAGCGTCTCGTCCGGCACCGTCTCGTTTCGCATCGTCGCTACCTGCGGAAACAACAGCACGCGCTGGCTACAGGACGCGCTAGCGAACGACGACGCGTGCGCGACGGGGAGCACGTCGAGCGCAACAGCAGCGTGGCTCGCGCTCGACAAGACGCTGATTCAGATGCCGAGCGAGCGCTTCCACGCGCGCGACACGCGCATCCATCGTGGCGACGTCGCGGTGCCGTACGGGCGCGTTGCGGTATTCGCGACCCACACCGGCGGATGGTCCAACGCGTTCCTGCGCGGAGTCTACGCCGCAGAATATTGCGGGGTCTGAGCGATGGACATCCCGATCATGCCGCTCCCGCTCATCCCGTCGAGCGATGCGATCCTCACGGGTCGCGCCGTGCGCGCTTCGACGTGGTCCGATATCGGCAACGTTGCCAACTACGTACTCGGCGCGGGCTCCGTGCTTATCCCGCATCACCTGCTCCCCAGCTCACTATCCACGTCGATCGACATCTACAGGTACCGCGCGAAGACGCGCGCCGTGGGCGTCGAGCGCGAGTGGTTCTTCACTTTCGACGACGTCGTTGGCGGCGCTGAGGGGACATACACGATCGCGGTCCCAGCGGGCGGGCCCGCGCAAACGATCATTGTCCCGCCCGGCGTGCGCCACGTCGCACGCATCACCGAGACGGTGGGCGCGCCAGCGTCGGCGGACACCGAGCTCACATTTTCGATCGCCTACCCGTCAGGGTCTGGCAGCAAGCGCATCGGCGTCAGCTGCCACGAGGTCCCGCGGGCCACCATCAGCCAGGCCGAAGGCGCCGTCGACATCAGCGCGCTACGGCCTCGTGGCCGCATCTACACGACTGCGATCGCGCCCGTGGTGGCACGGGCCGCGGACTACGAGATCGGCCGACGGACCGCGCTGTTCCAGTGGGCGGTCCCGGCGACTCGTGCTGGTGCGACCATCACGACGTTTGCGCGTGCGAGCACGAGCGGCACCTTCGCAAGCGTTCTCGACCTCGGCGTCCCCATTCTCGCGCGCGCGCGGTATCGCGGAGAGACGACGCGGTCGCTCACGGCGCGGTTCTACGGATGGGTGTCGAGTGCATCCACACTCGAGTGCCGCGTCACCACGAGCCACTCGGCGAGCACGTCGAGCACGGTCACCACGACGAGCACCGCACCGACGTGGTTGACCGCCGTGACCTTCACGGTCGACTGCGAAGACCTCGCAACGATCGACGGCTTGCAGTCGTCGATCTTCGACTTCGTCACCTTTCAGTTTCGCCGAAGCGCAGGCGCCGGGACGGTCTACATCGCAGGCGTGAGTTGTTGGGAGGACTAGGACGCGGCATTGGCCCAAAGTCGGCCAGTTCGAATGTGACTGATGGTTGCCTTGCAAACTCCCATCTTCGCGGCGACAGCTCTAAGCGTGCAACCAGCTGCCAACATGGTCCGTATCTCAGCAACCTGAGCGTTGGTTAGCTTTGCATTGCCGTGAGACTCACCGCGCGGCCGTCGCTCGGGGCATGTGTTCATCCCGTTACTGGCGCCTCTCGCAAGCGTTTCGGGTTTGGTGCGACTCATGTGCCGAGCACCGCGAGCGACGCGCTCTGGGTGAAGTTTGGAATAATGACGGTCGCCCGCCGGATAACTTTCCGGGTGCGTATGCCGCCCATGGCGCCGCTTCTGCGCGCAGTCGCGCATGTTGTCGGCGTGGGTTCCCAGGAACAGGTGGTCGGGGCGGACGCAGGCGGGCACGTCGCAGCGGTGGCACACGCACATGCCCGGCGGGATCGGTCCAGCTGATCGCTCAAAGGCTACGCGGTGCGCAAGCATCACTCGCTTGCCATTCCACGACTCTCCATAACCATGGTTGTTGAGCGACGCGCCCCAGAGCCAGCACTCGCTCGGCACGCGCAGCACCTTCGACCAGAACCGGTCGGACCAATCGATCTCCATCGAGATCCCCTTTCGACGCGGGCGATGATCGCTGCCGCGTACTCAGTTGTAGGCAGGACGCAGTTGCTGCGCCAGCTCGAAGACTGATCTCGCGCTGAGCCTCGCTCGCGCTGCACTTCCATAGGAGGGCCACCATGGCTCGAAGCATTCGCCGCATGATCCGCGATCGCATGCGCAAGCGGCACTGGTTCGCGTTGCAGGGCGGCGCAACTCTTCCGGAGAACGTCACGCCTCCGACCATCGACGCCGATCCACGTATCGGGCAGACGATCGCGTACACGCCTGGCACGTGGACCGAGACGCCATCGCTCTCGTACGAGGTCTACCGCGACGGCGTGCAGATCGTGGGCGCTGACGAGACGTACGTCTTCGTCGCCGCCGACATCGGGCCGGACATCACGCTGCTCGAGATCGACAGCGTGAGCGCGACCGACGCCGAGAGCGCGCCGCGCGCGTGGACGCCCGAGACGCCCGGCGGGCTGCGTTGCTGGCTCGAGGACGCCTTTGTCCTCACGGACGGAGACACGCTCGTGGAGACGTGGATCGACCTGTCGGCGCACTCGGACGCAGATTTCACGATGGTATCGACCAGCAACAAACCTACGTACACCGCGAGCGACGCCAACTTCAGTGGGCGACCGTCCATTCGACCCGACGGAGTCAACGATTCGTTCCTGTCCGTACTTGCCGCGAGCGAGTGGCGCTTCCTGCATGACGGAACCGGAATGGTAATCGCCGGGGCAACGCGAACGCGAACGGTGCCTGCCCTTGGAGCCGTGCTTTCAAGCGGCACCACGAGTTCTGCGGTGGGCCTCGCGATCTTCCAGCAGTCAGCGGCCGATATCTGGCGCTTCTTCGAGGGGAACGGCGCGGGGTACCCTGTCGACAACAGCACGCCCGGTGGGTCGTGCGCGGACAACACGCGATACGACTTCGTCACCGGACATGCGACTGCGGCGTCGCCGGTACAGTATTTCCGCACGAACGGCGCGCAGATCGATTCGCAAGCGAGTAACTCCCTAGTACCCGCTGCAGGCGACCCGTCGGGCACGCTCCGCCTGTTCGCGATCCAGAGCAACGCAGGGTCGTTCCTGTCGATCGATGCTGCGTGTCTTCTGTTCTACGACGACGACGTGCGCGCTCATAACGCCGATATCGAGGCGTATCTGGCGTGGAGGTTCTGATGGCCGAGCGAATCGAAAGAGGCGCCAAGCCCGTCCCGTACAGGCGCTTCCGAACGCGACTCGAGGCGGAAGCGCATGTCGAGGCCCTTGGCCCGTCGCCGCAGTACCTCGCGGCTGAGCCGTACACGATCGTGCTTCCCGATCGACTGCCGCGTGAGAAGCGCGAGCGGATCGTGGCGCGCATCGATGCGCGCCACGCGCGGAAGCTCGCGCCGATCGAGGTCGTCGAGAAGGATGGCGAGCACCTCGTTCCGGTGCCCGTGGAGCAGCTCGCGGATGGGCGAATCGCGACCAAGGCCGACCCGCTCGCGGACGAGTTGCTGCTGGCGACGAAGGCCGGCGTCGAAGCCAAGCCGGTGAAGCGGTGAAGCTCTCGGCCCTGCACCGCGCGCTCATCGCGACCGCTCTGCTGATCGTGGTGATCACGGCGTCGACGGTGCTCTCGGCGCAGGGCCTCGCGATCGAGGCG
>JADZFZ010000684.1 GCA_020854145.1 Deltaproteobacteria bacterium | reverse complement strand
GGCGCCGACCTGTGCGTCACCGAGTTCGTGCGCGCGGAGCAGCTCGTGTGCGGCTCGCGTACGGCGCTGCGCAAGATTGCGCTCGCGCCCGACGACGCCCCGACCGCCATCCAGATCTACGGCGCCGATCCGCGGCTGCTGATGGAGGCCGCGGAGGCGGCGTCGCGCGCGCGACCGGCGTTCATCGACATCAACTGCGGCTGCTGGGTGCCGCGGATCGCGCGCGGCGGCGCCGGCGCCGCGTGGCTGCGCGATCCCGCGGCGATGGTGGCGATGGCGGCCCGCGTGGTGCGCGCGGTCGACCTGCCGGTCACGGTCAAGGCGCGGATCGGCTGGGGCACGGAGTCGGAGATGCCGATCGTCGACCTCGCGCGCCGCCTCGAGGACGTCGGGGTCGCGGGCCTCACCATCCACTGCCGCACCGCGCAGATGGGTCACTCCGGCGCGGCCGATTGGTCGTGGGCGCGGCGTGCGCGCGAGGTGGTCTCGATGCCGGTGATCGTCAACGGCGACATCCGGACCGCCGACGACGTCGTGCGCGCGCTCGCCGAGACCGGCTGTGCCGGCGCGATGATCGGCCGCGCCGCGATCGATCACCCGTGGGTGTTCCGCGAGGCGAACGCCTGCCTCGCCGGCCAGCCCGCGTTGCCCCCGCCGACCGACGCCGAGCGCGTCCGCGCCTACTGCGCGCTGCTCGCCACCAACGTCGAGCAACGCGGCGAGGCCCACGGCGTCGCCGTGACGCGCCGCCACCTCGGCTTGCTCGGGCCCGTGCTCGGTCCCGCCCTGCGACGCCACGTCCTCGCCGCACCGACCGCGCGAGAGACGGTTGCCGCGCTCGCGGCTTGAGCCCGCCTCTCCGCGCCTTCGGCAGCCTTCAGCTGCGCGCTCCGGCGATGCGCATCGCTCGGCCGTGGATCTCGTCCCACTTGGCGATGCGCTCGTCGTCCTCGAGCATCTCGACGAGAGCGCCACGGACGAACGCGCCGTCGAAGGCGGCGCCTCGAACGGCGAGCATGCGTTCGACGTCGATCAGGTCCTTCGGTCGGAAGAACAGCATCTTGAAGACCGCGAGCACCTCGGCCGAGTGCACCCAGGTGGCGCGGTCGGCGATGGTCGTTCGCACGCGCCGACGCGCAGCCTCCTCGTAGAACGGGATGCTCGGCACGAACACGTCGACACGCGTGGCTCCCGCGCGTCCCGTGAACATCCCACGGGCGGAGGCTGCCGCGCGCGCGGCTTCCGCGTCCAGCTCGACGCCGGCGCTCCCGACGACCGTGATCACCCGTTCGAGCTCGTCGGACTCTGCCCACACGATCACGTCGACGTCGGCGGTCGCTCGCGGCTCGGACCATGCCGCGAGCGCGATGGCGCCACCGAACGCGTAGGGGATCCCGCTCGGCTCGAGCGCGTCGATGAGCCGCGCCACGACCTCGACGACGCTATCGTCCGGCCGGCTCACGGTTCTCGCGCCGTCGCAGCCGATCCCACAGCGCTTCCGACTCGGGCGATCGGGGCGTCGGGGCGCGCAGGCGATCCGCATCCGGGCGGCCCCGCACGATCGAGTCGGTCAGCTCGCAGAGCTGGACGAAGAGCTCCAGTCGCTCCGCGGGTGTCATCGAGCGGTACCGCTCGACGTCGTCATGCTCGCAGTCACCCAGCGATCTCGGGTCGATCACGGCGTGATCCTACACCGCCCGCGGCTCACATCTCGTGCGACCCGACAAGACAGGCGCACTCGCCAGGCCGAGCGTCACCTCCCAGCCGCTCAGCGGGTCGATCAGAATACCGATCCCGCGGGGGTGCAGGGGGCGCGCGTAGCGCCGCGTCGACGCGAGCGCCCCTTGCTCACGCAGGGGTGGCAGGGGGGCGCGTGCCCGCCCCCGTCCCAGCTACTCAGCAGGTGGGCAGGCCGCAGGTGCCGGCGCCGTCGAAGTCGTCGTCGTCGCAGAAGCCGCTCGCGCAGTCGGAGCCCGACGCGCACGGTGCGCCGTCGGCGCGTGCGGGCTCGCAGATCGCCTCGATGCACGCGAGGCCGCGCTCGCAGCCGAGGCCGGGGAAGTCGTCGCTCGGCTCGCACGCGCTGCCGGCGCGTCCGTCTCCGAGGCGCGTGCACGTGCCGCCGTCCTCGTCGCACACGAGCCGCTCGACGGGATCGCACACGGCGAGCGCCTCGGCGCCGCACGGCGCACCCGCGACGCGCACGAGGGTGATGGGTGCGCAGGTGCCGTCGACGCAGAGGTGACCGTCGGCGCAGGCCGTGTCGGGATCGTCGCACGCAGCGCCTGCAGGCAGGGGCACACGACACGCTCCGCGCGTGACGCCGTCCTCGAACGTCGATGCGCAGTGGAGACCTTCGGCGCACCCGACGGTCGTGCGCACGACGCCCGCCGTCGTGTCGCCGCAAGCCTCGCCCTCGTTCGCCGGAGGACCCTGCACGACGCGCACGCAGACCGCGAGCTCCTCGCCCCAGTCGCATTCGGCGCGCTCGGTCGTCGTGCACGGCGCCACGTCGCAGCTCTCGCCGATGCGCGCGCGCGGCCGGCACTCTCCGCAGCTGCCGTCCGAGCCCGAGCGCTCGCAGTACGCGTCGCCCGCGCACTCGCGATCGTCGGTGCACGCGGCCCCGATCGCGAGCGTGCCCGTGAACATCCGCGCGCAGCTCGGATCGTCGCCGATCGAGCACGAGCTCGCGAACGCCTCGAGGCACGCGCGCGCGGCCGCTGCGTCGTACGCGACCCGCCCCGCTTCGACCAGCGGGCGCGCGTCGAACAGCTCGACGGTGGCCAGGGCGCGGGTGCAACGCTCTTCGGTCTCGAGCACGAGCCGCAGATACTGCCAGTCGTCGTCCGCCGCGCGGCAGTCGAAGAGGGCGTGACAGAGGGCGGTGGTCGCCTCGGCGTCGAGCCGCTCGAGCGGGACGGGGCCGTGGCCGATGTCGTTGTCCGAGGGGCTGCACGCGGCGGCGCACGCGCAGAGCGCGGCGAGCATCGCCGATTCGATCGACGTTCTTCTCATGGCAATCCTCCACGGAGCGCACGCAGCGACGCCCATCGCGCGGTTCGGCGCGTTCGGGGCGTCGCGGTGGGCGCGAGCTCCGGTCCGCCATCGAGCAGGAGGCGTGCCGCCGTGTGCCGCCGACGGAGGCGCGCGTTGCACGCGGGACACACGTCACGGCGAGGGCGCGGCACCTCGCACGCGTTGCTTCGAGACGTCGGCTCTGTCGTCCGTCCGCGCGCGGTCGCGCGGCTTGCGGCCGGCACAGCCGCCCAACGCGCGGGCCGTCAGTCGGTGACGAGCTCGCCCGTGTCGACGGCCTCGAACGCGTCGCCGGTGATGTTGCGCAGGTCGCGCAGGTTGTCGTCGCTCCAGCGCGGGTCGGGGGCTCCCGACAGGTACCAGTCGCTGCCGTTGTCGGCGACGAGCATCCCGTAGCGCTTGAGGGCCGTGCAGATCACCTGCACCTCGCGCGTGTAGCCCGAGCAGTCGTAGTCCGCGCGCATCCGGAAGCGCAGGCCCATGGGCGGCAAGCT
>JADZFZ010000683.1 GCA_020854145.1 Deltaproteobacteria bacterium | reverse complement strand
TCGTACGACTCGCTCGCGGGCGCTCGGCTCCAGGCGGTCGTGGACGGCCGCGCATCCTGGGTCCAGGACGGCGTCGTCTTGGGCGGACCGACCTGGGCCGTCGTCGGCAACGTCGCCGATCTGCGCGAAGGCACCGTCGCGATTCGGGTCCGTGACGCCAATCGCCGCCTGGTCGCTTGCGCCGAGGTGGAGGTCAGCTCGCGCCGCGAGCCGCGCCGCGCCCAACCGTTCGGCGCGTTCCGCGGCGCGTGGCCGGTCACGGCCGAGTGGGATCAGCGCCACGAGACGCTGTTCTCGGCGTGGATCACCAAGCTGTTCGACGTGGAGCCGGGCGCGCGCGCCGGCTGGGCGCCCTTGCACCAGGTGTTGAAGGACCCTGCGCGCAACGTGCTGCACGGTTCCCTCGGCTTCGGCGAAGACGACTACAACGTCTCGACCCACGACACCGTGGAGATTCGCGCCGACTGCGCGGACACCCTCTACGCCCTGCGTGCCTACTTCGCGTGGAAGATGGGATTGCCGTTCCTCTTCCATCACTGCCTCCGCGGCGACGCGCGACAGGGCCCCCGCTGCATCGACACCGTCACGAACCTCGATCCGCACTTCGGCGACGAGCCGAACCCCGTGCGTCGTTTCAACGCGTTCATGGGCCACCGCATCGCGTCGCTCGTGCACTCGGGCACGACCCGCACGTTGCCCGAGGCGCAGTCGAGCGACTTCTACCCGATCGAGCTCACGCGCCAGGCGCTCCGTCCGGGCACCGTCTTCATCAACCCGTACGGCCACGTGCTCATCAACACGCAGTGGAGCGACCAGGAGCCCGGACGTCCCGGCGCGCTCTTCGCGATCGACGGCCATCCCGGAGCGTCGGTCACGCACAAGGCGTTCGCGCGGATCTGGTTCCCCTACATGGGCTGGCTGCGCACGGGCGGGTTCAAGGCGTTCCGCCCCGCCGTCTACGAAGACGGGTCGATCCGCCCCATGACGGACGACGAAGTCCGCGCGCGTCCGTGGCTCCCCGTACCCTCCGAATCGCAGCACCAGCTCTCGTCGGAGCAGTGGTACGAGCGGATGGCGGAGATCCAGAACCCGCAGCGCGTGGACCCGATCGACGAGGCGCGCGCGACCGTCCGATACCTGCACGAGCTCGCGATGCAGCGCGCACGCGTGATCGATGGCGCGCCGACCGAGCCCGTCCCGATGCCGCAACGTCCTTTCACGGCGTTCGGAGCGTCGGCCGCGTGGCGCCAACACGCGACGCCTCAGCTCGACCTCCGGATCCTCGTCACGCTCGAAAGGCTCGACGAGCTACCCGAGCTCGCAGAACGTGGCAGGCATCCGTTCAGCCGGGCCGTCTCGGACAACGAGCTGCGGACCCTGATCCAGACCGAGCTCCGGCAGCACTCGATTCGCTACCGCGCCAGCGACGGAACCTATCGCCGCGTGACGCTCGCCCAGCTGGCGGACCGCCGTGAACGTCTCGCGATCGGCTACGACCCGAACGATTGCTCCGAGTACCGTTGGGGCGAGAGCACCGAGTCGGATGCCTTCCGGACCTGCAGCCGCCGCGCGCCCCGCAACGAGTGGCTGCGGATGCAGCGGCTCAGCTCGCGTCTCGGAATCCGCTGGGTTCCGAACCACCAGTAGGGACTGCACCTCACCCCGATCGACGGATTCGCGGTAGCCTCGATCGCGGAGGGAGACATGGCCCACCCCACCGAAGGTCTCGCGCCCGACGACATCCTCGTCCGCAATCTCGAGGAAGCCGACCTCGACTCGATCGTCAAGATCGACGAGCTCGCGATGGGACACGCGCGTCCCGACTTCTACCGCACCCGCATCGGCGTCGCGCTTCGCGACCGCGAGAAGCACCCGACATTGGTCGCCGTCGTCGACAAGGAGGTCGTCGGCTTCCTGATGGCCACGATGCAGCGCGGCGAGTTCGGTCGCCCCGAGGCGACCGCCGTCATCGACGCCGTCGGCGTCCACCGCGACCACCGCCGTCGCAAGGTCGCGCGCGCCCTCATGGACAAGCTCCTTCTCGACGTACGCGCGCTCGGTGCGAGCACCGTCCGCACCGAGGTCGAGTGGAACGACTTCGACCTCGTCCGCTTCTTCAGCTCGCAAGGCTTCGCACCCGCCTACCGCATCCTCCTCGAACGAAGCCCCTGACGGGGGACAGGATCGACGTGCGCAACCCATCGAGATCACGTCGCTCCTAGACGAGCAGTTCCAATCCGATCGAGGTGCGGCATGGGCCGTCGAGCTCTGTTCGTGGTCAAGGAGATCGACGGCGCCGAGCCGATCGGAGCCCTCTACGTCGCGGGCGCCCTTCGTCAGGCCGGGCACGATTGCCGATTCATCGGCACGCGCGGCACCGACGTCGCCCGCGAGGTCCGCAAGCTCGACCCTCACGTGCTCGCGCTCGCGACCACGACGGGCCGCCATCCCTTCTATCTCGCGATGGCGGCGGAGCTCAAACGCCGCAATCCCCGGATGCTGGTGCTGCTCGGCGGGCCCCACGCGACGTACTTCCCCGAATGCGTCCGGAGCCCCGGAATCGACGTCGTGTGCCGTGGCGAAGGAGAGGACGCGGCGGTCGAGCTCTTCGACGCGCTCGATCGGGGCGACGACATTCGCGGCATCGCGGACCTCTGGGTGAAACAGGACGGCCGAGTCTACGCGAACGCCCCACGCGAGCTGCGCCGCGACCTCGACTCGATCCCTTGGCCGCCGCGCGAGCTTCTGTGGGAGTACGACGACCGACTCCGCCAGCGACCGCTCAAGTCGTTCACCACGAATCGCGGTTGCCCATTTCCGTGCTCGTATTGCTTCAACCCGTCGCTCACCGAGCACTACGGCTCGACGTGGAAGAAGCCTCGGATTCGCTCACCGGAGGACGTCGTCGCCGAGATCGCCCACGTGCGCGCGCGAAGCCCGCTGCAGGTCGTCGGCTTCCGCGAGAGCATCTTCGTCTACTCGGCGACCTGGCTGCGCGCGTTCGGCGAGCTCTATCGGTCGGAGATCGGCCTTCCCTATTACTGTCACCTGCGCGCCGACATCCTCGACGAGGAGATGGTCGATCTCCTGGCCTGGTCGGGCTGCTGCTCCGCCAACGTCGGGATCGAGACCGCCGACGAAGACCTGGCCAACCGCGTCCTCGCGCGGCGCGTCGACATGAGTCGGCTCGTACGCGGGATCCGGATGCTCAAGAAGGCCGGCATCGCGGTGTTCGCCGACAACATCCTCGGAATCCCGGGCGCGACCCTCGAGCACGATCTCCGCACGCTCCGGCTGAACATCGAGCTCGATGTCGATTACGCGGCTGCCACGTTGTGCACGCCCTATCCGGGAACCGGGATTGCCGCCTACGCGCTCGAGCACGGCTACTGGGATGGGGACATCGACAAGATCCAGCCGAGCTACTACACGACCTCCGCGCTGCGCTTCTCGTCCGTTGCCGAGAAGCGTCGCATCGAGAGCCTGCACAAGCTGTTCGCCCTCACCGTCGCTCTGCCGGCGCTCTACCCCGTCACCCTCCGAGCGCTCGATCTACCCGAGAACGACTGGTTCTATGCGCTCTTCCGGTCGTGGTACCTCGTACAGCACATGACCGACATCATGCCGCGACGCCCCGATTGGTCGCAGCTCGTCGAGGGCATCTCGGCGGTGTTCGGCATCTATCGCGGCAAGGACCCAGTCTTCCCGCCGGCGCCTCCGCTCGAGTCGCTGCCCGTGGTCCCCGGCACGGCCGCAGTCCCCGTCACCCGACTGTCGCGTTCTCGCCGCCGAGCCGCGCGCGAGACCATCGGGACCGCCGTCGTCCCGGACGACCCCACCACGCGCCCCGAGCAAGGTCGGGGCGCGCGATCGCTGCCGAGGGCCCACGATGCGCGATGAGGACGAGCCGCACGCCCGCCCGGTCCCTCCGGTCGAGGAGCGAAGCTCGAGCGACGCCGACGCGCTCGTGCGAAAGAGGCGATTCTGGAGACGCGTGAAAGCCGCTTCCGCGCTCGTGCTCGGCGTCGGAGCAGGGACCTTCCTGGCTTGTTACTCGGCCGTCACCCGCGCCCCCGTCCGCACGGTTCGACCGGACACACCCTCCGAGGCCAACGAGGACGCGGGCACCCCCGATGGTTCCGTACGGAGTCTCGACGCCGGGCCGCCGATGGACGCCAGCGCCGGCGCCGCTCCCAGATTCCCACCCTGGCCGACCTCGACCCCCGATGGCAGCACCGGCGTAGACGTGGACGAGCACCGGCGAGGCATGCCGGTACCAGACAATCTCCTCGAGTAGCCCATCGATGATCCATTATCGTGCGTTTTCTCTCTTTTCCTGTCTCGCGGCCTCGGCTTCCCTGTTGCTCGCATGCGGCGACGACGACCCTGCGCGGAACCCGCCGAGCGGAGATGCAGCCACCTTCGACACCGCACCACCCATCCTCGACGACGGCGGTGCTCTGCCGGACTCCGCGGCGCCTCCCGACACGGGGACCGTGACAGACGCCTCGAGCGACACCGGTCTTCGCGACGGCTCCACGCCGCCGCCGCCTCCGCCTGCGATCGGTCCGGCGCTCTACCCTCCCGATCGCACGCTGTCTCCGATCACCGACGACGTCGCCACGCAGCTGCGCGCAATCGCGGCGCGGGCGGCGCCGGACCTCCAGGAAGACGTCTTCGCCAAAGTGGGCGCCTCGAGCACCGTGAGCTCTTCGTTCATGCGCTGCTTCGCAGGCTCATCCGTCGAGCTCGCGGGCCGCGACGCGCTGCGTCCGACCGTCGAGCATTTCCTCGCCGGAGATGCTGCGGGCACCGACCCGTATCGCCGAGAGAGCGTTGCGGCGACCGTCGGCTGGAGCGCGTGGGCGGCGCTCGAGGGCGACCCTTCCCCGCTCGAGCAGGAGATTGCGGCGATTCGTCCTCGGTTCGCCCTCGTCATGTACGGCACCAACGACATCCAGAGCCGCGACATCGACCGATACGCCGAGAACATGCTCGATCTCGTCGATCGTCTCGTCGGGCTCGGCATCGTGCCCGTGCTCTACTCGGTCATGCCGCGCGACGATGACGCGGAAGCCGACCTGTGGGTGCCTCGCTACAACGCAGTCGTCCGGGCGGTCACACAGGCGCGACAGATCCCGTTCGTCGACTACCACCGAGAGCTCCTCCCGCTGCCGCGCCACGGCCTCGGGCCCGATCGGTTGCACGCCAGCGCCTACTCAGGAGGCGCATGCGTCTTCGACGCGGACGGCCTGCAGCACGGCTACAACGTCCGAAACCTCCTCTCCATCCAGACGCTGCACACGCTCCGGACGGTGCTGCTCGAAGGCGGCGCCCCACCCGACGGCGACGCGCCGCGGCTCGAGGGCGACGGCACGGCGAGCAGCCCATTCGCCATCCCGTTCGTGCCTTTCGTGCACTCCGCAGACACGCGCGAATCCAGCGAAGACTCGATCGACGATTACCCGGGCTGCTCCGCCGCGCAGGACGAGTCGGGTCCCGAGCTCGTCTACTCTCTCGTGCTCGATGCGCCGACGCGCGTTCGCGCGATGCTCTTCGACCGCGGCGACGTGGATGTCGACATCCACCTGCTGGGTGCGAGCATCGAAGGCGGGAGCTGCGTGGCCCGCGACCACCGCGTCGTGGTGGCGGATCTCGCCGCAGGCACGCACCACCTCGTCGTCGACACCTTCGTCAACGCGGGCGGCACGGAGCTCGGCGGCGAGTACCTCTTGGTCGTCGTCCCCGATTGACCAGCGCCTCGGCAGGAGTCCCGCGATTGACGTACTCTCCGCAGCGTCATGCTCGTGGACACGCGCGTCGGGCGAATCTTCATCGAAGATCAGGGCAGCGGACCAGCCGTGGCGTTGTGGCCGTCGCTCTTCACCAATGGCCGCATGTGGCACGCGCAGATTCAGGCGCTCTCGGACACTCACCGCGTGATCTCCATCGATCCGCCGGGCCATGCGCGGAGCCTCGTGCCCAGAGCCGATTACACGATGGACGATTGCGTCGCCGCGGCCGCGGAGGTGCTCGACGCCGTCGGCGAGCGGCGCGTGGCGTGGTTCGGTCTCTCGTGGGGAGGGATGGTCGGGATGCGCCTGGCGCTCCGCCATCCCGAACGAATCGTGGCCCTCGGGCTCCTCGACACCAGCGCGCGCAAAGAGCCCGCGTGGAACCGCATCAAGTACACGGTGCTCGCCGAGACGTTGCTCCGCCCGCTCGGCCCCGTGCGCGAGATGATCGATCGCCTGGCGGTCCCCGAGCTGCTCGGCGCCACGACCCGACGGACCAACCCTACGCTGGCGGATCAGCTCGGCGATTCGCTGTCGCGGCTCGAGCGCAAGGGCGCTCTGCGCGCGATGCGCGCCGTCTTCTCTCGAGACGACGTGCTGGGCGAGCTGTCGCGCATCCGCGTTCCGACGCTGGTGCTGGTCGGCGAGGAGGACACGGCGACGTTGCCGGCGGAGTCCGAGCGAATCCACGCGGCAATCCTCGGCTCGAAGCTCGTGAAGATCCCTGGCGCCGGTCACCTCGCCGCCATCGAGGCGCCGGACGCGGTCACGCACGCGATGCTCGATCTGCTCGCGGCCGCGCGCTGGTAGCCGAGCCGCGTCACCGCGCTCCGCTCGATCTCATGGAGCGACGACGATCCCAATCGAGACGCCGAGGAAGGCGCCCGACAAGCTGGCAGCTTCTCGTCCATCGGCGAGCAGCGAGATCCCCGCGAGCACGACGCCGGACTCCACGTCGAGCGCGATGGACCACGCACGCGCGAGGCGCAGCTCGAAGGACATCTCGGCAGCGCTCAGCGCGAGGAGCCCACCGGTGTCTCGCGACTGCACGTCGTCGCTGCGGCCCTGTCCGCTGGCCGCGACCCCGCCCAGCTCTCCGCGGATGGACGCCGTGACACGCGCCCACCGACCCTCCGTCCATCGCAGTCCGCCTCCGAGATAACCGGTCGCCGCCGTCGCGAACACTTCGCCGATCGAGGTGCCGCGCGAGCCGCCAGCGACGATTGCGCCTCCGTGGATCGACCATGCGCCGAGCGAGAAGGCGACTCCCAATCGCCCTCCCGCGACGAACAATGGGCTTGCCGGAAAGAAGCGGCCAATCGCCAGAGCTCGAATCGTGACTGCTCGATCGGAGCGCGCGTGACGGGAGACCCGTGCGAGCCTTTCGTCGAGCGAGCGCACCAGTGCCGGAGGGGCCTCCGGATCGTCGGCGAACGCGAGCTCGGCCCAGCTCGCGCGCAGAAGCTCCGCCATCGCGAGGGCGAGGGCGCGTGGACGTTCACCCTCGGGCACGTCGTCGAGCACGATCGAGCGGCGGACCCATTTGCGCGTGAGCACGTCGGCGATCGAGATCCGGCTCGTGACGCGCGATTCGCCGGGCGTGCGTCGCTCACTCCGACCCTGCGTCCGTTCGGGCAGACGAGGGCTGGCGTCCCCTGCGCGGTCGGGCGGCTCCGGCGCAGGTGGAT
>JADZFZ010000682.1 GCA_020854145.1 Deltaproteobacteria bacterium | reverse complement strand
CTCGCGTTCACGAGCGGCGCCCGCCAGACGCTCGGCGGGTACTCGAGATCCCACGAACGGTCTTCTCCCTCGACGCACGAGGTGCGCCCGCCCCACATCCACACGTCGCCGGTGGCGTCGAAGGGCTCGTGCCAGACGACCAGGATGTTGTGATCGCTGCGCGGTCGGGGCATCACCGAGCCTTCGGCGGCGCCTCCGGTCCACGGGCCGAGCGACCCGTCGGGCATGACGTCGGCGAACCAGACCTCGTCGGACTCGTCGCCGCCGAAGTCTCCGCACCGCCCGAAGCCGCCGGGCCGTCCTCCGCTCACGACGAGGCGGCCGCCGTGCACCATCACTGCGGGATCGAACGTGCGCACGGGCAACATCGCGGCGACGCGCCACTCGCCGAGCGCGCCGTCGGCGGCGACGTCGGCGACGAACACGCGGTCCTCGATGTTCGTCGTGCGGAAGCAGTCCTTCCGCCGGCATCCGCCGACGATGTAGACGTGCCGCGACGTGGCGGCGGCGGCGAGGAACTGCAGGCCACCTTCGGGCGTCGGGGTCGTCATGCGCCACGGGCCGAGCGAGCCGTCGGGCAGGATGGGCGCGAACGACACGTCGTCCGTCGACACGTCGCCGTCGTCGCCGCCGATCGTGTAGAGGAATCCCGCGGCGATCACGGCGTCGTGGCCCATGCGTCGGTGCGGGTTCTCGGTCTGCGCGAGCCACGCGCCGACGTCGCCGTCGCGCGGGTCCGCGACGTAGGACGCGGTCTGCTGACGGCAGATGCCCGACGCGTTGCACTGCCCGCCGCCCGTCAGGTACGCGCGACCGCCGTGCATGCGCACCGAATGGTCGAGGATGAGGATCGGGAACGCGGTGCCCGCCTGCCACGCGCCGAGCGTACCCGTCGCGTCGAGCGGTGCGGCCCAGAGCGTGTCGAGGTTGACGGGCCCGTCGTCCTGACCGCCGAGCGTGTAGAGCCAGCCGTCGTGGTACCAGCCCGCGCTGTCGTGCGCGCCGTGGGGCAACGGCGTCGACTCCTCGAGGGCTCCGAACGCCTGCACCGGCGCGAGCGCGACCGCGTCGGCCGCCACGTCGGGGATCATCGACACGACGCTCGCCGCGCCCGTCTGTCGCGCGAAGCCCGAGAGCAACGCGCCCGCGCCGCGCAACGAGACGCACCCCTCCGGAGGCAGCGCTCCGCCGTCGTCGGTCGTCCCATCGTCGCCGGTCCCCGAGTCGTCCGGCGGCGGAGGCGGCGTCGGCGCGTCGGGCACGCCCGCGTCGGGCATGGACGCGGGGCCGTCGTCGTCGCCGCAAGCGGCGAGCGCGAGCGAAAGGAGCAGGGCGGGAGTCGCACGAAGAAGCCGGCGCATGGTCACCTCGAAGAAGGCGGCCTCTTAGCGCGGAACGCATGCAGACGCCGCGCGGAGCCACGAGCCGATCCAGCACCGGCTCGCGAGATGGCTGCGCCCGCGGACTGGTCGGTGGAGCCGGCCGGACCCACGGAGAGCTTCGTGTCCGCGGCTTGACCAATTCGGCGTCCGGCCTAGGATTGACTGGCCAGTCAATCAACGAGGCCCGATGCCCCGATCCTCCGAGGACAACCAGCGGATCAAAGACGAGCGCCGCGAAGCCATCCTGGCGGCCGCGACCCGCGTGTTCGCGCGTCGCGGCCTGGCGTCGACGAAGATCGCGGACATCGCCCACGCGGCCGGCCTGAGCCACGGGCTCGTCTATCACTACTTCGAGAGCAAGGAAGCCATCTACGTCGAGGTGATCCGCGACATCCTTCACGGCTCGCGCTCGGCGCTCGACGAGTGCGTGGCCATGGAAGCGAGCCCCTTCGAGCGGCTCGCCGCCTTCGTCCGCGGCGTCATCGCGCGCGTCGAGGAGAGCCCCGAGCGCCTGCTGCTCGTGCTGCAGGTGATGGTGCAGGACGAGTGCAGCAAGGGCGCGTGCGCGTTCTTCGACGATCACGCGAAGCACCTCTATTTCTCGGTCCGCAGCCTGATCGTCGCATCGCGCGAGCAGGGCCTGATCGATCCGGAAGGGGATCCCGACGCGCTCGCGACGGCTCTGTTCGCGATGATCCACGGCATCGCCATCGGGATGCTCATCGACGTTCCGGTCCCGCGGCGCACGCCCAGCGTCGAGCTGGTGTTGAGGCTGCTCGGTCCGACCCGGTCCGCGGCTCGATCCCTCTCCGTGGTCGGGAAGAAGGTCGGCGTCGCTCCGCCCGAGCCGAGCGATGCGCGTAATGGTCGGCGAGGTCGCACGTCTACGGCTCCGAAGCCGCGGCGGTCGCGAAGGGAGAGCGCATGATGCCCATCCAGCTACGAGCTCGTGGTGCGCGTACGGTTCGCATCGCCGCGTTGGCGGTGGCGCTCGGCGCGTCCGCACCCGCATGCGGAAGCCAGACGGCAGCCGGCGTCGATCGACCGGCGAACGCCGACGCCGCCAGCGCTCCCCGTGTGGGCACGGCCCAGGCGGTCGCGCGCACGTTGCCGGCAGCGCTGACCCTCAACGGCACGCTCGTCGCCGATCAGCAGTCGGAGGTCACCGGGATCGTGCCGGGTCGCGTCGTAGCGGTGCTCGTCGAGCGCGGCGCCGTCGTCGCCGAGGGCGCACCGCTCGTACGCCTGCGAGACACCGACTACCGCCTGCAGCAGGCCGCCGCACGCGCCGCGCTGGCGCAGGCCCAGGCGCGCCTCGGGACCGACGTGCACCGCGCGCGCGAGGGCGACACCGCCGACGTGCGCGCCGCGGCCGCGCAGCGCGATCTGGCCGACGAGACGTTGCGCCGCGCCGAGCAGCTCTTCGCGTCCGGCGCGGCGAGCCAGGCCGATCTCGATCGCGCTCGTGCCGGGGCCACGGCCGCTCGCGAGCAGCTCAATGCGGCGATGCAGGGCGCACGCGGAGCCGTCGCCGCCCTGTCGAGCGCGCAGGTGGCGCTCCGTCAGGCCAACAACGCCGTGCGCGACTCCGTGGTGCGTGCCCCGTTCGCGGGCGAGATCGCCGACCGGCACGTGGACGTCGGCGAGTTCGTCGCGCCGCAGATGCGCGTCGTCACGCTCGTGCGGACCGACCCGCTGCGCCTGGAGATCCAGGTTCCTCAAGAGCGCATCGGTGCGGTGCGCGTCGGCCAGAGCGTCTCGGTCCGCGTGGACGCGTTTCCCGATCGCGTCTTCGAGGGCACCGTCCGCTACATCAGCGCCGCCGTGCGTGCCGATACGCGCACGCTGACCGTCGAGGCGACGATCCCGAACGCCGATCGCTCGCTTCGCCCCGGCCTCTTCGCGACCGCGCGCCTCGACCTCGGTACGACGCGCGCCGCGGTCGCGATCCCGGCGCGTGCGGTGCTGAGCGAAGCCGGTTCCCATCGGGCGTTCGTCGTCCGTGGCAGCCGTGTCGAGGAACGGGTGATCCGCATCGTCGATCGCGCGGGTGACCTGGTGATCGTGGGCGAAGGTCTCGCCGCCGGCGAACGAGTCGCGACCGAGCGCGTCGACCGTCTCTCCGACGGTCAGGTCGTCCAGGTCCGGTAGGTAGAGCCCGCTCCACCGGGAGGTATCCATGCAATGGCTCGCACGCGTCTGCGTTCGTCGACCCGTCTTCACGTGGGTGCTCGTGCTGGCCCTGGTCGTCGTGGGCGGCGTGAGCATCACCGGGCTCGGCGTCGATCGTTTCCCCGACGTGGACTTCCCGATGGTCGTGGTCACGACCGTGCTGCCGGGCGCATCGCCGGAGCAGGTCGAGCGCGAAGTCTCCGACCGTCTCGAGGAGCAGCTCAACTCCATCAGCGGGCTCGAGGAGCTGCGGTCGAGCTCGTTCGAGGGGCTGTCCGTGGTGATGGCGCGGTTCGACCTCGGCAAGGACACGGCCGAGGCCGCGCAAGAGGTCCGGGATCGCGTCAATCGCGCGATCCCGCAGCTCCCTCCCGACATCGAGCAGCCGCGCGTCGAGCGGATGGACCCCGACGCGGCTCCCGTCATGTTGGTGGCGCTCGAATCGACGCGCTCCGCGCGGGAGACGACCGAGTTCGCGAGCCGCAAGGTGCGACGCCGGCTCGAGTCGCTCGACGGCGTCGGTGGCGTCACCGTGCTCGGCGGCCGCGAGCGGCGCATCGACGTGCACGTCGACCCGGTTCGGCTCGAGCGCTACGGGCTCACCGTCTCCGACGTGCAGCGCGCGCTCGGGACGCAGAACGTCGACGTCCCCGGCGGTCAGGTGAACGAAGGCCGTCGCACCGTGGGCCTTCGCGTGCGCGGCCGCGCTCCCGACGTCGCCTCCCTCGCGGAGATCGCCGTGGCGCGTCGCGCCGGAAACGTGATCCGCGTGCGCGACGTCGGCGAGGTCGTCGATGCCGAGGCCGACGCCTCGTCGTCGGCGAGCCTGAACGGCCAGGACGTCGTGATCCTCGCGATTCGGAAGCAATCGGGCACCAACACCGTGGCCGTCATCGACGCGCTCCGCGAGCGGGTCGACGAGCTCCAGGCCGAGCTGCCGGGCGCCTACCGATTGCGCATCGTGCGCGACGAGAGCGAGTTCATTCGCAACGCGATCCATGCCGTCGTCGAGCACCTGGTGCTCGGAGGTCTGCTCGCCGCGCTCGTCGTGCTCGTCTTCCTGTGGAACGGTCGCGCGACCGTCATCAGCGCGCTCGCCATCCCGACCTCGATCATCGCGACCTTCGGGCTCATCCAGGCGATGGGCCTGACGCTCAACACGATCACGCTGCTCGCGCTGACGCTCGCGGTCGGCATCGTCATCGACGACGCCATCGTGGTGCTCGAGAACATCTTCCGGTTCATCGAGGAGAAGCGTCTGCCGACGCGCCAGGCCGCCGTCGAAGCGACGAAGGAGATCGGGCTCGCCGTTCTCGCGACCACGTTGTCGCTCATCGCCGTCTTTCTCCCGGTGGCCTTCATGGGTGGGATCGTCGGCCGATTCATGGCGAGCTTCGGCTACACGATGAGCTTCGCGATCGCCGTGTCGCTGCTCGTGTCCTTCACGCTGACGCCGATGCTCGCGGCGCGTTGGCTGCGCGGGCCGAAGGCCCCGAGACGCAACGCGCTCGACGACGCGAAGGGCGCCGGCGGCTCCCACGACGTCCAACCCCCGCACGTGCACGACGATCCGCTCGAGCACGTGGATCCGGCGCCCGGTCCTCGCGCGGAGGAGCGCGCCGAGTACCTGGAGTGGATGCGAGGGACGCGCACCCCGCCGGCGCTCGGCGGCGCGCACCACGCCTCGCGAGGCATCTACGGCCTCATCGAGCGCGCCTACGGGAAGATGCTCGCCTTCTCGATGCGGCATCGGTGGATCGTCGCCGTCGCGATCGTCGCGTCGCTCGCCGGGGTGGTCCCTCTCGGCGCGGCCGTGCAGAAGAACTTCCTTCCGCTCGACGACGAGTCGCGGTTCGAGATCACGGTGCGCGCGCCCGAAGGCACGAGCCTCGGGGAGACGAGAATCCTCGCCGAGCGCATCGCACGGGCGACCCGTGGCCTGCCGGGAGTCGGCTACACGGTGAGCACCGTCGGCAGCGCTCCGGGAGACTCGAGCGGTCGTGGGCCCAATCAGGCCAGCATCTTCGTGGCGCTCGTTCCACCCGACCAACGGCAGCTCGACCAGCAGCAGCTCGTCGCGAAGGTGCGCACGGACGTCTTGCCGCGATTCGAGCGCTACGGCCTGCGCACCATCGTCTCGCCGGTGAACGTGTTCGGCGGCGGCGGAGCGGACTCGGCGACCATCCAATACGTGCTCAGGGGCCCCGAGCTCGATCGATTGTCCGACTATTCGCAGCGTCTGCTGGCGAAGGTCCGGACGATTCCCGGCGTCGTGGACGCGGACACGACGCTCGTCGTCGGCAAGCCCGAGTACGTCGTGACCGTCGATCGTGCGCGCGCGGCGGACCTCGACGTCTCCGTGGCCGACGTCGCCAACGCGTTGCGCATGCTGGTCGGCGGCGCGCGAGTCGGCACGTACGAGGAACGCGGCGAGCAATACGAGATCCAGCTGCGCGCGACCGAAGCCGCACGTCTGGATCCCGAGACGATCGCACGGGTCACCGTCCCTGCGGGGATGACGGGGCGGAGCGTCCGATTGGGCGACGTCGTCTCGATTCGCGAATCGACCGGCCCGTCCTCGATCCAACGGATGGCGCGCGAGCGGCAGGTCACCATCTACGCGAACGTCTTGCCCGGCACCTCCGAGGCGGCCGTCATCGCGAAGTTCCACGAGGCCCGCGAGTCGTTGCGGATGGCGCCCGGTTACCAGGCCGACCTGGTCGGACGGTCGAAAGAGCTCGGCAATGCCGCCAAGTCCTTCGCGCTCGCCTTCTTCCTGTCGTTCGCCTTCATGTACCTCGTGCTCGCGGCGCAATTCGAGAGCTGGATCCACCCGGTCACCATCCTCGTGTCGCTGCCGCTGACCGTGCCGTTCGCGTTGCTGTCGCTCGTCGTGCTCGGGCAGTCCCTGAACATCTTCTCGACGCTCGGGATCCTGGTGCTCTTCGGCGTCGTGAAGAAGAACTCCATCCTGCAGGTCGACCACATCCGCGCGCTGCGGCGGAAGGGGCTCTCGCGCGCCGACGCGGTGATGGTCGGCAACCGCGATCGACTGCGACCGATCCTGATGACCACCATCGCGTTCGTGGCCGGCATGGTGCCGCTCGTGCTCTCGTCGGGCGCCGGCGCCGGGACGAACCGCGCGATGGGCTCGGTGATCATCGGCGGTCAGACGTTGTCGCTCCTGCTGACGCTCATCGCGACGCCGGTCGTCTACTCGTGGTTCGACGACCTGTCGCACTCGCGCGCGGTGAGGCTCGCGAAGCGGATCGTCTCGTGGCCGTTCCGCCGGCTCGCAGGGCTGTTCGGCAAGGGGCACGAAGACGTCGGCGAGCCCGAGCCCGCCGAGTGAGGGCCGGGATCACCGGCAGGACTGCGACACCTCTCTCGCGAAGATGTCGTAGAGCGCGCGGATGACGTCGTCCTCCGTGGCCGCCGGCAGCGCAGCCAAGGTGTCGCCCGCGCCCGCGATGGCGTCGAGGGCGGACCTCTGGCGCGTGTCGGCCGCCAGACCGACGGCGACCACGTACGTGCGCACGACGTACGCGATCCCATCGACGCTCGTGGCGAGCAGATCACGAGCGCGCGCAGCCGGGTCGCCGCCGCAGGTCTCGCCGCCATCGGACAGCAGCACGACCGCGTAGCGACGACATGCGCGGTACGGGTCGTCGCGGATCGGCGAGGGCAGGGTGGCGTCCCGCGCCGCGAGGCGCCCGTCGTAGTAGCGGAGCGCAGTGCCGAGCGAGCCCGCGAGCGGCGTCCAGCTCGACACGTCGAGCTCCGGGTCGTCGGGGAACGCGCACGTCGTGTCGGTCCAGCGCGCGATCGCGTCCTCGTTCTCGAGCGCGATGGGCACGACGACGTCCGCGGCGTCGAACAGGTGCGCCGGGCTCGGAGGCGCCCCCGCTGCGTCCGTCGCGAGGTCGGGCCAGCACGAGTCGTCACACACGCCCCCCGTCGCGCAGGGCGCAACGCACGAGGCGTACTCGCCGTGCGCGCGGCCGCCCGAGTGAGACGCGGTGGTGCAGCCGGTAGCCCGTTCGGTGGATTCGCAGGCGGTCACGTGGAATCGAGCGAGCCCGAGCCCGATCGGGACGCCCGTGTCGAAGATCGTGCGCAAGGCGCATTTCACGTCGTTGGCGCGTGTGCGGTCGTAGCCACACCGGTTCGTCCCGTCGCCCGACTCGGCGGCCATCGAGGTCGAGGTGTCGACCACCAACAGGAGCGATGGAGGCGCCTCCACCGCGCCTCCGTCCCACATGGGGAGCGACCCTGCGTCGCGCGGGGCGCGCGGCGGTCGCGGCGTGGGGCCGGCGTCCATTCGCGGCGCGCCCGCCTCGCGTACCGGACGATCACGCGGCGCGGCGTCGACGATCGGCGCAGGCCTCGGTGGTGGCGGTCGCGGCGCGGGGGTCGCGGCATCCGCCATCCGAGCGGCGCACTCGCAGGCGTCGCGCGTGCCGCGCTCCGAGCAGGTGGCGGTGCCGCGCGCTCCGCTCGCACACACGCACTGCGCGCGCTCTCCCGGCTCGCAGCGAAGCAGGACGTCGGGGCCACAAGCCGCCGACCACCCAGGCACCGACAGCGCGAGCCCCACGAGAGCCGAGCGACGTGCTCCCGAGCGCATGACCGGTGCGGAGCACGCTCCGTACCGTTGGGACTGCGCGCGTCGCCGACCGCCTTGGATGCAGGCAGCCATGACAACCGAGTTGTGGGCCGTGTCAGCGTGACGCACCGACGCGGGCGCGTCGTGGAGCCGGCTCGTGGATCACGTGTCGAGGACGTGCTGAAGCGTCACGGGTTGCGGACGCAATCGAGGGTGAGCGCGATCCGCTCGCCGCCGTCCACCATCTCGAAGTCCATGGGCTG
>JADZFZ010000681.1 GCA_020854145.1 Deltaproteobacteria bacterium | reverse complement strand
GAGCCCGATGCCGGAGTATGGGTGGGGACTGCCCGGGCAGCGGGGGACGGGGAACGGGGTGACGTTGAATGGGTGGCGGGCGTATGTGCCCGAGATCGGGCGGTACACCACGCCGGAGCCGTTGCACTTCGATGCGGCTGCGGTTTTCCATGGCCCTCAAGCTTATGCGTATGCGGCGGGACGGCCGTTCAAGTATGTCGATCCGGACGGCCAGTTTCCGGGCGACCTATTCCACACGCCCGATCAGGCCGCGACCGATGCCTTGAGCTACGCGGTGGGCCTCACCCTGGACTCGACCTACTGGATGCGCAATGTCCGGCCAAACGGCGACGTCGCGTACGACCAGTTCTTCAGAGAGTACGGTGGTGTTGTCTGCAAGAAGTGCGATGGCGAGTACTACGCCACGAAGTTCCGACGAGCCGCGGACGGCGTTGTTGCCACCGACGTTTGGTCAGCTCGATCGCTTTGCGGAAGAGATGAGGTCGTCGCGACGCTCCACTCCCACCCCTATGATGACGTCCCCAGTCCTCCTGATCGAGATCAATCGATTCCGCGCACTGTCCCTGGGTACGTCGGCGGCCCATCGGGCCTGGTCACCAAGTACTTCGGCCAGTTCACGTATTTGAGTCTGCGTGCCTTCGACCCGATGGCTTGGCGCTTCCTCGCACAGACCGGCGTGTTCTCGGAGGCAGATCTTGTTGCGCCATAGCACTGTGCTCCTGATGCTCGTGGCGTGCTCGGCACCCCCGTCGCACGACTGCCCGACGGTCCCGTCCGTCCATGATGTGAAACCTGGAGCTGCATGTGTAGCAGTAGTCGGTTTTGCGGCGGCATCCGCCGACGGCGTCCGCCTCTTCGACACCAGAGAGGCTGCCGTGGCGGGTCGACTGGTGAAGTCTGCGTTGCTAGCGAACGTACCCCGTATCGAAGGCGGCTGGCTGATGCCCGACGGGAACACAGTGATTGTCAACGACGTGCCTGTGTCAGTGACGCTGTACGTGCGCGCACGGCCATGCCCCGCAGGGTCGAGTTCCGAGATGTGCCCGGTGCTGGAGGCCGTGTCACGAGAAGTTCGAGAGTAGCGGCAGGTCGGAGCGATCACGCGATTGCCAGAAAGCGCGAGGAGGACGTGTGAAGGGTAAGTGGCCAGCATTTTCGGTAGTCACGATCGGCGGGTTGCTCGCAGTCGCAGCTCTCCAAGCACGTTCAGCGAGCGGTGGCGATCCTGGCGCCCGCGAGTCGTCCCCCGACCGCGGAGAATCCCTCCACGCCGCCTACCAAGCCCACCTCGCCGCCAACAACGCCGCGGCCGAGCGCTGGAAGTCCACGCGAGCCCGCAACCATACCCCCGCGCTCTCGGCCGACGACGAGCTCATCGCCACCAACTTCGGCTGCCCCGAGGGCACGCAGTTCTGGCAACGCGACCGCCTGACCGAGCTGTGCGCGACGCCGTGCACGAGCGACCTCGACTGCGCGCCCGAGGAGGGCCGCTGCCGGGTGATCGACGTGTTCGACGAGAGCAAGGTGCCTGCGGCCCCGCTGGTGGACGACACGGCGCCGGAGGAGATCGAGGCGCTGCTCACCGACGAGACGCGGCCCGAGCCACCGCTGCTCCTGTGCGACCCGTTCTATGACCTCACCGACGTGCCGGACCTCGAGCTGTTCGAGGTGGAGAGCGCGGCGGCGGAGTAGCTCAGGCCACGATCAAGCGCGGCGCGACGCGTCAGGCAGCAGGCCTGCCCGGCCGGGGGCGCCACCCCGCGAATGGCCCGCCTGGCCGACGCCGGCTGCGGCGTCCCGGAGCGCGCGCAGCGCGCGGAGGGCCTTGCGGCTGTGCGGGCATTCTCGCACCAGGCGACCAAGCCCTCGGCGTGGAGAACTGGGGAGGGGGCGGCGGCGCTCTCGTCGACGACAGAATGCGGGGAGGACGATATGCTCTTGGGTATGGTGACGATGAACATCCAGGTCGATGAGGCGCTCTTCGAGCGGCTCCGAGAGCTCGCGACGAGGACCGGTGGCACCGCGGAGCAGGCGGTGACCGATCTCCTGGCCTCGATATCGACCGCCGAGATCATTCTCGACGACGAACAGGACGCGGCCGTCGCCGAGGGCTTCGCGCAGCTCGACCGAGGCGAGTTTGTGACCGAAGCGGACCTGATGAAGAAGATCAAAGCGCTCGGCAGATGACGGTCGAGGTTGTTTACGCTCCGGCCGGCGCTCAGGACGCCATCGACTGTGCGATCTGGTGGATCGAGCACCACTCCCAGAACCCGGACGCGTTCGAGCACGAGCTCGCGAAAACCGTGGCTCTCATCAAGCAGTTCCCCGAAGCCGCGCCGCGCGGTCAGCTCAAGAAGTACAAGACCGCCCGTGTGCGCGTGATGGCCAAGACCGGCCACCTCGTCGTCTACCGCATCAAGAGCAGGATGCTCGTGGAGATTGCTGCGGTGCTCGCGTCGAGGAAGACCGCGACGAGGCCATAGACGCAGGACTGCGCCGCCTCCCCGCACCCACCACCG
>JADZFZ010000680.1 GCA_020854145.1 Deltaproteobacteria bacterium | reverse complement strand
GCCGCGCACACCACGGCGACGAAAAGCCATCCATGCTTCTTCATGCCCAATCTCCTCCGTCTTCCCATTCGCGCCGCTCGGCTTCCCTGACGAGACGACGCCATCGCGCACGCGGCCACCGCCCCCTTCGAGAGGACGCGGCGGGCGCACGCAGACCCGCGTAAAGCTCGGGTGGTGTAGACCGACTTCCAACAAAGGGCAATTCGCAGCGTCGCCTGCGCTCGGGTTGCGCCTACGACCTCGGCGTCTCACACGCGGCGCGCGCGACGAGTCGCCGATTTCGGCGAGACGCTCATCCCGAAGCGGAGAAGGAGTCTCGTCCCGCGCGCGCGCTCGGCCCACGGACGCCCGTCCCTCTCCCCGCGACGCGGGCAAAGGCAGGGTGAGGGGATCGGTCTGCGCCGTGTCGGGTATGGTCCGGCGCATGAAGATCCTGCAGGGGGGGCTGGTGCTCGGCGTCGCGGTGGCGGCTTGGACCTTCGTGATGGGCTTCACGGGTTGGTACAAGCACCCGAGCCTGCTGCATCTGTTCTGGCTGGTGCTGCCCATCCAGGTCGCGGTTCTGATCTGGACGCTGATCCGCACCAAGCGCGACGGACGCGGCTGGGGCGGTCAGGTGCTCGCCGGTTTCCTCACGTCGGCCGTCGGCAGCGCGCTCGTGTTCGCGAGCTCGATGGTCTTCACGACGCTCGCGTTCCCCCGGTACTTCGACGAGCTACGCGCGCTGCACGAGCAGGTGCTCCGGGATCAGGGCATGGCCGAGGAGCAGATCCGCGTGATGGTCGCGCAAGCGGCACAGATGCAGACGAGCGTCATGCAGGCCACGCAAGGCATGATCGGCACCCTCGTGACGGGCCTGTTCGTCTCGATGCTGATCGCCATCTGGATCCGCGCGAAGGACGCGCCCGCCGCACCCGCGACCTGAATCGATCACGCGAAGCGCGCGACCTCGTCCTCGGTCGCGAAGTGGACGATTCGGGCGAGCTCCCGGTATCGCGCGGCGATCTCGGAGCGCGTGACGCGTACGAGGCGATCGAGCCCGAAGTCCTCCACGCAGAACGACGCGAGCGTCGTCCCGACGACGACCGCGTGGCGCAACGTGGCCGGCGTGACCTCCGATGCGTGCGCGAGGTATCCGAGGAACCCGCCGGCGAACGTGTCGCCCGCACCCGTCGGGTCGACCACGTCGCGCACCGGGTACGCGGGCGCGACGAAGACGCCGTCGGGCTCGAAGACGATGGCGCCGTACTCGCCGCGCTTGATCGCGACGATGCGCGGGCCCATCGCGCGGATGGCCTCGGCGGCGCGGACGATGTTGTGCGCGCCCGAGAGCATGCGCGCCTCTTCCTCGTTGATCACGAGCGCGTCGATGTGGCGCAGCGTCTCGCGGAGCGCGGCGTTCTGCCCTTCGATCCAGAAGTTCATCGTGTCGGCGATGACGAACCGCCGCCCCTCGCACTGCGAGACGACGTCGCGCTGCAACGTCGGGTGGATGTTGCCGAGCATCACGTACGGCGTCGCGCGGTGCGAGTCCGAGAGCGCGGGACGGAACGACTCGAACACGTTGAGCTGCGTGTCGAGCGTCGTGCGCGACGCCAGGTCGTCGCTGTAGCGACCCGACCAACGGAAGGTCCGACCGGGCACACGCTCGAGGCCCACGAGGTCCACACCCTTGCCGGCGAGCATCGACATCGCGCTCTCGGGGAAGTCCTCTCCGACCACCGCCACGAGCGCGACGCGCGAGAAGAACGAGGCCGCGACCGACGCGTACGTGGCCGAGCCACCGAGCACGTCCGTCCGCTTGCCGTGAGGACCATCGAGGTCGTCGAACGCCACCGAGCCGACGATGAGAACCGTCATGTGCCTTCCTTCGCGCGGGTTCCCGGTCGGAGTCGCCGACAGCGCCCGCATGACAACAGAGTTTCACGCCTTCGGGCTGGAGACTGCTCCGTGCTTGGCGAGCAAGACGCCGAGCTTCTGTCGCGCCTGCGGCGTGATGAGCTCGGGCGAGGTCATGATGGCACCCGCGAGCGCGCGCGTCGCGGGACATCCCGCCGGGTCGGGCAGACGCGGAGCGACACGTCGCACGATCTCCCTACCCGCCTCGACGTTCCGAGCCAGCACCGCGAGCACGGCCTCCACCGTGACGTCCTCCTCGCTCTCGTGCCAGCAGTCGTAGTCGGTCGAGAACGCGACGAGCGCGTACGGCAGCTCCGCTTCGCGTGCGAGCCGCGCCTCCGGCAGCGCCGTCATACCGATGACGTCGATGCCCCAGCTGCGAAACAGCCGTGACTCGGCGCGCGTCGAGAACTGCGGCCCGTCGATGCACACGTACGTGCCGCCATGGTGGACCTTCGCGCCGTTGCCGCGCTCGGCGACGACGGCCGTCGCGACGTCGGCCACGACCGCCGAGAGCGCGGCGTCGACCGGATCCGCGAGGCTGACGTGCGCGACGACGCCGTCGTCGTCGAAGAAGGTCTGCGGGCGCGACCGCGTCCGATCGATGAGCTGGTCGATCACGACGAGGTCGCCGGGGCGAATCTCCTCGCGCATCGATCCGACGGCCGAGAGGCTCAAGAGGTGCGTCGCACCCGCCTCCTTCAGCGCCATCACGTTCGCGCGCGCGTTCAGCCGGTGCGGCGGGATGCGGTGGCCGCGGCCATGGCGCGGCAGGAACAGGAGCCGCGTGTCGCCGATCCACCCCGAGACGATGGCGTCGGACGGATCGCCGAACGACGTCGTCACACGAAGCGCATCCACGCGCGAGAGGCCGTCCATCTCGTAGAGGCCGCTGCCGCCGATGATTCCGAGCGTGTACACGTTTCGCCTCCGGTCCTGCTGATGCCCCATGGGGCGTGGGCCACGGACCCTGGCCCTCGAATCAGCTGCGTGAGTCGAGCGTCGCACGCGCGACGGCGCGACTGCCCACGAGCACGCCGACGGCGGCGACCGCGACGGCCAGCGCTGCGGTCGCGTTTCCCGCCGAGCGCAAGAGCGACTCGGGCACGACGTGGATCGCGAGCACCCCGAGCGCGGGCAAGACGCGCAGCCCGTGACGCGCGGCCACGGGGAGCGTCCCTCCCACGGAGCGCTCGACCGCCTGGCCCCAGCCCGCGATCCCCGCCGCGCCGAGCGCGACGAACGCGAGCACCCACGCCCAACCAGCCCAAGCGCCGCCCATCCCGGCGGTCGCCTCGCGCAACGCCGCAGCCCCCGTCGGGTTGCTGGTCCCGCGCACGCGCACGCCGAGCACACGGTCGAGCGGCGCGTCGTCGAGACCGAAACGCCCGGGCAAGAGGAATCGCTCGGCACGCCCGTCGCGCAACGCGATCGCGAAGTCGCCCGCGCGCCCGTCGAGCGACAGCTCCGGCGACTCGATCGGACCGCGCTCGTTCGCGAGCACCTGCGTACCGCCCAGGTTCCCGTTGCGCACGCGCAGCAGATCGCTCGACCAACGCTCGGAGGCGTCACGCTCCGCGACCGACGCGATGCCTTCGCGGTGGACCCGCACGTCCTCCCAACCGATCTCGTCGGGGACGGTGCGACCGAACGCGCCCGTGCCGACGAGCGCCAGCCCCGCGATCGACGCGATCGCGACCGGGACGATCACCTCGGCCGCCGTCGCGGCCGCCGCCAGCCGGGTGGTGCGCGCCTGGCTCGCCCACGCGAACGTGCCCGTGACCCCCGTCGGGGCCGCGAGCGCGGGCAACATCACCGCCGCGGCCGCCGCCAGGATCTGCACCTTCGAGGCGCCGAGGAAGGAGCCCGAGTATCCGGCGTCGCTGCTCGCCTCGCGCATCGCGCGCAGCACCGTGGCGAGCGCGTCGATCGGATCCGCGAGGAACGCGGCGAGGCTCGCGACGAGCGCGAGCGCGAGCCCGATCACCGCCACGAGACCGCCCATCTTCCATGCGCGAGCCCGCGGCAGGATCGTCAGGACGATCGCTCCCACGGCGACCGCCGTCGCAACCCACCGACCGATGTCTCCGCCGCCCGGCATCGCGCGTGTGGTCTCCGCGATCGCGACGCCCTGCGTGGCGCCCCCCATCGCGATCGCCGCGAGGACGACGGCGACGACGAGCACCCAACCCAGCACCCGCGCGGCAGCCGCGTCGTCGCGCCTCAGCCTGACCGACAGCGATCCCGCCAGCTCGCCGGCCGGCCCGCGCGCTCCCGTGCTCCGCGCGAGCACCGCCTCTCCGTGACGGAGCGCGATGGCGAGCGGCACGAACAGCCACAGCCACACGAGCACGCCGCTGCCCGCGAGCGTGATGGCCGACGCCACCGCGACGAAGGTCGCCGCGCTGCCCGTGACGGCGGCTCCGCTCGCCGCGGCGAGCCACGGTGCGACCTGGCCCGGCGCATCCACGTCGTGCGACCGCAAGCCGCGCACGACCTGACCGAGCGCACGAAGCGAAGCGAATCGCGTGAGCACGAGCGTCAGGAGCGCCGCGAGCACCACCAGCGAAGCGACCACCAGCCACGTGGTCGTGAGCTGCTCGCGTAGCGTGAAGAGAAAGCGGTACATGGTCCGGGGCGGTCGCGTGTGTAGCACGCCCGCCGTCCGAGCCCATCCGCCGCGGCTTTGGACGCCTGACGCGTGTGGCCCATACTCCACCGATGCGACGGGTCGCCCTCCTCTTCCTTCTCCCGGTCTCGGGCATCGCCTTCCCGATCGGGGCGCGCGCGCACCTCGGGCTCCTCGACCCACCCTCGCGCTACGGCCCCGACGTGCTCAAGACCGCGCCGTGCGGCGTCCGCGGCGGTGCCCGGAGCACCCACGTCGTGACGCTGCCCGCGGGCTCGACGCTCGAGATCCGGTGGGACGAGTACATCAACCACCCGGGCCACTATCGCGTCGCGTTCGACCCCGACGGTGACGACGACTTCCGCGATCCCGTCTGCATCGCACACTGCGACTCGGGCACCGATCCCGAGCCGCCCGAGTTCGAGATCGGAACCGATCCGACCGTGCTCCTCGACATGATCCCCGACATGCGAGGCGGCGAGTACGTGGTGAGCGTCACGCTGCCCGACATCGCGTGCGACAACTGCACGCTCCAGGTCATCCAGGTCATGTACGACAAGCGGCCGTACACGATCGGCGGCAACGACAACTACTACCAGTGCATCGACCTCGTCCTCACGCGCGACGAGCCTCCGCCCCCGCCGCCCGACGACGCCGGCATCCCGGGCGACGACGCAGGAGCACCTGCCGCCGACTCGGGCTCGCCGCCCGGCCCCGACGCCGCCGTGCCGACACCGGACGCCGCGCCGCGCGTCGACATGGGCACGACCGGCGGCGGCGGCGACGACGGCGGCTGCTCCGCCGGCGGACCGACGCGGTCCGCACCCGTGTCCGCGACGCTCGTGCTCGCCGCGCTCGCCCTCGCCACCGGGTTCAGGCGATCGTGGCGCAATCGGTCGCGCACCGCTCGATAGTCCGCGCCCACGCCGATTCCTCGGATTCCGCGATGCGGGGCGTGACCGGCCCCTCACCCTGCCTCTCCCCGCTGCGCGGGGAGAGGGGACGCGCGTCGATGGGCGCGGGCGGAGTTCGGCAACAGGCCCCCTCTCCCCGAATGGGGAGAGGGTCGGGGTGAGGGGCGAGCTCGACGAATTCGGGACCAGGCCCCCTCTCCCCGAATGGGGAGAGGGTCGGGGTGAGGGCCGCGGGCTCGGGCTCACTCGGAATTCACGCCCTTCACTGACGCTCGGGCGTGTTGCGACTTCGCCGTCGCCACTCGGAATTCGCTTGCGCGTGCATAACCATATAGCTATATAGCCATCAGGTAATCAGCGATGCGCAGCGACTCTCTCAGCGTCACTTTCTCGGCCCTCGCGGATCCCACGCGTCGGGCAATCCTCGCGCGGCTCGCGTCGGGCGAGGCCACGGTCACGGAGCTCGCCGAACCGTT
>JADZFZ010000679.1 GCA_020854145.1 Deltaproteobacteria bacterium | reverse complement strand
GGAGCAGGCCGAGCCATGACCCGCGGCGAGATCTACCGCACGCATCATCGCGTGGCCGAACGCGGCGACAAGCCGGGCTACTACGTGGTGGTGTCGAGATCGTTCGTGGCCGCGAACGACGACGTCGCGACGGTCGTGTGCGCACCCGTCTACGGCCGCGTGCTCGGCCTCGGGACGGAGGTCCTGGTGGGACCGGACAACGGTGTCCCCAAGCGCTCGGCGGCGCGGTGCGATTTCCTCTGTCTGATGTTCAAGTCGAAGCTGACGAGCTTCGCCGGCTCCCTAGGTCGCGCCCAGCTCCTCGAGCTCGACCGCGCGCTGGCCGTCGCGCTCGAGCTCGACGTCGCGGCGTTGGCGGAGGCATCCGGGTCGCGCGAGCCTGGCGCGAGCGAGAAGCGCCCGCGCCGCGGGTGAAGCGGAGGGGGTGCGATCCGCGGGGTCGCACCCGCGATCCGTCTGGCCGCGGAGGTACACCCCATCGCCGCGAATGTGCCTGAAAATCGTGCGGATTCGTGGTCGTCGCGGATGGCCTCGACGTTGCCATGAGGACTCGTCGGAGGTGATGTGATGGCGACCACGACGCGATTCTCGGGGATGTGCTTCGGGCTGGTGCTGGTGCTCGGTGGGTGTGCGACCGCGTTCGAGGAGGAGGGCGCAGGACGCGGGCACGATGCGCTCTCGGGCGCCGACGCCGACGCCGACTGCGTCGAGCGCGAGGCGCGCGGGGAGCCGTGCGACGACGCGGTCGGCTCGACCGATCCCGCGGACGTGGCGTCCGACGATGCCGATCGACCGGCTCCGCCCCCGGATGATTCCGATCCGGGAGTCGTTCCCGATCCCGGTGCCGCGCGTGAGTGCGCGCGCGAGGTGACGACCGGTGCCGCGTGCCCGACCGACGGCGCGCGCTCGTGCTCGCGTGCGGACGGCACGTACTGCGAGTGCGTCGAGGAAGGCGCGGAGGACGGGACGGTCGCGCTCGTGTGGAAGTGCGAGGAGCCTCCTCCTCCTCCTCCTCCCCCCATGCTCATGTGCCCCGCGGGTGTGTGGCCGGGCGCCACGGAGCGGATCGAGTGTCGCGAGCCCGGAGCGCTCTGCAACATCGGCGACTTCTGGTGCGAGTGCATCGAGGACGATCGGCGCGACCCGCCGTTCCCCGTGTACTACTGGGCCTGCCCGACGCCGCCTCCGCCCCCGAGCCCCGTCTGCCCCGAGGGCGTGTTCCCCGGCAGCGACCGCGAGGTGCTGTGCGAGCCCGACCGCGACGCGACGTGCTCCGCCGATGGAGCGCTCTGCCGATGCGTGGAGGACGCACGCCGGGCCGGTCCGCTGCCGGTGTTCCACTGGGAGTGCCCCACCGTCGATCCTCCGGCGCCCACGCCCGCGGCGGATTGAGCCGCGAGGACGGGCCTCGGCTACTCTGGAGAGCACGCATGACCGCGCGAGCATTGGCGCTGACCGTCGGGCTGACGCTCTTCGCGTCGTGCGGTGACGACGGGAGCTCGCAACCGTGCTCGACGAGCAGCGGGTGCCCGAGCGGCGAGACGTGCGTCGAAGGGCGATGTCGACGCACGAGCGTCCGCGACCTCGGCGTCGCGCGCGATGCGACGCCGAGCGACGATGCGGGCCCCGCGGAGGGCGACGGCGGTACCGAGGACGCGCGCGCCTCCGACGCTGCCGGCGATCGGGACGCGCGCGTCGATGCGTCGGGACCCGTGGACGTGGATGCCGCGCTCGACGCGTCCCCGATGGACGCGAGCCCCGATGTCGGGCCCGGCCGCGACGCGACGGCGTCGCTCGACGCGTTCCTCGACGTGGGCGATGGCTCGACGCCCGGCGACGCCGCTTCGAGCGACTCGGGCGCTCCCGACGGCGCGACGGACGACGCCGCTCCGCTCCCGTGCCGGACGCGCGTCGACTGCGCTCCGGGTGAGCACTGCGCGGTCGAGCGTTGCGGCGCCGTCGGCGTGTGTGCCGCCGCGCCCGACTGCGTGCCCGGGGGAGCCCCGCTCGTGTGCGCGTGCGACGGCACCGAGACGCATACGTTCCCTGGGTTCTGCTCCGCCCGTGCGGCCGGGTTCGGCGGGCTCCTGCACGACGGTCCGTGCGTGGGCACGGAGAGGGCAACGTGCACGATCGGGGGTGGGCCCGCGCGCGAGTGCAACGAGCACGAGTGGTGCGAGCCCCAAGCCGGCAGCACGACTCCTTGCGCGGGCTCGGGACGTTGCGAGCCCCGACCCGACTGCACGTCGACGCCGGCGGCGTCCGGCCCGGTCTGCGGCTGCGATCGGTGGAGCTACGCGAACGACTGCGAGGCGCGCGCCGCGGGCGTGTCGTGGCCGGCGGCCGGGCTCTGCTCGTGCGCCACCGACGACGAGTGCGGGGCGGGATTCTGCAACCTCGGGCTCGACCCGTCGTGCGCCGATGGTGCCGCCGGACTGTGCGAGCGCGTGCCCACGAGCTGCGCGGGCGAGCGAGCGCAAGCCACCTGCGCGTGCCCGGGAGGGCGCGAGTTCCCGAGCGATTGTGCACGCCGCACCGATCGCGTCGCCGACGCCGTCGTCTGCGCCTGTGCCGCGTCGGGCGAGATGGACGGGTGTTGCGCCGCGGACGCGGACTGCACGGG
>JADZFZ010000678.1 GCA_020854145.1 Deltaproteobacteria bacterium | reverse complement strand
TCCACGACCGAAACACCTCGTGGGAGACCAAATCGGCAAGCTGCGATTGTCTGGCACGGCGGCTGCTCGGGCCGCGCTCCGATTGCTTCCTCGCGAAGCCCGAAGACTCGGAGACCTTACCCATGAACATCTCGACCGCTCGATTCACCGTGTTCCCTGCGTCTCTCGCACTGGCAGTCTCGCTCACGGCGTGCTCCGGAGACGACACCGCCGAGACCGGCGGCAATCGCGTCACGATTGCCGACACGCAGTCGCCTTACCGTGGAAAGACCATGGCCGAATGGGGTGCCGAATGGTGGCGCTGGGCCTACGAGATTCCCGCGAGCGTCAATCCCACGATGGACGAGACGGGCGCCAGCTGCGGCGAGCACCAGACCCGCGACGTCTTCTTTCTCGCGGGGAACTTCGGCGGAACGTCCGTCCGCACCTGCGCGATCCCGGCGGGCAAGCCGGTCTTCTTCCCCATCCTGAACGCTGCCGCCGACAATTGCGGAGTCCCCGCCGAGGACCAATCGACCAACGAAGAGAATCGGGGATTCACCGAGGAGATGATGGCCGCGGTGAATGCGATGTCGCTCGAGATCGATGGCGAGACGATCGGCAGCTCGCCGAGCGACCTCGCGCGGTTCCGCACGATGCCGGTCGAGTTCTCGTATCAGGTGCCGGCCGACGACAGCCTCTACGATTCGTGGGAATCCGACTTCGAGGGCAACTGCTCTCCCTCGTACACGGCCGGCTATTGGGTGATGCTGGATCCGCTTCCCCCAGGCGAGCACACGATTCATTTCGCCGGGACGAGCGGCGAGGGCGAGGCGCAATTCTCGCTCGACGTCACCTACAATCTCACGGTGGAGTGAATCGCGCCGCCGGCGCCTGCGCAAGAGGAGCGGCGTCGTTCAACGCAAGTTGCACTGGCCGCCGCTGGGGCTGACGAACCAGCCGGCCACGACCTCGATTCGCGTCTCGTTCGGCTGGGCGCCTCGCCAGCCGAACGGGAATCGGCAATCGCGATCGGGGTGCGTGATGCGCAGCGTGTGCGGCCCCGGCTCCACGTTCGCGAAGAAGCCGAACCCGACGTTGCTCGTCGCTCCGAGCGTCGTGCTCACCGCGAATGCGTCGGTGAGAAAGGCGACGGTCTCGGCGTCGTCGGGGTCGAGCTCGGGAACCACACCGGCCAGGCCGCCGCTGCTGCCCATCTCGCCGGCTTGGGAGTTGAACACCACCGTGGCCTTGGTGGGATCCACGGTGATGCCGGCGTCCGCGGCGAGCGCCTCGACCAGCGTCTGCTCGGCGACGACGAAGTTGAAGCCCGTGTCGGTCGGCGGCGTGGTGAAGTGGACCATCGTCGGTTGCCAGCCGTCCGCGTCGTTCCGATAGGTCACGCGCACCTCGGCTTCGGCGGGCACTCCCGGCAGCACGAACATCCCGTCCGCGTCCGTGGTGGCGCACGGCAGATCGGGTAGCTCGTAGATGCAGACCTCGAGGCCCTCCACGGCAGCGCGAGAGATGAAGTCCGTGATCCTGCCCGTCATCGTCATGGTGGGCCCGGGAGGTCCCATGTCGGCGGGCGCCGTGTCCGCGCCCCCATCGTCCGGCGGCGGCGGAGGCGGCACGGGGGTAGCCATGTCGGGCCGGGGCCCCGTGTCGGGCCCCATGTCCGCGGGAGGCGGTGGCGGAGGGCCCGTCTCCGGGCCCGGGGTCCCGCCGCCGTCGTCGTCCCCACATGCCGCGAACGCCAGCGCTCCGAGCACCGCCGCGATCCGGATCCACTCCGTGCTCGTTCGAGTCATCGCCCGCCTCCCGGGAGAGACCGTACACCACGTGGCCTGGGGGAAACGAGGCTTCGGCCCGCCGGGGGTGTCGAACGCGTCGGGTGGAGCTAGGTCTCGCGAGCATGTCGAGCCCTCATGCCGCGTCCGAGGAAACCAAGGTCACATCGCTCGAGCTCTTCTTCGACTTGGTGTTCGTGTTCGCGATCACCCAGGTCACCGGTTAGCTCGCTGCGGACCCGAGCGCGCTCGGGGCAGTGCGCGGGCTCGTCGTGCTCGCGACCGTGTGGTGGGCCTGGGTCGCGTACGCGTGGCTGACCAACAGCGTCAACGCGGACCGCGCGCCGGTGCGCTTGGCGCTGCTCGTCGCCATGTCCGCGATGCTCGTCGTCTCCCTCGCGGTTCCGCATGCGTGGTCCGACGGCGCGCTCACGTTCGCCGTCGCGCTGGTCTCGGTGCGCGTGGCGCACCTCGCGCTCTTCTGGACGACGTCGCGCACGGTCGAGCTCCGCCGCGCGGTGCTCTTGCTCGCGCCGGGTGTGCTCGTCGCGGGAGCGCTCGTCGTCGTCGGCGCGCTCTTCGGGGGCACCACGCAGCTCGTGCTCTGGTGCGTCGCGCTCGCTTTCGACTACGGGGCGCCGCTGCTCGGTGGAGGTCGCGGCTGGCGCGTCTCGCCCGCGCACTTCGCCGAGCGTCACGGCCTCATCGTCATCATCGCGCTCGGCGAGGCGATCATCTCGCTGGGTGTCGGCGCCGAGGGATTGGAGCTCGACGCGGGTGTGGTCGCGGGGGCGGCGCTCGGGTTGCTCACCGCGTTCTGCCTCTGGTGGTTGTACTTCGACGCGTCGATGGCGCACGCGGAGCACAAGCTGCGCTCGCTCGACGGCGAGGCGCGCAACCGCCTCGCACGCGACTCGTACTCCTACCTCCACCTCCCCATCGTCGCAGGGGTCGTGCTCTTCGCGCTCGCGGCCAAGAAGACGCTCGCGCACGTCGCGGAGCCGCTGCACGACCTCGGGCTCTTCGCGCTCGGTGCGGGCCCCGGGCTCGTGCTCCTGACGCTGTCGGTGCTGCGGGCGCGGCACGTGGGCAAGCACAACAGGTTTCGGCTCCCGGCGTCCGCGATGTGCGTGGCGGCGATCGCGCCGGCTGCCTATCACTCGGCGCTCGCGGGGCTCGCGTGCGTCACGGGCGTGCTCGGCGCGTTGGTCGTCGTGGAGGTCGTGTACACGCGACACGTACGACGTCGCGCGGCTGCGGCTTCGCCGATGCGAGACGACGCGGGCTTCGCGCCGCGCGATTGACGGTCAGGGCTCGACGCACCGTCCGAGCGCGCACCGGAGCCCATCGGGGCAGTCGTCGGCGGAGCCGCACGCGGGCCGCTCGCAGCGACCGGTGCCACCGCAGACGTAGGGCGCGGGGCACGGCGCCGAAGCAGAGCACGAGCGCAGCTGGCACCGACCGAGCGCCGAGCAAGCGAAGCCCGCGTTGCAGTCGTCGTCGCCGCCGCACGAGCGCGTGCACGCGCCGACGCCCTCGAGGCACTCGAGCCCATCGGGGCACGGTGCGGCTTCGCTGCAGCCGAGGCAGATGCCGCCCGGGGCGCTCGCGTTGCACGTGAGGCCGCTGCCACAATCGCCGTCGGTGCGGCACTGGACAGGACCGGTCGGGGACGTCGGCCCGGCGTCGGCGATGGGCCCGGCGTCCGCGGACGTCCCCGAATCTCCGGCGGATCCTGCATCGCCGACCGCGCTCGCGTCGTGCGCATGCGTTCCGGCGTCGCGCGCGAGCCCGCTGTCGCTCTCGACGTGCGCGTCGAGCTCGGAGCCGCCGCCGTCCTGTGCGCGGGCATCGAGGTCGGGCGCCGCGGCGTCCGTGTCGCCGGCCGCGTCGGGCCGCGTCGCGTCGAGCATCGGACCGGTGTCACGCGTTCCCGAAGGCGAGTCGTCGTCGCCGCAGGCCACGAGCACCGGCAGCGTCACGAGAAGAACGGAGTGAAGGAGGCGAGGCGTCATCGGCGCGGAGCGTGACCGGCAAATGCGCGGACGCCACCCGCCTCGGCGCCGTCGGCCCGCCGACGGCGAGGTGGCGCGGCTCGATCCCCGGGTGTCTCGCGGGCAGTGACCGTCAAGGCTCGCGCCAGCACTCGACGTTGCCGAGCGCGACGACCGCGTCGCACGCGAGCGCTGCGTCCGCCGACACGTCGCCGGCGAGGTGCCGCCGCAGGAACGCGAGCACGAGCACCTTGACGCGATCGCGCACGATGGCGGGGTCGAGCACGGCCGGGTCGCAGCCGTCGTCGATGAACGCGCGCGCCGCCTCGACCTGACAGAGATCGGAGAAGTCGAGGTGCCCCGCACCCTCGATCCGTACGAGCTGTTTCGGCGCGGGCGCGACCTCGTACGCGGCCAGTGCGCCTTCGTCGAATGGTGTCGTCCGATCTTCGCTGGCACCGAAGACCAGCAGCGGCTGGCTCATCAGCTCGGCGGCGATGGCAGGCGAGCTCGGGTCGCGAAATCCCGGCGCGAGAGGCACCACCACCCGAAGCCGTCGATCGAGCCGCGCCGACTCGAAGGACGTCCACGCGCCGAACGAGTGGCCCGACACGGCGACGCGCGCCGGGTCGATCGCGATCCCGGTGCCCGCGGCATCGGGCTCCAGCATGCGGTCGAGCACGAATCGTACGTCGAGCGGCCGGTCCACCGCGCTCTGCGCCGCGGCGGCGTCGTCGCCGAGCGCGCCCAGATCCGCGAGCGTGTTGCCGACGTGATCGGGTGCCACCACGACGTGGCCGTGGCTCGCGAGGTGCTCGGTGAGGAAGAACGACTGGAACCGGATGCCGCCGAAGCCGTGCGAGAACACGACGAGCGGCCAGCCATCGCTCGAAGGATCCGGGGCGGACGGCACCGCGTCGCGGCGTGCGGCAGAGCAGAGATGCGCGAGCGTGCCGAGGCTCGTGTCGAGGAAGTAGGCGTTGGCCGTGCCCGACGTGCTCGCGCGCTCGATCGGGTACCAGACCTCGACGGGCAACGTTCGCCCGCGCGACGCGTCGAGCATCGTGATCGTTCGGACGCCCACGGAGTAGGGCCCCGACGCGAGCAGCGCAGCGGAGGGGCCCCCATCGACTGCCGGCCCCGCGTCGAGCGCGGCTCCGTCGCAGTCGGCGTCGTGGTTCAGCCGCGGACCACGCCGGCCGCCATCGGTCCGAGCGGCGTCGAGGCCGGCTGCGTCGCCGTCGAACGGGGCCGCATCATCGAGCGACCCGATGTCTGCGAGGACGCCGGCATCGCGCGCGTCCGCGTCGTCGTCACCGCAGCTGGCCGCGACGATCACGAGCGACGCGACCGCAGCCCACGTTCCCGGCGCGCCCCGCACCGCGCGACGTGGGCGCTCGCGACGACCGATCCCCGAAAGCGCGGGTCCCCGATTCACGATCGGTATTCTGATCGACCCTGTCAGCGGTGCCTCCCTCTTCAGGCGGAGGGTCGGTCCGCCGTGCGGATGCCGAGCGTCGCCTTCTTGGCGGCGCGGTGCTCGAGCCGCTCCTTGGCCGCGAGGAGGAATCGGGTGAACCCCTCGATCGTCAGAGGACGCATGAGCGCCGAGAAGACCCTGCCACCGACGGGGAGCGCGGGCTCGACGCTCGACTTCCAATCGACCTCCGTACCCTCGCCGCGACGCGTGAACGTCATGCTCCCGCCGAGATGGCGAATCGGGAGCGAGCACTCGCGAATCAGATAATCCATGCGCGTGGGCCGCTCGAAGCGAGTGATGTCCTCCACGAATCGCGCCCCGAGGGCCCGGATCTCGCGCCGGGCACCGAGGCCGTTCCGTTCCGTGTCGCCGGGCGTCAGGAGCTTGGCGGACCCGACACCCGGGTAGCTCGCGTAGCCCTCGTGATCGGTCAGCGCGTCGAAGACGTCCTCGATCGGGGCGTGGATGTAGACGTTGAGACGAATGGGCTCCATGGCAGGTCGCCCTAGCGCGTTCCGGTTGCCGGTCCAAGCCCTCGCTGTCGGTCCGAGACTCGCTGCCCGAGCCACGCGTTCGCGACGCGGTCAATCGCTCGGATCGCCGTCGGCCAGCTCGCCGCCTTCCTCGTCGCTGTCGAGCTCGCCGTCCTGGTCCGCGTCCCGGAGCAGACGGAACGCGTTCTCGAGGTTCTCCTCGAATCGATCGAGCTGCTCGGGATTGCTGCCCTCCGCGATCGACACGCGCCCATCCGGCCCCGGCTCGAGCCCGTCGAGATCGACGTCCTCGAACCATCGGCTGACGTCGAAGGTCAGCAGCACGGCCGGCTGATCCCGGTCCAACGAGAACGGCTCTCCGCTGCTCCGGACGTCCGCGTCCGGCGTCATGCGCGAGAGGACGATCAGGGGAACCCCGTCCGACCTGCGGCCGAGGAGCGCCACCGAGCGGCCCGAGAGCTCCGCCGGAGCACCCGAGGGCAGGGGAGGCTGCGTCTGCAGCAGGGGGACGCGCACCGCGCAGTAGTCGCCCGCGGCGATCGTGAAATCGATCACGGACGACGCAGCCGCCAGGTCGGCCACGAACGGCCCAGGCGCGTGCACCGTGCCGTCTCCGCCCGTCTCGCAATCCGCCGCAGCCACGAATCGGACGTCGCCGAGCGACACCCAGGCCTGATCGAGCACGATCTCGCCGTCGCCACCGCCGATCGAGACGCGCATCTCGTCCGAGGTCGAGACCGACAGGCCCATCTGCGCGGGGATCGCCGGCGGATTGCCCGTCTCCGTGATGGAGCAGGCTGCACAAGACGCGACGAGGCCGATCAGCCAACGCATGGACCGTGAATCGCTCACGCTGGCTCCTTCCCACGGCGCGTCGTCAGGGGAAAGAGCTGGACGTTGAGCTGGACGACTTGCTCGCCGTCCTTCTCCAGGGTGGCCATGGCCATGAGCTCCTTGCGAAAGCGTTGGATGCGAAGCTTCAAGCGCCGGAGTCCCTCGGCTCCGACACAGAACGTGAGCGACGAGATATCGCGGTCGTCTGCTGGAATGAGGCTCATCGACTCCGCGGCGCGCTCCATCATCGCGCGGTGGTAGCTGCGAATGTGCACGCCACGCGCCTCCGGGCCCGTGGTCACGGCCGGATCGGCCTGCTCGAGCCGACCATCCGCCGCGCGGATCAGCAGCCCGAGATCGAGCAGGGTCTGAATCGCCTTCGCGGCCTGCGACGTGCCGATGGGCGGCAGCATCCGTCGCGCGATCCAGCCCGGCTCCTCGCGGAAGTCCGACCGCAGCACCATCTCGCGGATGGCCGGCAAGTACCAGGTCGAGTGGTAGTCGGCCTGCGCCGCGTCGAGCTTGTGGGCGCGCCGGTAACCGCGGAGGCCGGTCAGACGCTGGTACGCGAGGTCGCGCTCGGTGTTGCTCGCCGCCTGATTGAACGTGACGAGATCGCAGAAATAGGTCGTGGCCTCGGCGTCGAGGCTCATCGCGCGGGCATAACGGACCGCCATTGCCGGGGTGAGGTTGCGTTCCCCGTCGATCACGCGCTTCAGGTGATTCGGAGAGCGCAGCCCCGCGCGCTGCGAGAACGCGCGAAAGGAGAATCCCCGGCCCTCGTCTTTCTTGGCCTGATAGTAGTCCCGAAGTAGCGCCCGATAGTCGAGGTAGTCGAGCACGTCGATGGGCATGGACCCGCGCGGCACCTGGACATGGTGCCTCGCGAACGCGCGCGCGGCCAGGGCAAACACCCCGTCGCGTATCCGCCGAGGATACGGAATGTTGGCCCCGAGGGTCGACCGCACACCGCGCCGGGTCGTACGCTCGACCTCGTGCTCGAGCACCGGAAGCGCAGGACGGGCGAAGCGCGACGGCGAGCCGAGGAGGCTGAAACCATGCGGTTTCTGTCGACGACGTCCATCGGGTGTTGGAGCGTGCTCTGGGTCGTCACGAGCTTGTCGGGGTGCTCCGGAGGAGGCGACTCGTTCGCCGGCGCGCCTGGGCACGGTGCACGCTGCGGTGCCACGTCCGAGTGCGGCGCGGATACACCGATGTGTGCCGCCGGGTACTGCGTGGAGTGCTCGACCGACGCGCACTGTCGCCCGGACGCGCCCATCTGCAACGGCGACGGATTCTGCGCCGACTGTGCGCGCGATTCGGATTGTCCCGCCGGAGAGCCCTATTGCGACCCGGCGCGCGGGCGCTGCACCGAGTGCGTTTCGAGCGCCGATTGCGGACCGGCAATGGCGTGCGCTCCGAATGGCGAATGCGAGGCGGCGTGCGAGTCGGACGCGCAGTGCACCGACGGAGAGCAGCCGCTCTGTGATCCCGGTGCCCAGGTTTGCGTCGAGTGCATCCGGGATGTCGATTGCCCCGGAGACGAGCCGTTCTGCGACGCGGACCGGTCTCGATGCCGAGAGTGCAGAGCGGATGCGGATTGCGGTGCGGCCGACCCGTACTGCATCGGAGGGGAATGTCGGGAGTGCCGGCAGAACACCGATTGTGGCCGCGGAGGAGCCTGCAACCAGGATCTGGAGTGCGAGCAGGTCGGCTGCTCGTTGGATTCCGACTGCACGGGTGAGCAAGGGCGGTTCTGCGACCCGGCGCTGGCGAGATGCGTGCGATGCGTGACCGATTCGCACTGCGGCGAAGAGGAGCCGTATTGCGTCGAGAACCAGTGTGCGGAGTGCCGCACGGACGCCGATTGCGACGCGGACGCGCCGTCCTGCGACGACGAGGGGCAGTGCAGGGAGCAGCCATGAGGGTCGCGCGATCGCGGGATGCGTCGAGTTCGGGTCGGGATGAATCGGACGGGCTTGGGATGGATGGGACTGGAGGGCTCATGAGTGGCGTCAGGGAGGCGGGCTGGGCGCAGGTCGTCGGGTTGGTCGTGTGGGCGTCGCTGGCAATCGGGTGCGGCGGGGAGGACGGCACCAACGGGGGCTCCCGCGACTCGGGGCCCGACGGGGGGCGCACCGACGCTGCGGCCGATGCTGCGGGCGACGGTGCGATCGATGCGGCCCGCGAGGCCGGTCCGGGCGATGGGGGCGGCGGTGACGCCCGCACGGATGGGGGCGGGGCGTGCACGGCTCCCCAGATCTCGTGCGACGGCCTGTGCGTCGATACCGCCACGGACGAGGCGAACTGCGGCGAGTGCGGCAGCGCGTGTGCGTCCGACCAGACGTGCGTCTCGGGTGCTTGCACCTGTGCGGGGACTGCGGTCGCATGCGCCGACGGCTGCGCGGACGTGGCCACGGACGCCGACAACTGCGGTGCGTGCGGCCGAAGCTGCGTGCCGGGCGCGACGTGCACGTCGGGGGTGTGCGGCTGCCCGATGGGCACCACCAACTGCGGCGGTGGGTGCACGACGGGGCTCGAGACCGACCCGCTCAACTGTGGGCTTTGCGGCAATGTCTGCCCCGGGGGGTCGATGTGCGTCGCGGGGGCGTGCACGTGTCCGCCCGGCGAGGTCGCGTGCGACGGAGGCTGCACCGACGTCTCGAGCGACGCGGCCAATTGTGGCGCCTGCGGGCGAGACTGTGCGCCGGGCGAATCGTGCACGTCGGGCGCGTGCGCGTGCCCGAGCGGGACGATGGACTGCGGCGACGGATGCACGACCGGCTTGATGAGCGATCCGCTCAACTGCGGGGCGTGCGGCAACGTGTGCCCCTCCGGCTCCACGTGCGCCATGGGCGCGTGCGTCTGTCCGATGGGGCTCGTCGCGTGCGCGGCGCGTTGCGCCGATCTCTCGAGTGACGAGGCCAACTGCGGCGGTTGCGGCGACACCTGCGAAGGCACGCAGGTGTGCACCTCGGGGGTGTGCACGTGTCCCGCCGGCACCACCGATTGTGGCGGGGGTCGCTGCACGACTGGTCTCTCCACCGACCCGATGAACTGCGGTGCGTGCGGCAATGCGTGCGCGGCGGGCGCCACGTGCGCGATGGGCGTGTGCACTTGCCTGATGGGCCAGATTGCCTGCGGGGGTCGGTGCGTCGATGTCTCCGCCGACCGCGGCAACTGCGGCAGCTGCGGCAACGATTGTGGGATCGGCGCCGCCTGTGTCTCGGGAGCCTGCACGTGCGCGCCCGGATTGGTCACGTGCCCGGGCGGATGCGCCGACCTGTCGAGTGACGAGGCCAATTGCGGCATGTGCGGGACTGATTGCCCCGCCGAGGCCACTTGCGTCTCGGGAGCCTGTGTGTGCGCGATGGGGCTCATCGCCTGCGGCGGTGCGTGCACCGACGTGTCGACCGACGAGAACAATTGCGGCGGGTGCGGCAACGACTGTCCCGCGGGCTCCACGTGTGTGTCGGGCGCGTGCGTTTGCCCGGCGCCGCTGGCTCTGGCCGGCGGTCGGTGTCGGGACCTCACCCGCGATCCCGACCATTGCGGCATGGTGGGGAATGCCTGCCGCGGCGACGAAGCCTGTACCGGGGGCGCCTGCGAGTGCCGACCCGGGCTCACCAGGCTGCCGCCGACCGCGGGCATGGGACGGGGTGCGTGTGTGGACCTCCAGACGAGCCCCGATCATTGCGGGACGATCGGCAATGCCTGTCCGGATGCGTGTCAGGCCGGTGTTTGCGTCGGCGATTGCACCGCACCCAATCTCGACAACTGCAACGACGCCTGCGTGAATCGGGACACGGATCCGCGCAATTGCGGAGATTGTGGCCAGGCCTGCGACGCGGACGAGGTGTGCATCGGGGGCAATTGCCGCCGCTACCGGGTCGGCGTGACCTGCACGATGTGCCCGTGTGACGCGGCCTGCGTCGGGGACTTCGATCGGTGTTGCAGCTACCCGACGATGCCGACCAACGTCATCTGCATCGATGGGGGCGGCGCGTGTCCGTGAAAAGACCGAGTCGCTGGCCATCGCCCGGGTGCGACGTCGTCGGCCTGGCGTTGATCACGGGCGCGCTCGTCGCAGCGGCGTGTGGTGGGGGCTCGGACCTCTCGAGGCTCGAGCCCCGGTCGGAGGCAGGTGCGGACGGAGCGTCACCCGGATCACGCGACGGCTCGATGGGCACGGACGGCGCGCCTCCCGTCGCGATGGATGGCGCTCTTGCCGACGGCTCCGTGCCTCCTGGGGGTGACTCGGGGACCCCCGCGTGCCCTCCGGGGCTCGTGAGGTGCGGGTCGGACTGCATCGATGTGTCGAGCGACGTGGCCAACTGTGGCGAGTGCGGGCGCGCGTGCAGCGCGGAGAGCACGTGCGTCTCCGGCGTCTGCGTGTGCCCGGGCGGCGCGTGCGCCTGTCCTCCGGCCGAGCCGCCCCCGATGGGTAGCGATTGTCCCCGCGTGTGCTCGGGCGGGTGCGCGATGGGTGTCTGCACGATCGATTGCTCCGGAGGGGCCACGTGCGACGGTCGCGACATCGAGTGCCCCTCGGGGATGGCCTGCACGGTCGTCTGCACCGGGGAAGACGCGTGCGACACCGGCAGCGTCCGGTGCCCCGAGCGTCACGCGTGCACGCTGGTGTGCGAGGGCCTCGATGCCTGCGGCGACCTGGATCTCCGGTGTGGCGACGGCCCTTGCTCGATCGCGTGCGGAACCGACCCTGCTTCGTGCGCGGGCACGACGGTGGAGTGCGGTGCGGGGGCATGCTCGGCAACCTGCGGAGGCGGATCGAGCCCGTCGCTCACCGGCTGTGACGGCGCTTGCGCCTGCACGTCCTGCTGAGGTGGCGCGGCCGTCACCGGGCTGCCACGGCGACCTCGCGTGGCGCCGGCAGACGCCGTGAGCGGTTGTCGATCAGCTCTTGAGCTTCGCGCCGGGGGACTCTCCTGTCCCCGCCTCCGGCGCGTCTCGGGACTCCTCCGTCGACAGGCCGAACTGCGACATCCACCGGTAGACCTGCATGCGCGACACGCCCATGGCGCGCGAGATGGCGGAGAGGTTGCCTCGGTGCTCGGCGAGCGCTGCGCGCAGCTCGCGCTCCGCTTCGCTCGCGGTCCTCGTCCGAGCCGGTCGGCTCGCGGTGCGTGCCGCTCGCGTCGCCGGCTCCGGCGGGCGCGCCACCGGTGCGGTGGCGTCGTCGGCGCCGCGGCCGGCCGGCGTCTGAGCGGCGACCTGCGCCTCGTCGATCACGCCGTCGCGCGCGAGCAGGAGCCCCGCCTCCAGGCAACGCTCGAGCTCGCGCACGTTGCTCGGCCAGCTCCGCCGGACGAGCACGCGCCACGCTTCGGGCGTGAGGCGCGGTGCCGTCGCTCCGGCAGGCAGGTGCCTGCGCAGCAGACCGGCGACGAGCAGCCCGAGGTCCTCCTTGCGGTCGCGCAACGGCGGCAGTCGAACGAGCAGACCTCGGAGCCGGGCCAGCAGGTCGGCGCGAAATCGTCCCGAGTCGACGGCCGCGTCGAGGTCCGCGTTCGACGCGGCGAGCACGCGCACGTCGACCTCGCGCTCGGTGGTCTCGCCGACGCGGCGCACGAGCTTGTCCTGGAGGAAACGAAGCAGCTTCGGCTGCACCTCCGCGGGCAGCGCGTCGACCTCGTCGAGCAGGAGCGTTCCTCCGTGTGCGGCGGTCAAGAGGCCCACGCGGTCGCGGTCGGCGCCGGTGAAGGCGCCGCGGCGATGGCCGAAGAGCTCGCTCTCGGCCAGGTGCGTCGGGATGGCGGCGCAGTTGACCGCGACGAGCTCGCCGGCGCGTCCGCTCCACGTGTGGATGGCGCGCGCGAGCTCTTCCTTGCCGGCGCCCGTCTCGCCGTGGATGACGAGAGGCAACGTGCTGCCGGCCACGTGTCGCACCCGCTCGAGCTCGCGCAGGAAGATTGGCGAGAGGGTCGCCTGGCGGGTCCCGCGCAGCACCTCGGCCAGCGCGAGCATGGAGTCGGCGCCGTCCTCGGGCGTACGCCTGAGCTGCAGCAGCGTGCGGCCGAGCTCGACGAAGTCCCCGTCGCGCAGCTGTGCCGACTCCACGCGGATCCCGTTGACGAGCGTCCCGTTGCGGCTGCCGAGATCCTCGAGCTGGTCGCCGACGATGCGCGCATGTCGGCCCGAAGCGTGGCGGTCCCCGAGATCCAGCCGCACGGCGTGGTCGCGCTCGACGAGCGCCGTGAGCGAGCCGCGACCGATCTCCATCGCCACGCCGTCGCGCAAGCGGAGGACCATCCCCGGAGGATCGAGGGGGCGATCGTAGTGGGCCACCACGGCGAGACACGCGATCGAGCCAGCCTTCCGTGCGGGACGCGGCTCGTCCGGCAGCGTGATCGTGGTGGACACGGCCGCCGGTTCTATCGCGCATCTCCGCGTTTGACGACATCACATCGCGCAACCGAGGCTGCCGAACTGGTTCACGCACACGTTGCCGGGCCCACACCAATCGCCGAGGCAGTCCTCTGCGGATTGGCAGGGCTCCCCGGCCGCCCGCGCCGGACGACACGCGCCCGGGTACGTCGTGCCGTCCGCGCCGTGATCACACCGCAGCCCGAGGTCGCAGTCGCCGCCCGTGCACGCGTCGCCTTCGCGTCCCATCCGCCTGCAGCGCGACACGCCTTCGTCGGTGAAGTCGCAGACGAGGCCGAGCACGCGACAGAAGACGAGCGTCCCGTCGCAGACGTCGCCTTCGCCGGGCGCGAGCCCGCAGGCGTGGCTGCCGTCGTCCTGGATGCGGCACGTGCGTCCGCGCCCGCAGACCGTCGTGGCGTCGCACGGGCTGCCGTCGGAGCGCGGCGCCTCGCATCGTCGCGATCCGTCGGCGGCGGGCTGACAGAACAGCCCCGGAGGGCACTGCGCGGAACGATGGCAAGCCGCGCCCTCGGAGGCCGGAGAGAGCGCGCGACACGTGCCCTCGACGCAACCCTCCGTGGGCAGGCACTCGTCGTCGTTCGCGCACGCGCCCGTCGGCGTCGGCGGGGGCACCGCGGTGCAGACGCCGGCGCACTCGAACGCGCTGCCGGGGATGCACGACGCGCCCTCGACGCACTCGTCGTGACGGCAGGCCTCGCCGGTCGCGACGGTGCCCCGGAAGAAGTGGCGCGCGTCGAGGGTGGAGTCGACGAGGCACTCGCCGGCGGCGACGTGCCTCGCGATCTCGTCGAGCCGTGCGCCCGCCCGTTCGCCCTCGTACACGACGCGTCCCGCGCGCAGCGATGGCCGCAGCAGATCGATGCGATAGCGCCACGTCTCGGTCCACTCGGTGCGGCACTCCTCCTCCGTGAGGATCGAGAGGCGCGCGTCGGTGGCGTTGCAGACCTGCGCGTGTCGACAGAGCACGCTGGCCGCACGCTCCGGCAGCCGATCGAGCGACGGCGCGCTCGTCTCCTCCACGACGTCGCACTTGTCGGCCGCGCAGGGCGCGCTTGCCGAGGGATCGGCGCCGTCGGGCGGAGCGGCAGCACAACCGACGATCACGAGCGTGCAGACGACGAGCGATGCGAGTCGAGCCATGGGGCGACCTCCGTGGGCCCATCGCGCAAGGGACGGGCCGCACGCGGAGACGCCCATCTTCCTGGCCGACCACGCATCCGTTGGAGCGCTGCTGCTCCACTCGGTGCGCTCCGACACCGGGGCTCGCG
>JADZFZ010000677.1 GCA_020854145.1 Deltaproteobacteria bacterium | reverse complement strand
GTCGGGACGTGGTGCGGCGCGACGACGAGGTGGCACGAGCCGCGCTCGACTCGCTGGAGCGTGCCTGCGCGCGGCTGGCGATCGAGATCCGACGGGAGCCGCTCGAAGCGACGAGCGTGGGTGGCTTGTGTCAGCTCCAGGGCCGCTGGGTGATTTTTCTGGATCCGCGCACGCCCGCAGCCGAGCAGGTGCGCCTCGTCGCTCGCGCCGTCGCGCGGTTCGACACCGACGCGTTGTTCCTCGTGCCCGCGGCGCGGGCCGCGGTCGAGCGCGCGCGTGACGAGCGACCCGCCGTCCGCAGCCGATACCTCAGGCGGCGCGACGAGTAGCTCCCGCAGCGATCTTGCGGGTTGTTGCGTTCGCATCCGGCCGGCTGTGCCGCGCATTCGGGACCGTCAACGGTGCTTCACGGCGGCGCGTGGGACGCGAGACCGCGGCAGGTGTGCCTCGATGCCGCAAACGCTGCGTATCTCCACGGCTTCTCCCCGGGCAGACCTTCTCGCCCGGGCGCTGGCACGAGACTCGCTCTATCGCGCGCGGGACGAATGTGCGCGCTCGCGCGGGCATCCGTTCGTTGGGAAAGGCGATGGGCTCGGAACGGAAGGCACCGATCGGAGGTTCCCTCTCGCGGGCAGGGCAGCGGAAGGTCTGATCAGCGTCAGTCGGAGTGGGGATGTCGAAGGACGAGCGACGCGCGGCGGCACACGACTCGACCCGTCAGGAAGGTGACGGCGCGGGCACCGGTGTGACCGACGCGCCCGGGTCGGGCGCTTCGGGACCCCAGCCCACGGTGACCGCGGGCGAACGGACGGTCGAGGTGGATCTCGACTCGGTCGACCTGCGTCGCACCTCGGGTGTCCGATCGGCGGAGGAGATGGCCGCCACGGTCGAGGTCCAGACTCCGCCCCCCGAAGCCTCCAGGCCCACGCCGCGGGCGGGGTTCAGCCAGGGCCCGCGATCGGACCGACCTGCCGTCGGGCCTCTCCCGAGCGGGCCGCCTGCCTCGACCAACGCGGGCAACGACGGCGAGCACGACGGTCGGGGGCGCCGTCACTCGAAGGGGCACGTCGTCGCCGGCACCTACGAGATCGTCCGCACGATCGGGCAAGGCGGCATGGGCACGGTCTACGAGGCGGAGCACCTGCGGCTGCGCAAGCGCGTCGCGCTGAAGATCCTGCACGGTCGATCGGGCGACCGCGAGACGTACGCCCGTTTCCTCGTCGAGGCGCAAGCCGCCGGGCAGCTCGGCCATCCCGGCATCGTCACGTTGTTCGACCAGGGCACCGACGGCGACGACCCGTTCATCGCGATGGAGCTGCTCGACGGCGAGCCGCTCTCGGTGCGCCTCAAGCGCGACAAGCGCCTCGAGCCGGCTTTCGTCGTGCGCTTCGCGATCCAGGTGCTCGGCGCGCTCGACGTCGCGCACGCGCGCGGCATCGTGCATCGCGACATCAAGCCGGAGAACGTCTTTCTCGCGCGAGGCGAGGGCGACGACCCCGAACGCCCGAAGATCCTGGACTTCGGCGTCTCCAAGGTGGCCGACCTCGAAGAGCGCGGCTTGCGTCTGACGCGCACGGGCGCGGCCGTCGGCACTCCCCTGTACATGTCCCCGGAGCAGGCGGCCGGCGATCGCGACGTCGACGCGCGCACCGACATCTACTCGCTCGGCGTGATGATGTTCGAGTGCCTCGCGGGACGTCCGCCTCGCATGGCGAGCTCCTACGGGCGTCTGCTGTCGGACATTCTCAACCACCCCGCGCCGAAGCTCCGCGCCGTGGCTCCGGACGTGAGCGACGATCTCGCGAACGTGGTCGACAGGGCGCTCGAGCAACGGCGCGAGGACCGTTTCGAGACCGCTCGGGTGATGCGCGCGGCGCTGGCCATGCTGGCCGCGGACGAGCTGCGGCTCGACCCCGACCGGAAGCCTCCGCTCGTCGTGGTGCCCAAGCCGGAGGAAGCGGTCACCTCGCTCTCGCCCGCGTCGCGGACGACGCAGCGATCCGGAGCTGCGCAAGTCGCCGAACGGAGTCGGCCCTGGGTGCTGGTCGTCCTCGGCGCGTTGCTCCTGGCTGCGGCGCTGATCGTCGGGTTCGCGAGCGGAGGGACGACGACGACGACTGCGCCCGGCCCCACGGCGTCGACGCCTCCGAGGCCGCCCCCCGAGCTCGCTCCGACGACCGTCGCGCTCGAGCTCCGCGCGACGCCATCGACCGCCACCATCGTCGTGGACGGCCAGCCCGTCTCCAACCCCGCGCGCATCGAGCGTCCCCGCGACCCGTCGCGGGCGGTGGTCGTGCGCGTGCAAGCGCCCGGCTTCCTCGCGCAAGAGCAGCGCCTGAGCCTCGACGCGGATTCGCACGTCTCGATCGGTCTCGTGCCGGAACGGCCCGCGGCGACGGCTGCGGACGCGGGAGCCGCGGAGCCGGTGGCGCGCGATCCGCGTGGACGTCCGACGGGCCGCCGCCCGGTCGTGCCGATCAAGACGCGCATCGAGTAGCGACGCACGCCCGCGCGCCAATTGCCCTCGCGCGTCTGGTAGCTTGCGATGCGGAAGTGCCGACGCGGGACCACATCCCTTCTCTTCCAGGGGAGGCGAGGTCGCGGTGAGACGCGACGTGCCGCGTGGGCATCGCGCGATCGGCCGCAGGGCGCTCGCGGCTTGGCTCGCCGCGAGCGTCGCGCTCGGGTGCCCGGGTCCGACGGCCGCGGCGCAGGGCCGGAGCACGTCGCGGGATCCACCCGGCGCACAGCCATTTCGCGAAGGCGTGGCCGCGATGGCGGCGGGTCGCTACGAAGAGGCGGTGGAGCTGCTCGATCGCGCGTGGCGCGAGGGCCGTCTGCGCAACGCGTTGTGGAACCTGGCGCAGGCGCAGGACCAGCTCGGCCGTCCGGCGGACGCGATCCTCACGCTCGACCAGTACGCGGCCGACCCGCGGACCGGTGACGAGGACAGACAAGCCGCGGCGACGGTGCGCGCGCGTCTCGAGCAACGCGCAGGGCGGGTGGCCATCGCGACCACACCTGCCGGCGCGCTCCTTCGGCTCGACGGTGAGGAGCGCGGTCTCGCGCCTCGCGAGATCGTGGTCAACCCGGGGCTCCACGTCGTGTCCGCCGAGGCGCCCGGGTACGGCACCGTCACGCGTCGCGTCGAGGTCGCTCCCGGCGCGCGCGCGGAGGTCACGCTCGAGCTGTCGCTCCGACCGGGTCGCCTCCGTGTCGCGGCGCCCCCGCGCGCGGCCGTTCGCGTGGATGGAACGTTGGTGGACCGACGGGGCAGCGGCTCGCTCGACCTCGAGCTGCCTGCCGGCGTCCACGTCGTCGACGTGTCGCAAACGGGCATGCGCACCGCTCGCTACTCGGTCGATGTGCGCGCCGGCGAGTCGGTGGAGCTGCCCGTCGACCTGCGCCCGTCGCGCGGCACGCTGCTCGTCGAGGTCGCGCGCGGCGCCCAGGTCCGTCTGGGAGATCGGGAGCTCGGTCGCGCGCCCCTCGGTCCCGTGAGCGTGCCGCCCGGGAGCTATCGGCTGGCCGTGGAGCTCGACGGGCACCTGCCGTGGGAAGGGCCGGTCACGGTCCAGGATGGCGGCGGCACGGTGGCGCGGGTCACGCTCGGCCGCCAGCGCGGCGTCTCACCCTGGATCTTCGGCATCGTCGCGGGCATCGCCGTCAGCGCGGGCGTGGTGGGCGGGATCTTCCTGCTCGACGCCCGCAACGCGCGCGACGAGTACGACGTGATCGTGGACGTCCTGCGCTCCGGCTCGTACGGGATCGACATCCGCGACGAGATCGGCCAAGCGACGGCAGCCGCCGACCGACAGGATCGGTCGGCGCTCCTCGGACGCCTGTTCCTCGTGGGCGCCGGTCTCGCGGCGCTGGCCGCGATCGCGCTGCTGCCGGCCACCCGGTTCGGTGAGGAGCGCTCCGACGCGGACGTGCGGGTCGGGGCCATGTCCGACGAGGATGAAGCCGAGTGAGGACGGCCGTCGCGGTCGCGGTCCTCGTCGTCGTCGGGTCGGGCTGCGACACCACGATCGACCGGAGTGGCCTGCGCTCGGTCTGCAGGATCGCGCTCCAACAGCGGACTTGCGTCTACGGCGAGCTGCCGCTGGTCGGTGGGGACTCGGGCGCGGGCAGCGGCAGGACCGACTGCCGGCTGTTCGACGGTGAGAAGGAGATCGAGAGGTCCAAGTACGCCGTGCTCCCGGGTCCCAGCGAGCTGTGCGACGGGGCCAACTGGCACGTCGAGCTGGACGTCACGGTCGACATCGCACCCGGAAACGTGTTTCTCGTTTGTCGGAATGATCCAAGCCGTCGCTGCCCCGCCCCGCGGACGGGCGGGACCGTGCGCAGCTGTCGTCCCGCGGAGACGACCATCGTGGCGCCACCGCAAGGTGGGCGCGGTCAGTTCCTGGTCTCTCTGGTGGGCGACGAGACCGGGGGGCTGCTCGTGTGGGGCCTCGGCGAGCCGGGCGCGAGCCGAGAGGCCGTCGGGGCGTGGCTCGATGCCAACGGCACAGCGACGCTCGCCGGGCTGCCCGTCGCGCCCGAGCTCGTGCGCGGGCTGTCGGGTGCGACGATGCGCGACGGCGTGGTCTGGATCCCGATCTCGGCTGGAGACTCGAGCGCGGGGCTCGGCCACGTCGAGGTCGTGGCGGTCCCGTCGCTCGGGCCGCTCGACCCGCTCGGCATGCCGGTCGCTCTCGCTTCGTCGCTGCCTTTCGGCGAGATCGACGCAACCGAGACGCTGGATCCCGGAGTGGCGGAGGCGCTCGCGCCGGGCGATGTGCGGCTGGCGGCCACGGGCAGCGGCAGGCTCGGCGCGACGTGGATCCAGGGCCTCGTGGCGCTCGGCGCGCGCAGCGACGAGGTGTATCGCACGTTCGACTCCAGCGGAGCGGGCGAGATCGAGGCGCACGCGCTCGGTGGCGTCCGACCCGACGCGGAGACTCTGCCGGTCGTGACGCACGACGCCGATGGCTGGGGCATCGCGTTCGCAGCGAGCTACCGGGTGGGCGCAACCGGTACCGGCTTCGCGCGGCTCGGCGACGACGGTCGCGCCTCACGTGCTCCGCGGCTGGCCGCAGGCCTCGTTCCGAGCGTCGACCTCGCCGTCGCGGCGGGCAGGGACGGGTCGTTCGTCGTGGCCGGGCTCGGCGACCGCGGCGACGTCGGTCTCGCCCTGTTCCCTCGCGAGGAGGACGACGTGATGGCGCCCGTCCCCGTGGACCGCGTGCAGCTCGGCAGCGACGCGTCCTTCTCGCCCAGGACGATCGCGCTCGCGCCCCTCGGAGACACGGGAGACGTGCTGCTGGCCGCAGTCTCGTATGCGAGCGCCGGCCCGTCGCGCGTGGCGCACGAGCTCGTGCTCGCCCGCGTGGCGCCTCGCACCGAGACGGTCAGCGTCGTCGGGGGCGCGAGCATCCCGCTGGGGCTCAGGACGTCGTTCAACGCGCACGTGTGCGCGGCATCCGACGGCGAGCGCGTGCGGGTCACGTGGGCGCTCGACGAGGGCTCCGGCGCGACGGTCTCGAGCGTCATGGTCGAGGCGTTCTCGCTCACCGATCTCGCGACCAGCGAGGTCGAGCGGGTCGACTCACCGTCGCTGCGCGTGCGGAACCTCGCCTGCGATGGTGCCGACGGCCAGACCGTCGCGGTGTGGCTGACGCAGCAGCGGTGGCAGGCCGCATGGTCCGACGCGATGGGGGCGTATCGGATCGAGCAGAACACCGCGCTGACCGACGACGAGCACCTGTCGGTCGCCATGGTCCCGTACACGAGCGTCGTTCTCGTCGGTCGACGCGGGCGCGGGTACTGGGTGCTCGAGGGAGGCGAGCGTGAGGCGCTGACCCTGCCGATCACGGACGAGCCGATCGCGACGACGCTCGGTCCAGTCGCGCTCGGTGCGCGGCTGCGCGACTCGGGCGACATCGAGATCCTCGCCGCGGCGGACGTGCTCGGTGCAGCCGGCGGCTCCGATCGCGACGTGGTCGCGATCAGCGCGCGCACGCGCGGGAGATCGATCGAAGACGCCGGCCGACCCGTGCTGGTCTCCGCGCACCGTGGCCTCCCGTTGGCTTCGCCCAGCGTCACGGTCGAGCAAGTGGGGGACACCGAGCGCCTCGCGTACCTCGCGACGCTCGACGTGCCGGGCGGCTCCGCGATCGTGGTGGACCGAGACGTCGAGACACCGGACGGGACGTGGGTCGCCTCCGCGAGCACGTTCACGCTGGGAAGCGCGACGGCCGGCGCACGCGTCGCCGCCGCGATCCCCGATCGAGACGGCATCCGGATCCTGGTGGACGATCCGGAGACGGCCATCGTGACGACGTTGGGCAGCAGTGGGTCGGCCCCCGAGCGTACGCGGGAGCTGTGGACCGAAGAGTCGCTGCTCGACACGGCGAATTGCATCGACGGGCGTCCGTTCGGGCTCGCGCTGACGCGCGTGGAGGGCATCGAGCTCTCCGCGTTCGCCGTGCTGTGCACGTCGAGCGATACGCCGGTCCGCGTGTACGTCGCGACGGCCGACGACCGCGGGGTGCCCTTGGCGCCGCTCGATCCTCAGGTGCCGTTCGCCGCGGGCGCGCAGCGCATCGGCGACGTACGGCGTGCCCCTCCGGCGCTCGCGGCCCGCGTCGGCGACGGTCTGATGGTCGCGTTCCAGAACACCGACGGCGACGTGGTGATGCGCCGTTTCGCGTGCGAGGAGCCGTGACGGCGCAGGCGCGATCGGTCGCGCGCCGACGATGGGCGCGACGCCTCGCGGCCGGCGCGGCGCTCGCCCTCGTCTGTGCGTGGATGCCGGCACGTGCGCTCGCGCAATGGGTCGTGTGGGAGCCTCCGAACGGAGACGGAGAGCTCGCGCGCGAGGTGGTCTCCATCTGCGCCGAGCGCGGGATCCCCGCGACGCTCGATCCCACGGCTTCCTTCGCGGGCTCGGGCGGAGACGTCGGCGAAGACGAGGTGCGCTGGCTCGCGTCGGCGGACCGCGAGGTTGCGCTCGCCCGCGAAGAGCTCGCGTCGTTGGACGAGCAAGCCGCGTTGGCGAGGCTCGACCGCCTGCTCGAGTCGACCACGGCCCATCCCCACGTGCCGGGCGTCGTCGCGCGCCGTGTGGAGGCGCTGCTGCTGCGCGCCACCGTGGCGGCTTCGCGCGGCCAGACGGCGTCGGAGGACTTCGCGGAGGTGGCTCGCCTCGACGCCGAGCGCCGGCTGGCCGCAGGGGAGGCGCCACCCGCGGTGCGAGAGCAGGCCGACGACGCGCGCGCGCTCGCTCTGTCGTCGACGGGTGTGCTCGAGGTCGCTCCCACCGCGCCGGGCGCGGAGGTCTTCCTCGACGACGTCTCGCTCGGGCCCGCGCCGATCAGGGTCGGCCCCATCGCGGCCGGTCGTCACGTGCTGCGCGTCGAGGCGCCCGCGCACGAGACCTATGGGGCGTGGATCGACGTGACCGCAGGCGAGCGTCCGGCGTGGGTCCCGGAGCTCACGCCGGTAGCCGAGCTACGCGGATGGCGCAGCGCGACGGCTGCGCTGCGGGCCGGACGGGTCGCGCGCTCGGAGCTGCCGTGGTCGTGGCTGTTCGTGCGAGGTGGAGCCCGCGGGCGCGTCGCCGCGCGCGCGTGCACCGGTTCGCTCGATCGGTGCAGCGAGTGGGTGCGCTCGACGCGCTCGGCCTTCGTGATGCCGGACGAGCCGCCGACCGCGTGGTCGAGCACGCGCACGCCGACGACGATCGAGCCGACCGTCGCGCGATGGCTGGCCGGGCCACGCGGCGCGCCACGTAGGCCGGCCCGTCCTCGGCCCGCGCGCTGGTACGAGCGGCCGTGGATCTGGGCTCTGGCGACGACGGTCGTGGTCGGCGCCGGTGTGACCGCCGGTGTGGTGGCCGCGACCGGAGACTCGTCCAGACCGCGCGTCTTTGCCGTGTCCGACGGGATGATCGACGTCAGCGAGCGCGACTGATCGTGCGGAGCGCGCGACGCTTCGTTGTGGCGGAGCCCTCCACAACGTAGGCTAGGCCCATGCTTCGTAAGGTCGCGCCGTGGCTCGCTGCGGCGGTCTCGTTGGTAGCTTGCGACGGCACGTTGTCGTTCGACGTCTCCGCCGGCCCGAAGTCTTTCGACATCGGGACCGAGGGGCTCGGCATCCCGGCCGAGCTCCGCACGCCCGAAGCGCAGGTCGCGTCGTTGCCGTGTGGTGATGGCGCGTTCGTGTGCCCCAGCGTCGCCACGTTCTCGATCGAGTGCGTGGGAGGCGTATGCGATCCGGGGCCCATCCCGGTGGCGGTCGAGATCGGAGACGGGTTCGATCTCGAGCAGTACACGACGAAGCTCGGCGACATCGCCGATCGAATCGAGTCGGTGACGTTCAACAGCGTCTCGTACGCGGTCGAGAGCAACACGCTGAACACGGACCTCCCGTTGATCACGGTGTACTGGGGGCCGATGAGCGCCGCCTTCATCGACGAGTCGATGGGAGTGATGCCGCTCGGCAGCATCGAGCCAATCGCCGCGGGCTCGACGCCGAGCGGACAGATCCTGCTCGACGACTTCGGCCAGCAGGCCTTGTCGGATCACATCGTCGCGGTGGACAGGCAGCTCCGGCTGTTCGCCCGCGCCCCGATCGATATCGACCCAGGCGACCGCTTCCCGGAAGGCGCGGTCCGCATGTCGGTCACCATGTCGCTCCACATCGTCGGAGAGACGAAGCTCTTCTAGCCCGCCGACAACCGCGAGGAACGAATTGGCTCCGCCTGCGCCTGTTGCACCCGCTCCCTCCGGCGGCTCCGGAGGAAGCGGAATCGTCTATGGCTTGATGGGTGTCGTGTTCTTGGTCGGCGCCGTCGCAGCCGTGTGGTTCGGGCTGCGTGGTTGCGGCGACCCGGCGGCACGAGACGCGAGCGCGGACGCCGGCACCGGCGGCGCGCCGACCGCGCGCGGCGACGACGCCGGTCCGAACCTGCCGAACACGCAGCTGGCCGACATCCCGATCGACCTGGACGTCGGCGAGGACGCCGGCCCCACGATCGTGAACGCGCCGACCAAGACGAAGATCATCCGCGTCGGCGGTGGCGGCGGCAGCTGGGATTGCTCCGGCGAGATCTCGGTCGGCGAGGCACGACGCGTCGCACGCGAGTACGACGCGCAGGCGCGCTCCTGCTACGAGAGGGCGCTGCGGCGCAACAACATGCTGGCCGGTACGGTCGTCGTGAACGTGCGCGTCGGGCAGAACGGCGCCGTCAACGCGGTGCGCGCAGGCGGCTCGTTGCCGGACGCCGACGTACGCGCTTGTGTCCGAGGCATCGCCAACCGATGGCGCTTCCCCGCGCCGCGTGGCGGCAGCTGCGCGATCGTGCAGGTTCCGTTCAACTTCCGCCCTCGCAACTGACGGCTCCTCGTGGACGTGAAGTTCGTCGGCGGGAGCCTTCGACACCTCGACGGCCTCAAGAGCGAAGCGCTCGCGTTGTCGGTGTTCGAGGACGAACGTCCGCTCCGCGGCGCGGCCGGGCTCGTCGATTGGCGCCTCTGCGGTCGCCTCAGCGCCCTGGCAGTCAAACGTCGGCTCACGGGTCGTCTGGGCGAGGTGGTCCTCATCCCCGCGCGACCCCGGTTGCCGTTCGAGAAGCTGATGCTGTTCGGTGCGGGCCCATCGAGCGGTTTCGACGAGAGCGCGTTCTGCGAGCGCGTGTCGCAGGTGCTCGAGACGCTGACGCGCGTGCGCGTGCGCGGATCGGTGATGACGCTGCCCGGGCGCTCGATGCACCGGATTGGAGCGGCGCGCGCGATCGAGCTGTTTCTCAGCGTCGCCGAGCGACATCCCGAGCACGACGAGGTGACCGTGATCGAGGACCTCGACGCGCAGAAGGAGATGCAGCCGATCGTGGAGCGGGAGCGCCGCAGAGCGCGGGCGCGTTACGCCTGATCGTCGCTGGCCGGCGGTTCGAGCCCTTCGCCCGTCGGCTCCGTGGGACCGGCGTCGGTGTCGGCAGGAGCTCCCATGCCCGAGGACGGAACCTGTCCGAGCACTGCGCGCAGCTCGCGCTCGAGAGCGTCGAGCAGCGTGTCCTCGACGGCAGCCAGGCTGCCCGCAGCACGCTCGAGGCATCGCTGGTAGACGAACACCCGCAGCGGCGGCAGGGCCGCTGCCGCCCCAGCACCGCCTCCGCCACGCATGGCGACGCCGTCCGCGCGCTCGACCGTGCCCGTGCCCAGGTCGCCCGCTGCCGGCTCGACGGGAGGGGGCGAGACATCGACGAGCACGGGGATCCTCGGGTCCACGCCCTCCGCGACGACCTCCACTCCCGGCACGTCGCTGACCACGACGAGCGCTCCGCCCATCGCGACGCGGAGCTCGGCGGGCAGTCGTCCGGTCGCGGCCTCCACGAGACGCTGGAACGCATCGTCGGCGGGCGACCACTCGGGGGCACCGGCGGCGAGATCGAGCGCGCGCGCGGCGAGGAAGGCGCGCGTGGCGCCCATCGGGTCGCCCTCGTCGTCGAGGATGAGGCCGAGGTAGTAGCGGGCGTCGGCGTTGGCCGGGTCGCGCTCGACCGTCTCTTCGATGAAGCCGCGCGCGGTCGCGGGCTGGCCGATCTCGTAGTGCGCCCGTCCGACGAGGTACGTGTAGCCGGGGTTCGGGTAGGGCCCTTCCGGGATCTCGGCCAGGACCTTGCGGGCTGCGTCGCGGTCTCCTTTGCCGACGAGGGCGTCGAACTTGAGCAGCTTCGCGTCGACGATCTCCTCGATCTCCTCCGCGAACGACAGCGCGTCCTCGCACAGCGCAACCGCTTCGTCGTACTCGCGCAACGGGTGCACGAGAATCTCGGCGGCGTTGAGGATCGGCTCCATGTAGCCGTCGTCGAGCGCCATCGCCTGCCGGTAGTGCTCGAGGGCCTCGTCGGCTTCTCCGTCCGCCGCGCAGATGTAGCCGAGCAGGTTGAAGACCTCGGGCGAGTTGGGGTCGAGCTCGAGCGCGCGTCGCGCGCTGATCGCGGCGCCTCGCGTGTCACCGCGCGAGACGAGGTCCCAGCCGCGGTCGAGGTGCGCGGTGAACTGGTCCATCGGGCTCGGTCCGATCCGGTGCATGGGCCGCCGACTTTGAGGGGAGCCGGCGCACTGTCAAGCCGCGTGCGAGCGCGGACCGAGCCGCGACGGGCGCCAATGAACAAAACGGGGCTCGCATGCGTTGGTGTCTTCGTGGCGCGGAGCGCGTCCTGCTCCCGCGATGGGGCCGAGGGTCCGAACCCAAGGATGCCGGATGTCGCACGTCTCTTGCTGCAGCGAGCCCAGGTAGGCCTTTGGACATCATCCGACGCCGACGGTACCCTGTCCCGAACATGCGCCCCGGTCGCATCGTGCTGCTCGCCCTGGTCGCGTTCGCGGCGTCCGGCTGCGCGACCTGGAGCCGCTCGCTCCCCGAAGGTCGGACGGTCTCGTTCGGCTCGACTTCGAGCGGCTTTCTCCTGAATGGCGTGCCGCTCGCGGATCGCGGGCCGGGCTACGTCCGTGCCCGGCCGAACGACGGCGTGCGATGGGGAACCCCGCAGCTCGTCGGGATGATCGAGCGGTCCGCGGCGCGTGTCCAGGAGCGTCATCCACGGTCGTCGCCGCTTCGCGTGGGTGACCTCTCGGCCAGCCACGGTGGCGAGCACTTCCGCCACCGGTCGCACCGGACGGGGCGAGACGTGGACATCCTCTTCTACCAGACGGACGGTCGCGGTCGCTCGTTGCCCGCCACTGGGTTCTACCGCTTCGACCAAGACGGCCGCCTGGTGACCGGCAACGCGCCTGCCGGCGCATCGGCCCCGACGACGTCCGCCGCCGCCGCGCCGTCGCGTCCGGCCGCCACCGTGGCTTCGAGCAGCGGAGGGGGCGGGATCCGCTTCGACGTCGCGCGCAACTGGTCGTTCGTCGAGGCCATGCTCGAGGATCCCGAGGCGCACGTGCAGTGGATCTTCGTGGCGGATGGGCTCAAGGCCCTTCTGCTCGCACACGCGCTTCGCGTCCGGGCGCATCCGGAGACGATCCTCCGGGCCTCGTACGTCCTGCACCAGCCGCGCGGCGCAGCCCCGCACGACGACCACTTCCACGTCCGCGTCTCGTGCTCCGTCGAGGACCTGACGCTGGGATGCCTGCAGCAGGGGCCGCTCTGGCCATGGATGCGCAAGGCGCTGGAGAAGGTTCCCGTGCTGGCGGCCGCCAACGACGAACAGCTGATGCTCGAGCTCTTCGCCGACCAGCTCACGGCCGAGCTCGTGCCGTACGCGCTGGTGCAGTCCGAGCACCCCGAGCTCGCGTGGACTCCCGCCGAAGGGCCGCCTGGAGCCCTGGCGATCGCATCGAGCACCTCGCCTGCCGTGGAGGACGCCGCGTTCGAGACGTTGCGCTCGGTGGTGCCCGCGGAGTCCGAGCTTCCCTGACGCGACTTCGGCCGCCCGCCGAGATAGAAGCATCCGGATGGCGGGGCTGCGTGACGGGATGACCCGTTCGAGACTGGCGGCAGCCATCGGCGCGGCTCTTGTCGTCCTGTCGATTTGCCCGGACGCGCTCGCCCAGACGGGAAGCGCCGTGACCCTCGAGTGGCTGGCGCCCGCGGACTGCGGCACGGATCACGCGCTCGTCGCCGAGATCGAGCGGCTGCTCGGTCGCGAGCTCGACTCGGTGACCACGGCGCTCCGGGCGCGCATCCAGATCACGCCAGGCGAGCGCTGGGCTTTGCGCCTCTCGATCGAGACGCCCGGCAATCCGGTCGGGGAGCGACGGCTCGAAGGCGACACCTGCGGCGAGGTGACCGATGCCGCGGCCATCGTGATCGCGCTGGCGATCGATCCGGACGCCGCCGCCCGGATCGCGGAGGTGGCTCCGACGCAACCAGCGGCGCCAGGCTCGCCCTCCACCCCGGGCCCGCCTGCCACGCCGGGTCCGCCTGCCGCGCCGCGTCCGCCTGCCGCGCCGGGCCCACCTGCCACGCCGGGACCCCGCCCATCTGCCGCGGTTCGCTCCGAGCCTCGCACCCTCGCGCGTCCGCCGCCTCCCCGACGTCGGGTGTCGAGGGCGCGTCGCGCCGGGCGTCGCGTCCACCGGCGACCGATTGCCACGCGGGTCGAGCCGCGGCGCAGCCCGGCCTCGCGGGCGATGCCACCGGCGCGCTCATCCAGGGCTGCGCGCGACGACGCCTCGGCTCCGGCCTATGGCGTGGCGCTGGGTGCGGGGGCGACCGTCGGCACGGTGCCTTCGGTGGGCGTCGTCCTGAGCGCGGGAGGTGCGATCGCGCTCGACTGGCTCCGCGTCGAGGCATCGCTGGTCGCGACGCTCCCGAGTGAGCAGAGGCTCGACGGCGGCAGCGGGGGTCGATTCGAGCTTCTGGCGGGCGTGCTCGACGGATGCGTGCGCTGGAGCCTCGGCCCATTCGAGCCGCGCGCCTGTCTGGGTGGGGAGATCGGCTCGATGGGGGGCAGCTCGTTCGGGGTCACCGATCCCGGAGACGGCTCGGTGCTGTGGCTGGCGGCTCGAGCCTCGGCGGGGCTCGCCTGGGTTCCCGCCTCCGCGCGCTGGTTTCGCCCTTGGGCGCTGCTCTCGGGTATCGTCCCGTGGGAGCGACCCCGCTTCGTGATCGACGGGCGCGGGCCCGTCCATCGGCCCGAGGTGGTCACGGGTCGGCTGCTTCTCGGGGTCGAGCTTCAGTTTCGATGACGGGCTCGCCGTCTTCGCGTCACTCAACTGCGATGGGACCGACGTCGTCGGCAGCGTCGGCGCTCGAGCTCGGCTCGGAGGCCGGCGTGGTGGCTGCTTCTCGCGTGGTCGAAACGGTCGGCGACCTTCGGGTCGAGGGCGGCGCGACCGCGACGTTCGAGCGCGTGTACGACGAGAACGTCCAGTACATCTGGCGGGCGCTGCGACGGTTGGGCGTTGCGGAGGCGAACGTGGACGACGCAGTGCAGGACGTCTTCGTGGTCGTGCACCGCCGGCTCGGGGACTTCGAAGGCCGATCGTCGGTGCGCACTTGGCTCTACGGAATCGCGCTCCGAGTGGCGCGCGAGCATCGCCGGCGAGCGCAGCGCACGGGCGTCGCGCTGCCCGACGACGTCGAAGCGCCGAGTGACGCGAGCCCGCACTCCCGCTCCGAGAAGGCCGAGGCGGCGCGCGTGCTGGATCGTCTGCTGAGCGAGCTCGACGACACGAAGCGAGAGGTCTTCGTGCTCGCGGAGATCGAGCAGCTGAGCGTGCCCGAGATCGCCGAGACGCTGGGCACCAACGTGAACACGACGTACTCGCAGCTTCGAGCCGCCCGCAAGCAGCTCGACGAGGCCGTGCGACGCGAGAAGGCGCGCGATGGATGGAGGCTGAGATGAACGAGCTCGGTCCCGAGGCGAGAGAGTTGCTGGATGCGGCGCGCGACGCCGACGTGCCGAGCGAGAGCGATCGGCGGCGCGTCCGCACTGCGCTGCTCGCGAAGATCGCCGCGGGCACGGTCGTGGGCGCGTCGGCCACGGCCGCGAGCAGCTCCGCGGCAGCCGCTGGCGGAGGCGGAGTCGTCGCGTCGACGGGGGGAGCCATGCTCGCCGTGAAGATCGTGGCAGCCGTCGCGCTCGTCGGCGGCGGGGTCACGGTGCCGATCGTCGCGCTGCAGACGCACGAGAGCGAGCCGCACGTGGCGCAGGTCCAGACCCCTCGTGCGAACGCTCCGCGGAGCGGTCGCGCGGTCGTGCCCGTGCGCGACGTCTCGCGCGTCGGCGGTGTACCGAGCGTGCCCGCGCCCGCCGCGCTCGCGGTTCCCTCCCCGGAGCCGGCGCCCCCGGCTCCGAACCCCGCGGGGGCGCCGGCCGCGCTGCCCGCGCCCGTTTCGGAGCCGGCACCCCCGGTTCCGAACCGCGCGGTGGCGCCAGCTGCGCTGCCCGCGCCCGGTGTGGCCGCTTCGCGCGCTGGCTCGGGCCCAGCTGCGACGGGTGAGGCGTCGAACGGGCTGGCACCGGGTCTGCAACCTCGCCCATCGGTGCGTGAGACGCGGCGCGACGTGGCACAACGTCGCGCCCGCGGGCCCGTTCGCGCCTCGGAGCAAACACCAACTACGCAAATGTCGTCGGAGCGTGCTGCGCGTGCTCCGGCGGCGCCGGAGCGTGTGTCGGGCGAGCTCGCCGGCGAAGCCGCCGTGTTGCGCTCGGCGCTCGCATCGATTCGCGACGGACGCGCAGAGGACGCGGTCGCAGCGCTCGATCGACACGCGGAGAGCCATCCGTCGGGTGTGCTCGCGCAGGAGCGTATGGCCGCTAGAATCAGGGCACTTCGTGCGATGGGCCGAACCGCGGAGGCCGATGGCGCGAGCGTGGAGTTCCTGCGACGGTGGCCGACGTCGCCGCTCGCACCTCGGGTGCGTGCAGAACGAGGTCGGTGATTTTTCGTCACGGGTCGGGTGCCCTCCCACCACTCACTCTCGAAGGCCACGGACGCCTGGGAGGGCCGAATGACAAAGGCAATGAATACAAATCGCTTTGGGGTGCTCGCCGCAGCGTCGCTCGGTGTGACGCTGTTCATGGGCGCCGACGGCTGCTTCAGCTCGGAGACGCGCGACGTTCCGATCGGTATGGACGATGCCGGCTCCGGCGTGTCGTGTGGGTCGAACCGATGCGCGGCAGGCGAGGTGTGCTGCAACTCGAGCTGCGGGATCTGCGCGGCGCCGGGCGAAGGCTGCATCGCGATCGGCTGCGAGACGCCTCCGCCTCCGGGTGGCGAGCGGTGCGGCCCGGCAACGTGCCCGAGCGGTCAGGTGTGCTGCAACGAGGCATGCGGGATCTGCGCGGCGCCCGGCGGCGGGTGTCCGGCGATCGGCTGCGAGCCGCCACCCCCGGAGCCGCCTCCTCCCCCTCCCGGCGAGTGCGAGCCCGCGTCGTGTGGTCCCGCCCCGGGCGCGGACCCGCGATGTCCCGATGGGACGAGCAGCCCGTGGATCTGTCGTGCGGGTCCCGACGGCCGGTGCGGCTGGACGAACGAGTGTGCGGCGCCGCCGCCTCCTCCTCCGGCCGAGTGCACCGAAGCCGAGTGCGGGCCGGCTCCGGGCGCTCCGGCGATGATGTGCCCGGACGGGACCTTCGCGGGTCCGGTGTGCATGCGGAACGCGGATGGTCGCTGCGGCTGGATCTTCACGCACTGTCCCGAGCCGCCTCCTCCGCCTCCTCCGCCTCCTCCCCCTCCGGTCGAGTGCGCCGACCCGACGGCGTGTGGTCCTGCGCCGGGGCTTCCCTCGTACATGTGCTGGGACGGATCGATCGGTGGCTTCACGGGGCGGTGCGTGGAGAACCCGGCGGCGGCGTGTCCGGGCGCGGACTGCGGCTGCTTCTGGGAGATTCGCGAGTGCCCGCCGATGCCTCCGCCCGAGTGTGATCCCGCGGCGTGCGGTCCTCGTCCGGGTCTGCCTTCGTGGGAGTGCGGCGACGGGACCGTGGGCGGTCCGACGGGGCGGTGTCTGGCTGGCCCCGACGGCGCGTGTCACTGGGAGATCCGGAACTGTCCGTGTGGCCCGACGGATTGCGGACCGGGCCTGACGTGCTGCAACGCGAGCTGCGGGGTGTGCGCGGCGCCTGGCGAAGGCTGCGTCACCATCGCGTGCGAGCCGCCGGTTTGCCACGGCGAGGTGCTGTGCGACGCGTTGCCGCCGACGTGCCCGCCAGGTCAGGTGCCGTCCGTTCGCGATGGGTGCTGGGGCCCGTGCGTTCGGGCCGAGGCGTGCGAAGGAGTGCGCTGCGCGGGCGACGTCTTGTGCGACGCGCCGACGCCCGTGTGTCCCGAGGGCCAGGTGCCGTCGATCAGCGGCGCGTGCTGGGGACCGTGCGTGAACATCGACACGTGCGAGTGCGGCGGGCCTGCGGACTGCCCGGAGCCCGATCGCTACACGTGCCACATGTTCCGCGGACGGTGCGGCCCGTTCCTCTGATCGGCGCGCGGCGCATCGACGACGCGGATCTGCGCCCTGGTGGCCGCTCGGCCGCTGGGGCGCTGCCGTCTCGAGCGTGGGCTGGCCTGGTTGTCGGGCACATCCAACGGAATGGAACTGCTCGTCCAAGACCGACGTGATCTCGCGGAGTTGAGCACGTCGATCCTGTCCCCGTCAGTCTTCGGGTGGGGGGACGACGGTGGGGAGGCTGCTGGAGTCGGGCGGGGGTGTGGAGGGAGCGAGCGGCAGGGGCGGGGGAGGGGTGTTGCTGGGGCGCGGGGGCAGGCGGCTCGGTCTGCGCGCGCCGCGCTGGACGAGCGCGAGCTGCTGGGCCGCGAGGAGGAGGCGCGCGTCGAGCCCGGCGAGACGGCGAGCGCGTCGGGCGAAGCGGACGACCTCGGCGAGCTGACCGCGTGTGCGGACGAGCCTGGCCTCGAGCTCGACGAAACGTTTCTCCCATTGAGTGGCCTTCTCGAGCTCGGCGCGGCGCGCGAGCTCCGCCGCGTTGGCGCGATCGGAGAGCTCTCGGACGCGGGTGAGCGTCTCGGTCTCCTTGCGATCGAATCGGGCCTTCCATCGGTCGATCTCGGCACGGTAGGCGACGAGCTCCTCCTCGAGCGACTCGCGCGTCTCGTCGTCGGTGGCCCGCTTGGCCTCGAGCTTGCGCTCGCGGTCGCCGAGCTCGACGCGCATGCGGGCGAGCTCCTCCTCGACGCGCTCGCGCTCCGCGGCCTCGCGTGCGGCGCGGCGCTCCGCCTCCACCGCACGTTCGGCCTCGAGGCGTGCGGCTTCTTCGGCAGCGTCGGCGCGGACGCGGGCACCCTCTTCGGCCTCGTCGATGCGGCCCGTGACCTCCGCGAGCTTCGCGAGCGCTGCGTCGAGCTCGTGCTGCATCTCGCGGCGGGACGAGCGCAGTCCCTCGCGCTCGCTCTCCTCGTTGCCGATTCGCGTCCTGAGCTCGCCGAGCTCGGTGTCGTAACGCGCGGCGAGTCGCTCGGCTGCGCGCGCGGAACGCTCGGCGTCGGCGGCGCGCATCTCGATCTCTTCGAGACGAGCGCGGAGGGCGTCTAGCTGCTCTTCGTAGGCGAGACGTTGCGCCTCGCGCACGGAGGTCTCGCGCGCGCGCTCCGCGTGACGGCGGTCGTCCGAGCGGGCGGCCTCGCCGCGGATCGCCTCGAGCTGAACACGGAGCTCGTCGCGGCTTCCTCGCGTGGCGCGGAGCTCCGACTCCACTTCGCGCAACGCGCCTTCGAGCTCGTCGACGCGACGTGCGCTGGCGCCGGCGAGCGCCTCGGCGTCGTCTGCGCGTCGCTTCGCGTCCTCCGCTTCGCCGACGAGCTCCTGGTGGGCGCGCTCCGCCTCCTCGGCGCGCGAGAGCGCAGCAGACTCCGCGGCACGGACGAGCGCGTCGCGCTGCTCGAACGACTCGACCGTCGCCTTCTCGTGCGCGTCGCGCAGACGCGCGAGCTCCGTCCGCGCTTCGGAGAGGTCCTGCTCGAGACGCTCGACGCGCCGCGCCGCGCGCGCGTCGACCTCGGTGGCGCGCTCGCGTTCGGAGCGCACCGTCTCGAGCTGCTCGTCGAGCTCTTCGAGGCGCCGCTCCCGTGCCACGAGACGCGCTCGGAGCGAGTCGACGTCGCGAGCGAGCGACTCCGCGCGTGCCTCCACGACGACGAGCTCGCGGTGCGCCGCCTCCTGCTTGGTGCGAGCTTCTCGCGCGAGCTCGTCGGCCTTGCGGCGCTCGGCGCGCTGTTGCTCGGCCTCCTGCTCCGCCGCCGTGCGGGCCTGCGTCGCGGCCGCGAGGTCGGCCTCGAGCAGCGCGAGCCGCCGGGCGAGACGCTCGGCCTCGAAGCGCTGCTCGTCGAGCGCTGCGACCGCCGCGTCCCGGGCGCGCTCGGCCTCGAGGGTGCGTTCCTGCACGCGCCGGATCGCGCGCGTGTGCGCCTGCTCGGCCTCCGCGCGCAGCCGCGTCACGTCCGCGCGATGCGCGTCCTCTTGCTCTTGGCGCTCGATCTCGAGGCGCGCGACGACGTCCTGCGCCTCGGACCGGGCGGCGCGTGCCTCGGCCTGCGCGACGGCCAGGTCACGGCGGACGAGGTGGCTCGCGGTGGTCAGCTCCTCGATCTGCGCGCCGACGGGGGCCTCGACCGCGGAGAGCGCGCAGCCGAGCGCGAGTGGGTCGACGCGGCGGAAGGTGCGGGAGGCGACGACGACGTAGTGGGTCGGGCGGTCGGGCTCCGCGGAGCCGATGCGCGCCGAGGCGGTGATCGACGACGCGTCTGCCGCAGGTCGGTGCAGCGCGAGCGCGAGAGTCGGCGTCTGCGCGAGCACGTGGACGTGGGGGAAGCGGCGCCGGAGCTCGCGGGCGACGGTGAGCGCGTCGGCCGCGCCGCCGCGCGACGGGAAGAGCGGTGAGATGCGTGCGGGGTCCCGGAGCCGAAGCAGGAAGACGCCCTCCGGCGAGGTGACGCGCGCGACGTCGTCGACCAGCTTGGGCAGCCCCGCTCCGAGATCGTCGTCTGCGGGCCACGCAGCGACGACGGCGTCGAGCGCGCCGTCGTCGAGGTCGATGACGCGATCGCCCGACGCGCGCCTGACCACGCACAGCTCGATGCCCGACAGCTCGTCGGCGGGAGTCGGGATCTCGGGCCACAGGTCGCCGCAGCGGGGCGCGCCCTGGGCCGACTCTGCACGTCGATCGCGTACGAGATGGGCGGCGAGGAAGTAGACGGGGAGCGCGGCGGGATCGGTCATCGAGCTCGGCCCGGGGCTCCCGGGGACGGCCATGGTACCTGTCCGGAGCCCCGTCGAGCGATCCGCTCGCGCGTCTCGGTTCGCGGTGTCCGGGCCGTCGGGTCGCGTCTCGACGCACCGATCCATTGCCCGTGGACGTTGCCGCGTATACAACCCCGACCCCTGAACACGGGTACACGGGTCGCTGGGCGGCCACGTGCACGGGCCCCAATCGGGGGCGTCCTCCGCGCATCGCGATGCGCGTTCGCAGCAGACCTCGGATGGCACGCGATCAGCTCGACCTCTTCGGCAACAGACGCAGTGACGGCAGCGCGCCGCCTCGCGGTCCGCGCAACATGCCGCCGCCTCCGCCTTCGGTGCCGCCGCCGCCGCCGGGAGCTTCGCTCGCCGACGAGGCGCAGCGTCGTTACCTCGCGTACGCGCTGAGCGTCATCACCGCACGGGCGTTGCCCGACGTGCGCGACGGGCTGAAGCCCGTGCAACGCCGGATCCTCTACACGATGCACAACAACCTCCGGCTCTTGCCGGACGGACGACACAAGAAGAGCGCGGCGATCGTCGGCGAGGTCCTCGGCAAGTATCACCCGCACAGCGACGTCGCCGTCTACGACGCGATGGTTCGTCTCGCGCAGCCGTGGACGATGCGCGTGCCGCTCGTCGATGGGCAGGGCAACTTCGGCTCGGCCGACGGCGACGCTCCCGCCGCGATGCGCTACACGGAAGCGAAGCTCCGCGCCGCGGCCGTGGAGCTGCTGAGCGAGCTCGGGCAGAAGACGGTCGCGTGGCGGCCGAACTACGACGGCACGTTGTTCGAGCCCGTCGTGCTGCCGGCGCGGTTCCCCCATCTGCTCGTCAACGGATCGCAGGGCATCGCGGTGGGCATGGCGACCTCCATCCCGCCGCACAACCTCGGCGAGGTCGTCGACGCGTGCCGCGCGATGATCGAGAACCCGGCGCTGTCGCTCAAACAGGCGCTCAAGCACGTGAAGGGCCCCGACTTCCCGACGGGCGGGCAGCTGCTCTCGACCCGCGACGAGCTCGAGGCGATCTACGAGACGGGCTCGGGCAGCCTGAAGCTGCGCGCCGAGTGGAAGACCGAGGAGCACAAGGGCCGCACCGACATCGTCTTGACGTCCATCCCGTACGGCAACGAGCGAAGCGCGGTGGTCGAGAAGATCGCCGAGGTGATCATCAACAAGAAGCTGCCGGCGCTGCTCGACGTCCGTGACGAGTCCACCGACGAGGTGCGCGTCGTGCTCGAGCTGAAGAAGGACGCCGACCCGCAGATCGTGATGGCGTACCTGTTCAAGCACACGCCGTTGGCGGTCAACGTGCAGGTCAACCTTACGTGCCTCGTCCCCGGCGTCCCGACGACGGCAGACGAGCGGGTCGTGGAGCGCGAGGACGGCGAGGTGCCGGCGCGACCCGAGCGGCTCGGGCTGCTCGCGATGCTTCGCCACTTCCTCGACTTCCGCTTCCTCACGGTCACGCGTCGCACGGCGTTCGAGCTCGCGGAGGTGCGGCGCCGCATCCACATCCTGGTCGCGTTCGAGACCATCTTCGACGCGTTGGACGAGACGATCCGAATCATTCGTAAGAGCGACAATCGCAAAGACGCTGCCGAGAAGCTGGCGAAGCGGTTCTCGCTGGACGACGAGCAGGTCGCGGCGATCCTCGAGCTGCGGCTGTACAAGCTGGCGAAGCTCGAGATCGAGGAGATACGCAAGGAGCTGGCTGCCCTTCGGAAGGACGAGAAACGTCTCGCCGCTCTTCTCGCAAGCGACAAGAAACGATGGGACCTCGTCAACGAAGAGCTGGCGTCCATCCGTGCCACCTACGCCGACAAGCGGCGCACGAAGGTGGTGGGCGCGGTGGACGAGCCCGAGATCCGGCCCGAGGACTTCATCGTCGTCGAGGACACCAAGGTGGTGGTGACGGCGCAAGGATGGGTCAAGCGGGTACGCGAGCTGAAGGACATCGCGCAGACGCGCGTACGCGAGGGTGACCAGGTCATGTGCGTCGTGCCCGGCTCGACGCGCGAGGTGGTGGCGTTCTGGTCGAACCGCGGCAACAGCTACGTCTGTCGCATCGCCGACGTGCCCGCGACGACGGGTTACGGCGACCCCGTGCAGAAGCTGTTCAAGCTCGACGACGGCGAGCGCCTCGTGGGCGCGACGTCGTTCGATCCGCGACCTTGGACGTACGACGCGAAGCACCCGGCCACCGTCGACGTGCCGCCGCCGAGCGAGGGCGCGGAGGAACCGGAGCAGCCGTTCGCGCTGGCGGTGACCAAGCGGGGGCTCGCCTTCCGCTTCTCGCTGCGGCCGCACCGGGAGCCGACGACGCGCGCGGGGCGCCGGTTCGCGCGGCTGAACGACGACGACGAGGTGTTGGCCGTGTTGCCGTGCGACACGTACGAGTCGGTCGTCGCGGCCACGACCGATGGGCATGCGCTCGCCGTCGCGCTCGACGAGATCACCGTGCTCGGCGGGCCGGGCAAGGGTGTGATGCTGATGAAGGTCGACGAGGGAGAGCGGCTCGTCGGCGTGGCGCTCGCACGAGGGCCGCGCGACTCGCTGGTGGTCGAGACGGCGGGTGGCAAGGAGACGCCGCTGACGGACGACAAGTACCGCGGCACGCGCGCGGGACGAGGCGCGCAAGTCGTCAAACGCGGAGGCTTCACCCGAGCCGTAGCCGCGCCGCCGGTCATCCCGGTGTTGGAGGAGCCGTCGTGACCACCGAGTACTCCGCGCGCAGCATCGAGGTGCTCGAGGGGCTCGAGCCGGTCCGCAAGCGGCCTGCGATGTACATCGGCGGGACCGACGGGCGGGGGTACCACCACCTGCTCTGGGAGATCCTCGACAACGGCATCGACGAGGCGATCAACGGCTACGCGAACCACATCGAGGTCGTGCTCGAGGCCGATCACAAGGGTGTGACGGTGATCGACAACGGGCGGGGGATCCCCGTCGACGTGCACCCGAAGTACAAGCGGCCGGCGCTCGAGCTCATCCTCTGCACGCTGCACGCGGGTGGGAAGTTCGCGAGCGGCGACGCGCGCAACTACGCGGTCTCCGGCGGTCTGCACGGCGTGGGCGCGTCGGTCGTCAACGCGCTCGCCGAGACGATGGACGTCGTCGTCTGGCGCGACCAGCAGGAGTTCCGCCAGAGCTTCTCGCGCGGCAAGCCGATGGGCCCGCTCTCGAAGGGAGCGAAGATCCGCAAGCACGGCACGTCGGTGCGGTTTCGCCCGGATCCGCAGGTGTTCGGCGAGAAGCAGACGTTCTCGGTGGAGACCGTCAGAGGGCGTCTGGAAGCCAAGGCGTACCTGCACGCGGGGCTGCGGCTGACGCTGACCGACCTGGCGACGCACGAGACCGTCGAGCTGCACCACCCCGGCGGGATCGCCGAGTACCTGCCGAAGCTGGTCGTCGAGCGCGACAAGCCCGCGAACCACGCGGGCATCTTCCACGTCGTACGCGAGGTCGCCGCAGCGGCGGAGGCTGCCGCGTTGCGGCTCGAGGCAGCGCTGTGCTGGACGGAGGCCACCGACGAGCACTGGCGCAGCTACGTCAACGGAGTGCCCACGTCGTCGGGCGGCACGCACGAGAACGGGATGAAGAGCGCGGTCGTGAAGGCCGTGCGCAACTACCTGGAGGCCAAGCGCATCACGCCCAAAGGGGTGACGCTGACGGCCGACGACATCCGCGAAGGCATCGTGGGCGTGTTGTCCGTCTACGTGCCCGACCCGCAGTTCCAGGGGCAGACGAAGGAGCGGCTCAACAACCCCGAGGTCCAGGCGCAGGTCGAGAGCGCTGCGCGGCCGGCGCTCGAGCAGTGGCTCCTCGAGAACAGCGCCGTGGCCGATCCGATCGTCGCGCGCATCATCACCGCGGCGCGTGCGCGAGAGGCGAGCCGTGCGGCCGCGGCGTCGGTGAGCCGCAAGACGGCGGTGAGCCATCGGCTGAACCTTCCCGGGAAGCTGGCCGATTGCTCGAGCAACGATCCGACCGAGAGCGAGCTGTTCATCGTCGAGGGCGACAGCGCCGGAGGCTCCGCCAAGCAAGGGCGCGACCGGCGGACCCAGGCGATCCTGCCGCTTCGCGGCAAGGTGTTGAACGCGGAGCAGGCCTCGACGGACAAGGTGCTCGCGAACAAGGAGCTCACCGACATCGTGAAAGCGCTCGGCTGCGGCATCGGCAAGGAGGCCGATCTCTCGAAGCTGCGCTACGGGCGCATCTTCCTGCTGATGGACGCGGACAGCGACGGGCACCACATCGCGACGCTGCTGCTGACGTTCTTCTACCGGCACCTGCCGGCGCTCATCCGTGGCGGGCACGTGTATCTCGCGCAGCCTCCGCTCTATCGGATCCAGGCGGGCAAGCAGCAGTGGTGGGCGATCGACGACCTCGAGCGCGACCGGATCATCGGCGGGATCAAAGGCAACGCGAAGCCGGAGATCAGCCGGTTCAAGGGTCTCGGCGAGATGATGCCCGAGCAGCTTCGCGAGACGACCCTCGACCCGCGCAAGCGACGTGCGCTTCGCGTCGAGATCGACGGCGAGGTCGAGACCGAGCGCGTGATCAACGAGCTCATGGGCAAGGACGCGCAGGCGCGATTCCGGTTCATCATGGACCGCGCCGCGTACGCCGACGCGACCGAGCTCGACGTCTGATCGAGCGCCATCGCGTCACCCCTTCAGCGCTCCCGCCGTGTCTTCCGGTCCGTCTCGACGCGCATCGCGCCGGTCCGCCGCTCCACCACGATCCATTCGCGGGCGCTTCGTGTGGTCGCGGCCCGGGTGCCCGCCGTCTCGAGCGGTGACCACCATTCGTCACCACGCGTCTCGATGACGACGGACGTCGGCGCGTGACATCGCCACACGTCGCTGACGCGCGCCATGGCGTCGTCCCGCGAGACCTTC
>JADZFZ010000676.1 GCA_020854145.1 Deltaproteobacteria bacterium | reverse complement strand
GCGTCGATGGCCTCCTGCGTCACCGGCCACTGCTTGCCCGACTGCAGATAGGCCGCGATGCCCTTGGCCGCCTTTCGACCGGCGCCCATCGCGAGGATCACCGTCGCGCCGCCCGTCACGATGTCGCCGCCCGCGAACACTCCGGGGAGGCTCGTGGCCTGCGCCACCTCGTCGGCGACGATGTTGCCCCACTTGCTCAAGGCGAGCCCCGGCGTCGACTTGGTGATGATGGGGTTGGCCTTGGTCCCGAGCGCGTAGATGACCGTGTCGCACGCGAGCTCGACGATCTCGTCCGTCGGGATCGGCTTGCGGCGGCCCTTCTCGTCGGGCTCGCCGAGGACCATCCGCTGCACGCGCATCCCGCGGACGCCGCCGTCCTCGGCGACGAGGATCTCGACCGGCGCGTGAAGGAAGAAGAACTCGATCCCTTCCTCTTTCGCGTGACGCAGCTCCTCGATTCGCGCCGGAGCCTCGGCCTCGCTGCGCCGGTAGACGCAGCGGACGGTCGGTGAGCCGAGTCGCTTCGAGACGCGCAGACAGTCCATCGCCGTGTTGCCGGCGCCGATGACGACGACGCTCTCGCCCACGTGGATGGGCGTGTCCTGGTACGGGAACTGGTCGCCGCCCATCAGGTTCACGCGCGTCAGGAACTCGTTGGCCGAGTACACCTGCCCCGCGAACTCGCCGGGGATGCCGAGGAACGCGGGCGCGCCCGCGCCCACGCCGAGAAAGACGGCGTCGTAGCCCATCTCCCCGAGCAGCTGCGGCACGGTGAAGGTCTTGCCGATGACCTTGTTGGTCTCGATCTTCACGCCCATGTCGCGCAGCCCCTGCACCTCGCGATCGATGATGTCGCGCGGCAGGCGGAAGCTCGGGATGCCGTAGCGGAGCACGCCGCCCACGACGTGGAGCGCTTCGTAGACCGTCACGTCGGCGCCGAAGCGCACGAGGTCCGCGGCGGCCGCGAGACCCGACGGACCCGAGCCGACGATGGCGACCCGACCGAGGCGCTGAGTGCCAGGGAGGGGGGCGGGCACGCGCCCACCTGCGACCCCTGCGTGAGCAAGGGGCGCTGCGCGCGCCCCCTGCACCCCCGCGGGATCGCCGTTCTCGGCGATGATGATGGGCCGCACCTTGCGCGGCGGCGCGTTGTCGCCGACGAAGCGCTCGAGCCGGCCGATGGCGACCGACTCCATCTTCTTCGCGATGATGCACTGCGCCTCGCACTGCGACTCCTGCGGGCAGACGCGGCCGCACACCGAGGGAAAGATGTTGGACTCGTAGATGACGTCGCGAGCCCCCTCGTAGTCGCGCACGAGCAGGTGCCGGATGAAGCCCGGGATGTCGATCGACACGGGGCAGCCGGCGATGCACGTCGGCTTCGCGCACTGGATGCAGCGCTCCGCCTCGGCGAGGGCTTGCTCGAGCGAGTAGCCGAGGTTGACCTCCTTGAAGTTTGTCGCGCGCTCGGCCGCGTCGCGCTCGGGCATCTTGGTCTGCTCTTTGGGCAGCTCCTTGAGCTTCTTGTAGTTGCGCTTCTCCTCCTCGAAGAGCTGCTTCTCGAGGTTGCACACGTGCTCGTAGTCGGCGGTCGCGCGGGCCTCCTGGGCCTTGAATCGCCGCTGCCGGGCGATGAGCTCGGCGAAGTCGACGATGTGGCCGTCGAAGTCCGGTCCTTCGACGCAGGCGAACTTGACCTCGTTGCCCACCGTCACGCGGCACGAGCCGCACATGCCCGTGCCGTCGACCATGATCGCGTTGAGCGACACCATCGTCTTGACGCCGAACGGGCGCGACGTCTCGACGCAGGCGTGCATCATCGGCAGAGGTCCGATCGCGATGACGAGGTCGGGCCGGTCCTTCTCGAGGATCTCCTTCAGCGCCTGGGTCACGAAGCCGGGCTTGCCGTAGCTGCCGTCGTCGGTGCAGACGACGAGCTCGTCGCAGTGCTCGCGGAACTGCGACTCCCAGAAGACGAGGCCCCGGTTGCGAAAGCCGATGATGCCGGTCGTCCGGTTGCCCGCGGCCTTGAAGGCGCGCAGCTGCGGGTACACGGGCGCGACGCCGAGACCGCCGCCGACGAGCACCACGTGGCCGACTTTCTCGACGTGCTGCGGCATCCCGAGCGGCCCGACGAAATCGAGGAAGGAGTCGCCCTCCGCGTAGTCGGACATCATCTCGCGCGTCGTCTTGCCGAGCGCCTGGATCACCATGGTGATGGTCCCGCGCTCGCGATCGAAGTCGGCGACCGTCAGCGGGATGCGCTCCGAGCCCTCGTGCAGGCGCAGCATCACGAAGTGGCCCGGCTGCGCCGCGCGCGCGACGTCGGGAGCGTGGACCTCCCAGAGGAAGGTGACGTCGGAGAAGGCTTGCCTGCGGACGATCTCGTACATGGCCTCGATCCGATGCCGGCACTCCAGAGTCGCCGGTCGTTCTAGATGGACCCATCGCGAGCGCGGAGAGGTGCGTCGCGCGGCCATCGTATCCGTTCCGCCCGGAGCGAAGGTTGGGTGGGCTCAAGTTGCTTCCGGGGCACGGTCGAGGCGCTTGCGGACGACTGCGGGCCGCGAGACCCTGGCGGCATGGCCGGCGAACGGGATCTCTTTCGCGCCATCGTGCTCGCGGCGGTCGCGCTCGTCGCTGGGCCCGCGTGCGGCGGCGACGACGATCCCGCGCCGTCGGACTCCGGTGCGGGGCTCGACGCCACGTCCGACGACGGCGGCGCGCTCGCGGACGCACGACCCATGGATGCCCCGCCCGCGGTGGAGGACACGGGACTCGTGGATGCCGGCGAGGGCGACGAGATGGTCCTCATCCTCTGACGGCGGATGCGTCCGCCCGGCGAGAACGAGGTTTCCGCCCCGCGATTGGGAGGATCCGCGCGCGTGGTGACGACGACGTCCGCCGGGATCGACGCGCTGCCCCACGAGCTGCGACGACGCGTCGGGACGATCTGGGCGGAGCGCGCTCGGACGGAGCTCGGTGCAGGCTCGGGGTTCGCGCAGGTCGTCGTCGGCCTCTACGCGCTCGGCGCGCGCGCGGAGGTCCTCGCGCTCGCGACGCGCGCAGCCGGCGAAGAGGTGGCGCACGCGCAGTCGTGCCGTCGGCTCGCGGAGCTCTATCTCGGAAAGCCCGTCGCGATGCCGCGTGCGAAGCGCGTCTCGATGCCGGCGCACCCCGGCGCCAACGAGCCGCTCCGCGCGACGCTGCACGTCATCGGACTGTCGTGCCTGAACGAGACGATCGCCGCCGACTTCGTCGCCCGATGCCTCGACGCCTCCGAGGTGCCCGAGGTGCGCGACGCGTGCACGACGCACCTGCGCGACGAGATCGGGCACGCGCGCGTCGGTTGGGCCCACCTCGCGTCCGGCGCGCTCGACGCGCGCGATCGCCGTGTCCTCGCGCCGTGGATGGCGCGGCTCGTCCGCGC
>JADZFZ010000675.1 GCA_020854145.1 Deltaproteobacteria bacterium | reverse complement strand
GACGCTCGGGCGTGTTGCGACTTCGCCGTCGCCCGCTGGCGGGCGATGCGCTGCGCGGGTCGCTCGACGATCCCGATGATCGCTTCGCCGCGACCGCGGTCATGCTGGCGGAGACCCGATCCGCGGCGCTCTCGCTCCTCGCCGCGCGGCACCCGGATCCCGTGGCGCGCGTGCACCGCTTCATCGACGAGGTCGTCGCGTTCGACCCGGACGACCTGGCGGCGCCGATCCTCGCCCACGCGATCGCGGATGGCCTCGACCCGCGCGCCGCGGCCGCGCGTCTCGTGGAGGCCTTCGGGGCAGACAACGTCCCTTCCGGTCAGCACGAGGCGATCGAGCACCACCAGCGTGAGTCGATCTTCGCCGCGCTGGGTCGGAGCCGGTGCAGCCGCGGTCAACGTCGCGGCGACAACCCGCTCGAGACCACGGGCGCTTGGCTCGCGGTTCGCCAAGGGACCGACGGCCACCAAGCGCGCACGGGCGGAGGCGACGCGGGATCGACGGGCTCACCCGGCCGCGGCGACACGAGCTTCACGCCGGCGCGACGCGCCGCCACGCGCAGCCGCTCGATGGGCTCGGTCCAGGAGTGCAGCGATAGATCGAACGTGCCCCAGTGCACCGGGAAGAACACGTCGCCGCGCAGGGCGCGGTGCGCGTCGATCGCCTGCTCGGGACCGACGTGGACGTCGGCCCACATCGCGTCGTAGGCGCCCGACTCGACGAGGCACACGTCGAACGGGCCGAGCCGCCGGCCGATCTCCGCGAACCCCGGGAACATCCCCGTGTCGCCGCTGAAGAAGACGCGGTGACGCGGGCCCACGATCGCCCAACCGGCCCACAACGTCGCGTCGCGATCGGTGAGCGAGCGCCCCGAGAAGTGACGGGCAGGCGTCGCGACGAGACGAAGCGGCCCGACGCGACGCTCGTCCCACCAATCGAGCTCCTCGATGCGATGCGCGGGAACGCCCCACGACTCGAGGTGCGCACCCACGCCGAGCGGCACGAAGTAACGCGGCGCGCGCGCCTCCAACGCCACGATGGTGGGCATGTCGAGGTGGTCGTAGTGGTCGTGCGAGATGACCACCGCGTCGAGCGCAGGCAACGACGCGAGATCGATGGGCGGCGGATGGAACCGGCTCGGCCCGACGAAGCTCGAAGGCGACACGCGATCGCCCCACACCGGATCCGTCAACACGCGCCGGCCGTCCATCTCCACGAGGACGGACGAGTGCCCGAACCACGTGACGCGCAGGCCGCTCGACGGGGCGCGCGCGAAGTGGCCCCGGCGCAGCCGCCGGATCGGGACGGTGCCATCCGGCCGGGAGTGCGGCACGCCCGCGACGAATCGCCACGTCGCGGTCCACATCTCGGGCTCGACGACCGGCAACGTGTTGCGGAACTTGCCTCCGCCGTAGCGGGGCGAGCGCTCCATCCGCGCGAGCCGCACACCCTCCGCGCGCGCACCGAGCGCCGTCCACGCGTCGATCGTCAGCACCAGCGCCGCGGCGCCGAGCACGAGCACGACGACGCCGATCGCACGAAGCCGCCGGCGGCGACGCGGCGGCACCGGGCCGACGTTCGACGAGGTCTCGCGAGGCACGCGGTCGGTACATAGGGTCCGACCGGTGCCAAGTCGAACCCGTTCGCGGACGCGCTCGTCGCGGGCGCGACCATTCGGACGCGGTCCGGCGGAGCGCGACCCATCCGCCGTGGCAAGATGCCACGGATGTCGTCCTCTCCCTCCGACCCTCGCGATGCGCGGCCCTTCGTCACCCGTCGCTCCGTGCTGCGCGGCGGCCTCGCCGGCCTCGCTGCCGCGATGGCTTCGCGCAGCTGGCTCGGATGCGACGATTCGTCGTCGGGCCCCGGCGGCTCGACGGACGGCGGCGACGCGGCCGGTCCGCCGCTCGACGTCGGCGTCGGCGGCGACGCGGGCGCCGATGCGACGAGCCCGCCGGATGGCGGACCTCCCGATGCGGGGCCCGCGGAGCGGACGTATTTCCCGGCGCGCACTCTGCCCGCGCGGCCCGCGCTGCGATCCAGAATCGCCGACATCGGGCCGCTCGGCGACCCGGACGAGAACGGTCTTCGCCTTCCCGCGGGCTTCCGCTCTCGCGTGATCGCGCGCTCGATGCAGGTCGTGCCGGGAACCAGCCACGCGTGGCACATCCTTCCGGACGGAGGCGCGACGTACATCACCGAGGACGGCGGGTGGATCTACGTGTCCAACTCGGAGATGGTCCTGAACATGGGCGGCGTCGGCGCCGTACGTTTCGATTCGTCGGCCAACGTCGTCGCGGCCTACGCGATCCTCGAAGGCACCAACGCCAACTGCGCGGGAGGACCGACCCCGTGGCACACGTGGCTCTCGTGCGAGGAGACGGGGATCGGCCGCGTCCACGAGTGCGACCCGTGGGGTGAGCACGAGGCCGTCGCGCGCCCGGCGCTCGGCGTCTTCAAGCACGAGGCGGCCGCCATCGACCCGGTGCGCGCGCACGTCTACATGACCGAGGACGAAGGCGACGGGTGCTTCTATCGCTTCGTGCCCAGCGCGCGGACTCCCGACGGGCATCCCGATCTGCACGCGGGCGCGCTCGAGGTCGCGGTGGTCGACGCGACCGGCGCCGTCACGTGGCGCGCGCTGCCGGACCCGCAGAGCACCGGAGACGCGCCCACGCGCGACCAGGTGCCCGAGAGCACGGCGTTCGATGGTGGCGAAGGGATCTGGTACCACGACGGGGTCGTCTACTTCAGCACCAAGGGCGACAACCGAGTGTGGCGTTACGACGTCGAGGAGGCTCGCCTGACCATCCTCTACGACGGAGACGCGATGGCCGATCCGCCGCTTCGCGGAGTCGACAACCTCACCGTGTCCTGCTGCGGCGACGTCCTCGTGGCCGAAGACGGCGGCTCCATGCAGGTCGTCGCCATCTTGCCAGGCGGCGAGGCTCGCCCGCTGGTCCAGGTCATCGGTCACGAGGGCTCCGAGATCACGGGACCCGCGTTCGACCCCAGCGGCACGCGGCTCTACTTCAGCTCGCAGCGCAGCTCAGATGGCGGCACGACCTTCGAGATCGAAGGGCCGTTCCACGAGCCCATCTGAGTGGCGCTTGCTGGAGCGCTCCCCGACGAGCTCTTGGGTTGCGGGCGTCAGCCTGCGACCCACGTCGAGGGCCGCGATCGCGGGTTTCGACGAGCTCGGCACGAACCGTCGTTCGTCACCCGGTCAGCGGGTGAACCGCTGATCGATCGCCGGCGGCTCGTGATCGAGCGTCAACGTCCGCGGCGAGCAGGCGTAGCGCGGCGTCATCTCCGTGGCCGCGGCGGATCCGGCCTGCGCACCCGCAGGCGCGGGCACGCGCATGGTTCGGCCAGCGACGCGGACCACCGCGTGCGTCGCGAGCGACGAGCGTCCGTCCGACATTCGCAACACGCCGCGTGTCGAGCCATCGTCGCCGACGACGACCTCGCTCGTGGTCCACCGCCAGCTCGACGTCCCGTTCGCCTCCGACGTCGAGTCGACCCCCGCTGCGGCCGACATCGTGACGCCGTACGACGTGAGCGTCGCCTCGGACGTGCCCGACGCGTCGAAGCGCATCGCGTAGCTGCCGGACATCGCGCGGATGGACGAGCCTGCGCTCACCGTGCGCGCGAGCTCCGTTCGCGCGTGCTCGAGATCGAGCGTCCACGCTCCGACGAGACACGGGTCCTGCGGCGTCGCGACGGGCATCGTCGCTCGGCACGCATCCGTCAGGCCGAGCAGCCGCACGTCGGCGCGCGATCCTCGTGCGGAGCCTCCGGCGAGCGCGACGACGAGTCGCGCGTCGCGCGGGGCCGAGCCGCTCGGCGCGCCGAGCACGCGACCATCGGGACACGCACACCGACGATCCGCGCGGCAGAGGTAACGACGCACGGACCGGGGCTCTTCTCGCGGAGGCTCACCTGCGTTCGGCCACGCCACATCCGCTGCGTCGTCCGCCGCCAGACGCGCGCGCCCGTGTCCCGTCGCCTCGACGAGCACGACGTCGCCGCCGCCCACGAGCTCCACCTCGACGACGGTCGTGGTGCGCGCGTCGGTCTCGATGCGCAGCGGCGCAGGCAACTCCGCGGTCGAGCGGCGCGGCAGTGGATCGCGCGGCCCCGCGTCGCGCCGCACCACCGGTCCGCGCTGATCCCACGCCGATCCCCAGGCCTGCCGAAGCATGGTGCTCGACGCCCACGTCGAGAGCACGTCGTGCCGCGGGCCTACCAGCCGCGCGAACGCCGCCTCGGGCTCGAGGTTCACGATCGGCAGCACGTGGTCCCAGGGACGCGCGCCACGCTCGTCGAGGTGCGCGAAGAGACCGAGCGCTTCGAAGCTCCTGCTGCCGAGCGCCCAGCGCCCGCGCGGATCGGCCGCGTAGTACGACCACCACCACTGCTCGCTCGCAGCCTCGGTGGGTGCGCCTGCCATCGTCTCGCCCACCCACGCGGCGGCGCCCTCGATCATCCAGCTCGCGCGCGCTCTCGCGTCGAGCCACTGCCCGGTGGTGCCCGTGAACGCTGCGTGCTGGAAGCAATGGAACAGCTCGTGAGCCAGCGCCGCCGTGCGCGTCCGATCGTCGACGCGGAACACGCGCCGCCCGACACGGATTCGACACTCGGGCACGTCACGCGGCCCGCGTGCCCCGGGCGTCAGGACCGCCTCGGCCCACGCACGCGTGGGCGCGTCGCCCGTCGACCACCACGCAGGCGCTTCGTCGCGAAGGCCATCCGACGCGAGCACCTCGAGCACGACGCGTTTGCCGAGCGGCGCACCGACGCGCGCTTCGAGCTCGCGCACGATCGTGGCGACCCTCGCGTTCAACGACGCCTCGTCCCCACCGGCAGCCTGCGCGTACGCAACCGACGCTCCCCACGGTGGATCGATCCGCGCCGTCCGCGCAGGCGAGAGCGCCTGCTCCACGCGCGCGCGATCGGCGGGCGAGAGCCCCTGCCAGCTCCCGCGCACCCATCGCACCGCCAGCGTCCCGCAGAACGGAACCGACGCGTCTCCTGCCGGCACGTCCGGCGCACCGACCGGCACGCCGAACGACAGCGCGAACGCCCGAAGCGCGACGGAAGGCGGCACCGATCCGTCCTCCGCGACATCGCGACCCACCGCGTCCCACGCGGTCGCGCCGCGAACCATCGGGCGACACGACGACGGCCCGCGCGAGCGGAGCACGAACGTCGCGGCCACGATCGCGACGAGCCCAGCCAGCCCCAGCAACGCGACGCACCCGAGCACGAGCGGCCATCGGCGACGGGAGCTGGGCGAGGTCATCGCAGGGCGAATCTTCGATGGATTCGCCCTCGCGCGCTACTCCGCGAGACGCACCACGGCGAACGACGCCGTCTCGGGGATCGCCACGGCGCACGTAGCGCACTCGGAGACGCGCTGGGCGTTGCCGAAGTGGGTGACCCGGAACCTGCCTTCGGCCGTCTCGACGTCGGCGTGATCGCCCACCTCGATGTCCGTCGTGCCGCCGGCGTGCGCGACTCGGAGCGATCGCGTGGACCAGAAGAACTGGCAGCCGTAGCTCGCGATCTCGACGGATGCGCAGCGTGTCTCTTGCGGCAGCGCGAAGGAAAGCCCTGCGTAGCTCGGCAGCAACGGTCCGAGACCCGTCGTCGTGAGCGCTGCGAGCAGCCGCCCTTCGGGGTCGCGCACGACGATCTCGCCCAGCGCAGACTCGACCGCGGCGCCCTCGGGGATGAACGCGAGATCCTCCGGCGGGAGCGCCACGCCGCGTGCCCCCGATGCAAGCTGGAGCCGCGCTCGTTCGACGAAGCACGCGCCGTAGAAGCAGGAGCTGCGGCCATCGCCGGCGTCGACGCCGAGCCACGTGTCGGCGACCGGGCCGTTGGACGCGTCGCGGCCGGAGAGGTCGAACGCTCGCTCGCCCCAACCCTGCGCCACCCCGCCCGGGCACTCCGCCGCGAGATCCTCCTCCCAGTAGCAGCCGTTCGGCCCGGTGCCCGCTCCACCCCGTGGCGCGACCGTGTCCGCGCGCGATGCACGCGAGTCGCCGACCGCATCGGCGACGCCCTGCGCAGGTAACGGAATCGTGGTCTCGACGCGACGCGTGTCGGACCCGACGTCGAAGGCGTCGTCGTCTGCCGACGACAGGCAACCAGCCAGCAGCGCTGCGGCGAACACGAGCGCACGGGCGAAGAAGTGGGACCGACGCGGAAGAAAGGAGCAGCTCATGAGGGACCTCGCGGACGCGGGCCTGCACGACCCGCACGGAACGGCGCGCCACGGTGTTGCCCACCGACTGCAGCGCCTCGACTGAAGAGGCCTCACCGCAAGAGTGGTGCCGCCGGCGGCTGGATCAGTCGACGGCCGGTCGAATGCCGTCGAGCCAGTCCGCCGCGTCCTGCCACGTCCACGATGCGCCCTCTTTCAGCGCGACCATCACGATCACGTGATGCCCCGCGATCGTGCGGCGCATCAGCTGGATCTCCATCGGCGCTGCGGGGTCGCCGGCCGTCGTGCGCATGCGGTACCAGTGCGTCGTCTCGCCCGCGATCGAGATCGTGCCTTCGGAGACGTCCGTCGCATCCGGCGCGAAGCCCGCGAGCGCCCAGCGACGCACTCCGTCGGGCTCCACGGCGAGCTCGCGCTCGGGTCCCGCGTCGCCGGCGGCGATGGCGTCGACCATCATCGTGACGCGCTCGTCTCGCGTGGTGACGTGACATCGACGCTCGATGGCGAGGCTGATGAAGCCTTCGGGCACCGGCAGCAGCCAGCGCACCGCCCCGTTCGCAACCGTGCACACCACCGTGTCGTCGGGACCGGCGGGCAGCTGCATCGATCGCGCGAGCTCTTCCTGCGCCGAGCCGCTCGTGTCCTCGGGCTCGCTCGCCTCCTCGTCCCCGCTCGTCGTCCCGCGCTCGCCCCCGCCCGAGGCACCCGGCGTGTCGGAGGAGCCGCCGCCGCACGCGGCGACGGCGGCGGCCGCGACGAGCGACGCGACGAGCGCGACGGTCCGCATCGCGCCCGGCGACCAGAACGCGCGCGTCACGAGCCCGACCGCCACCGCAGCGAGACGAGCGTCCGCGCATCGCCGGCCCAGGTGCGCTGGGCGAACCGTGCATCGACGTCCGTGGCGCCCGCGAGCTCGACCAACCCTTCGAAGAACCCGAGCGTCTGCCACGAGGCGGCCTCCTCTGCTTTCGCGCCCATGTGGTACGCGATGAAGATCTTCGACTCGTCGTCGTGGAGCATGGAGACCTCGAGCGCGTCGAAGTCGAACCAGGTGCTCCTCAGCACGCGGAACCGATTGATGGACTCCACCGGGTCGCGCGGCGCGACGAGCGTCGGGTGGATGAGCGCCTGCTCGCTGGCGGAGAAGCGCCCCCAAAGGCGCACCCTCTCGAGATCGCCGGCGGCGATCGCATCGAAGATCGCGTTGCCCAGCCGCTCGAACGCGTCCATCGGGTACCAGGCGTCGCGCACGATCGTGGACGACACGAGCGCGCCGTCGTCGGGGCCGAGCAGCGAGGTCCAGTCGATGTCCTTGCGCCGCCGGATCATGCGGACGTACTCCGCGAACAACGAGCCGCGCACGTGTCGTTTCGACTGCATGGAGCACGCAGCGTCTCACGAAGACGCGAGCCGACGCACGCGGCGCTCGTGCGCCCACGCGGTATCCTCGATGTCGTGACGGATCGTCCGAAGCAGAATCCGAGACCAGGCTCCCTCTCGCCGAACGGGGAGAGAGTCGGCGCGAAAGGTGAAGGCTCGGCGAGCTTCGTCGGCGGATGGGGCGACGAGCTCGACGCGCTCGCACCGCCGCCGGTCGACGCCGGTCGCGCGCCGGTCGAGGCGCGCGAGAGCTCGCGGCAGGGCTCCGTCTCCGCGATTGGGGAGAGGGCCGGGGCGAGGGCGGCGACTCTGCCGCACGCATCGGGCGAGGCGATGACCGAGCTCGAGCTTCCTGCCGACACCGGCCCGGCGCTCGAGCTCGACTGGGGCGATCGCGGCTCGCCCGAGAGTCGCGCGCCCGCCTACCCGGAGCTGCCGCTGCCCGACATCGACGCGCCGCCCGCGCCCCGAGCCTCGGCGGGCGCGTCGGCCGCAGCCACCGCGCGCGCACGTGGCAACCCCGGCGGCATGGCGAGCGCGCGGGCCCTCGCGTGGACGCCGTCTCCTGCCAGGGATACGCAGGTCATCGCGGGCATGGGCAAGCGCATCGTGGCCCACATCGTCGACAGCTTCGCCGTCGGCGGCATGACGTACGGGCTCATCTGGGTCTGGCTGAGGAGCCAGACGCGCCGATTCGAGACCGCGACGCACATCACCGAGTCGCAGGCCAACGACCTGCTCGTCTCGGTGCTCGGCGTGATCGGCGTCGTGACGGTGCTCGGGCTGCTCTACTACGTGTTGCCGACGACCATCTGGGGCTGGTCGCCGGGCAAGAAGCTGATGGGGCTCAAGGTCGTGGACGACAACGGCGACACGCCGTCGCTCGGCCGGGTCGTGCTGCGCGAAGTGCTGGGGAAATGGATCTCTTCGATGTTCTGCAGCTTCGGCTACTTCATGGCGTTCTTCGATCCCGAGCACCGCGCGCTGCACGACCGCATCGCGACCACCACCGTGGTCGAGGACTGAGCGTCACCCGTCACGGATGACCGGGGCCTGGGCCCGGTCCGGGGCCGGGACCACCAGGGCCCGGAGCGCGGCGGCGATCACGCCGACGGTCGCGCGGCTCGACGACCACTCCGGGGGGCGGAGGCGGACGTCGAGGACGTCGATCGATGACCGGGCCCGGAGGCGGAGGCGGACGTCGAGGACGCACGATGACGCGAGGCGGAGGCGGAGGCGGGGGCGGAGGCGGTTGCACCACGACCTCGCGCGTTCGCCAGCCAGGCTCGCGGACCCAGCGCCCGGGCACGTAGACCCAGTAGCCGCCGCGCTCGACCCAGCGAGGCGCGATGTAGTTCCAACCGAACCTGCGTGGTCGGATCCACCGCCCGCGACGCCACGTCCACGCGCGCCCCGTCCACGTCCAGTAGCCCGGCTGCCAGATCGCCCCCTGCCACCGCGCGGTGGGCTGCGTCTCCTCGCGCGGCGGGGGCGGGGCTATCTGCACCCTGACCCGCTGCGCGTTCGCGAAGCTGGCGGCGAAGAGGACGACTCCGGCGACCAGCAGCGACAACCAAGTCCTCGTGCGCATCTGCTCTCCCTCCGTTCTGCGGGCCCGGTCCCGGGGAGCTCCGTCTGCCCCGACCGATGCCGTCGCCGCCTGTCGGAGGCGCGCCCGCCGATGGGCCACGTTGCACGATGGGAGCCATGAGCGCCTGCCCCGGCGCACGGCCTCGGCGACGCGCAAAAACAGGCCTCTCGCCGCGCGCGCGGCGCCCGGTCGCGAACCACTTTCGCGGCGACGAGCCGGTCAGCGGAACGGGCCCCGAGGCTCCTCCCGAGCCCGGAGCTTCGTCGGGAACAGGCGCTGCAGATCGAACGACTCGATGTCTTCGTGACGCGCGAGGAACATCGCGAGCGCGCCGCAGGACAGGCAGAGCAGGAGGCGCAGCTTCGGCGACGTCTCGTACCGCGTCGGCAGATCGAGCTGGTCGATCGCGAACTCCTCCGAGAGGCGAAAGTCGCGCGAGCCGCAGTGGGCGCACGGGCGCAAGCGATCGGCGATCGTGGCCTCGCGCAGCTCCGTGATGCGCCGACCGAGCACCATGACCAGCTCGAGCTCCTCGCTCTCCGAGCTCGCGTCCGCGTCCCTGACGGCCTCGTGGAGCTTGTCGCGTGCGCGACGCAACACGGCGACGTCGCCGCTGTCCGCGACGGCGCGTGCGTTCGCGAAGGCATTCGCCAGCCTCGCCGCGAGCTCTCTCTTCTTCTTGCCGAACACGAGTCGGACGGTGACGCGCGGTCCATCCTCGCGCAACGCCGCGCGATGGCCGGGATCACGTGCGGCGGCCTGTCCGCTCGCGACGCGCTCGGCGGCGCCAACGGTCAGGCGACGGTGCCGTTCGCGACCCGCAGGGTGCGCCCTGGAGACGTCGAGCCTTCGGCCGGCTGAAGGACCGCGCGCGCGAACGCGTCGTCGTGCGTCACGAAGACGATGCAGCCCGGGTACGGCGCCAGCGCGCGCTCGAGGCGCTCGGTCGTCGGCAGGTCGAGGTGGTTCGTGGGCTCGTCGAGCACGAGCGCCCACGCGTGACGACCCAGCCCGAGCGCCAGCGCGAGCTTGCGTGCTTCGCCGGGCGAGAGGTCGCCATCGGCGGGTCCCCGAACGATGCGCTCGGGATCGCTGCCGAGCGCGGAGAACACCGAGAGCACCCTCCCCCGCTCCTGCGACGAGAGCGACGCCAGCTCGGTCGTGAGCGCGGCAACCTCGCGTCGCGTCTGCTCCTGCGCGAGGTGAAGAACCCGTTCGGGCGGCCGCATGCGCCGAAGGGCCTCCAGCATCGTCGTCTTGCCCGCGCCGTTCGCTCCGGCGATCCGGACACGCTCGTCACGCCCGATGGTGACCCGCACGTCCGTGAGCACGACGTGCCCACCGCGGCGCAGCAGCGGCTCGTCGAGGTGGAAGAGCACCGAGCGCGGCGCACGCTCGTACGTCGCGAAGACGTGGCCACCGAGCGTCCGGTCCCGCTCGATCGGACCGACCTCCGCGCGTGCTCTCTCGACCTGCTCGCGGACGACTGCCACGCTGCGTCCCGCGCGCGCTTCCGCCTTGGCGGCGAGAAACTTCGCCCCGGCGGAGCGGCCGTCGTGATCGCGAGGCCCCTTCGTGCGCGCGCGCGTGCTCGTCCCGTGCACCGCCGACTGCTGGCGCCTTCGCGCATCCGCGAGACGCACCTCGACGGCCTGCGCCCTCCGCTTCGCACGGACGTGCGCCTCCTCGTCCGCGCGCCGATCCGCCTCCCACTCCGCGCGCGCCTGCGCGTAGCTGCCCGTGTGCACGGTCACACGGCCGTCGTGCACCCGCAGGATCGAACGGGACAGCGCATCGAGCACCGCGCGGTCGTGCGACACGACGACACCGATCCCTCGAAACCGTGCGAGCGCGCCGACGAGTCGCGTGCGCGCCTCGACGTCGAGATGGTTCGTGGGCTCGTCGAGCAAGAGGATGTCGGGCTCCCTCGCGAGCGCCGCGCCGATCTGCCAGCGCTTGCGCTCGCCGGGCGAGAGCGTGTCCCACCGTTCGATCTCGTCGGGATCGAGCGCGAGTCGCGCGCGTACGCCTCCCGCGGCGCCGTCGTCGCGCGAGGCCAGCGACTCGACGTCGGGCGTGAGCACGTCGACGCTCTGCCGTGCGTACGCGATCACGCCGGACGCCGGTTCGAAGCGCACCACTCCCTCGTGCGGCGCGAGCTCTCCGGCGAGCACGCGGAGCAGCGTCGTCTTGCCGGCTCCGTTGGCTCCCACGAGACCGTGGAGCCCACGTCCCAAGACGAACGAGACGTCCTTCAAGACGGCGATGGACGACGTCCACGCGACGCCGACGCCGTGCACCTCGAGCACGACCACGAGCCCTCTCTTCCTCGACGACGACGGTTGCGCTCGCAGAGCGAGCGCGACGGTGCGGAGATGAAGAGGTGCTCAGCGCATGAGAGCGCCGCGAGCGCGACGCCCGTCGTTCCTAGCACGAGCACGCGCCGAGCGGCGCTTCGACCTGGTTTCGGAGCCCTGCGCTCAGCGCTCCGCGTCTCCGATCACGGGGCGCCAGAGCACGTTGGCGGTCACGAGCAGCGCGTCGGCGTCCTCGCCGAGCAGCACGTCCGCCTGCAGGGAGACGTCGAGGTCGGCCACCGGCGTCGCGCGGACGTCGAAGCCGACCAGGTGCTCGACGAAGGGCTCGTTGGCCGCGCGATAGCGGCTCAGCGCAGGGCGATAGTGGACCGCGACGTCGAGCCGCTCCTCGAGCAACGAAGCACCCACCTCGCCGCGCGCGGACGCCGTCTGGAGCAGCCTGCCCGTCGACGCGGTCATGCCCAGCGACCCGCGGAGCACGCGGAGCACGCGGAGCACGCGAACGTCGGCGAAGCCGACCAGCTGATCGGGGTCTTCGCCCCAACCCGGAACGAGCACGCTGCCACCGAGGCCCGCGGCCCAGCGGGCTCTCTCGATGCCCAGTCGCAACGTCGCGCTCGATCGCAGCGCGTCGTCGTCGGTGCACGGAACCTCCGTGTCGTGCTCGGGGAAGCACGTCCAGCCGACCGGGAGGAAGCTCGCGAGCCATCGAGAACGTTCCGGCCGCCAGATCGAGAGATGGGTCTCGACCCGCAGCCACGACGGTCGCCACGAGGCATCGAGCGACGCTTCGGTGAGCTCGATCTCGCGCGCGCCCCACGGATTGTCGGAGTCGAACATCGAGGCTTCGACGCTTCCCGCGAGACGCGCGCCCTCGGGCAGCACCGAGACGGAGAGCGCGGCGCGACGCTCGTCGATCTCGCCGTCGAAGACCGAGCCCTGCGCGACCAGGCTGGCCTGCGGACGCCAGGACGACGTCGGATCGCGATAGAGCGCCTCGACGCCGAACCGCGACGCGTCGACCGAGGGTCGGCCGTCGGTCGGATCCGGGACGAGCCCGCCGAACGCCGCGAGCTGGAGCCCGGGAACCAGACGCGCGGCGACGCGTATCCCGTCGAGCGTGCTGAGGTTCGCCGCCGCATACCGGAGCCTGCCCGCGGCGGCGTGGAAGCCGTCGTCGAGACCGTAGGCCGCCGAGAGCGCGCGGACGCGCACGATCGGTCGCGACTCCGAGCCCGCACGCTCGTCGAGGTCGCGTGCGAGCCACGCTTGCACCGCGGCGTCCGCGTCGAACGAAAGCGGAGCCGTCGAGAACGGCTCGGCGTGCACCTGCGCGCGCAGCTCGCCCGTCGCGATGGTCTCGCGCGGCGCATCGAGAGGCACCACCGCGCCTGCCGTCGCGCCGAGCCCGATCCGGATCCGACGGCTGCCGCCCACCTCCCCGAGCGGCACGTAGCGCGGACGTTGATCGAGCGCGGGTCTGCGCGCGGCAGGCCACATCCCGCGAAACAGACGAAGCTGCCGCGGCGGCGGCGGTCGCCGCACCACCGTCGCCGCTCCGGGCACCGCGTCGGCCTCGCCCTCGTCGCCGATCGCGATGCGCGACTCCCCGAGCTCCACGACCGCGAAGCGCGCGTTGGCCACGACCACCGTGAGCCGCGTACGACCGAACCTGACCACCGCGCCCGCGGCGATCCCCGCGTCGTGCCCAGGCTCCAGGTACGCGCGTCCCCCCGCGATCTCGACGACGCGAACGGTGACCCGCTGCGTGGGCTGCGCGGCGGCCTCCGGGGCCTCGGCGCGGCCGCTCGTCGGCGGAGGGTCCGCGTGCGCGCGCACCGGCGAGCCGGCGACCCACGCACACGCGAGGGCGCTTGCGACGAGCCTCGTCGCCCCCCACCCGGACAGGCGAGGCGTCGTCATCGTGCGCTCCCCCCCGGATGGCAGACGAGACACGCGGCGCCATCCGCAGGCACCGCGCGCCGGTGGGCTCGACGCATCGCGACGGGCTGGTGCGCGTGGCATCCGGTGCATCGGATCTGCCGCGACTCCGGACCCGCCGTGTGACAGCTCCCGCACGGCGCGCCGCGATGGGGCCCGAACGACAACGGCATTCGTGCATCGTGCCCCTCGGGCACCGACGCCAGCGCGCCGCGCGCAGGCAGCTCCGTCGGGTCCACGAACGCCGGGCTCCACGCCGTGGCGACGTGGCACCTCGAGCAATCGAGCGGGAACGGGGTGCCCGACGCGCCTCCGTCGTGACGTGGGTGCACGTCGGGACGTCGATAGTCGTCCTCGTGGCACGCGAAGCACTCCGCGGGGACACCCGACCACTCGCGCGACGTGGTGCGCTCGTGGCACTCGGTGCAGTCGATGAGCGCGTGCATCCCCGACAGAGGCAGGCGCGTACGCCGGTGCCGCTCGAAGGTCGCGTTGCGCCTCCAGGACGTCGCCGAATGGCACTCGTCGCAGCCGCTGCCGAGCCGCCCGTCGTGCGCGTCGCGGTGACACGCCGTGCAATCGCGCCGGATCTGCCGGCGCGGAACGTGGCAGCCGATGCACTCGGTCCTCCGATGCCGCCCGGTCAGCGGGAAACCGGTCCGCGCGTGATCGAAGCCGCGGCCCGTGCCCGCGCCTCCCCGCATCGCCCAACCCGCAGGCGTGTGGCACGCGCTGCAATCCAGGTTCGCGGTGACCGATGCGTGATCACGCCCCGCATCCTGCTCCGCGCGACGGCGTGCGCTCGACGCGACGGGACGCGCGCGACGCTCCTGCGCGACGGCGCCACCGACCATCGCGGCCAGGCACACGACGAGCACGGTCAGCGGCGCGCGGCAACCGTGCCTCATCGTCGCCTCCGCTCGTGCGGGTTCGCGTGACAGTCGGCGCAGCTGCGGTAGCCGAGGCGCCACCGGACCGTCCGCGTGTCGTCGCGCAGCGCGGTCGATGGGTGACAATCGCCGCACTCGGCCCGAGCGTGCCTTCCCTCGAGCTCGAACCCGGTGATGCGCGCGTGCGGGAACGACGCGATCTCGAAGCTCGTCGTGGCGTGGCAACGATCGCAGGCACGACGCGGCTCCGTGAGGCGGAACTGACCCGCGTGCGGATCATCGTGACAACCGTCGCATCGTCGCGGAACACCCCGCCATCGCCGTTGCGGAAGCCCGGACGGCTGCGTCGTCGCTTGCGCCGCCGACGGCTGCGTCGCAGCCGCCGCGCCGTGACACGCCGCGCACGCGGCCCGGGAGTGCGCGCCCGTCAGCGGCCACGTGCGGTGGTCCATGTTGGGGATCCCCCAGCCGGCCGGAGAGTGGCACTGCGCGCAGCCGCCGCGCCGCATCTCCGCTGCGAACTGGGTTCCGTGCGGGTTCTCGTGACATGCCGCGCAACGCCGATCGGACACGTGCAGATCGAGCCGAGGAGGAGGCGCGCGATGGCACCCTCCGCAGGGCACCGCCTCGTGCAGACCGCGCAGCGGGAAACGCGTCCCTGCGTGCTCGTTGACCCCGAATCGCGTGGGCCGGAAGCCGCGCTCGTCGTGGCACGCAGCGCACTCGCCTCCGGCCCGATCGGCGAACTCGCCCGCGTGGCGGTCCGCGTGACAGTCGAGGCAACGCCCGAAGCGGAGCTGTCGGAAGCGTTGGCGGGGCGGCTGGCTCGTAGGATGACACCCTGCGCAGTCGACCTCTTCGTGACGTCCCCGCAAAGGAAACTCGGTCCGCGCGTGCGCGGCCAGACCCACGCGGCGCGACAACCCGAGCCATCGAATCGAGGAATGGCACTGATTGCACGCGCGCCCGAAGCTCGCCTCGTGCACCGGTCGATGGCAAGAGACACAGGCGCTGCCCCGCGATGGCGCCTGCACGTTGCCTCGGTCGTGGCAGGCATTGCACTCCAGCCGTTGGTGCCCACCCGCCAGGCTCAGGCCCGGATGATTCTGCCGGAGACGCTCGACGACCGCGAAACCGCGCTCCGTGTGGCAGTTGGCGCAGTCTCCACCCAACCTGCCGCGATGGGGATCGGCGTGGCAGCTTCCACACGTCGCGTGCTCGACTCCGCGCCACCGCGGGGGATCCCCACGATGGCAGCCGTTGCAGCGCACGTTCGCGTGCTGCCCGCGGAGCGGGAAGCTCGTGACGCCGTGATCGAAGCGGTCGAGCCGCACACGAGCCCAGGCGGTCTCGTCGTGGCAGCCGCCGCATTGCCCACCGAATCGGCCCGCGTGGGGATCACGGTGGCACGAAGCACAGTTGCGCGAAGCCCCGAGGAACGTGCCTCCCCGCGTGTGGCAGCGATTGCACGCGAGCCCGGCGTGACCCCCCGTGAGCGGCCATCCGGCCTGCGCGTGATCGAACCGATCGCGTCCACCTCCGGGCCAGCGGATCAGGTGGCTTCCGCGCCCGTGGTGCTCCACGTGGCAGCTGCCGCAATCGCGGCCGCGGTACTGGCGTCCGTGCAAGCCCTGTCCCGCGCGAATACGGGCTGCGAGCGGGCGGTGACACGCGAGGCACCGTCCGGTGTCCACCCTGCGTCCGGAAGAGTGGCACTGTCCACACTGGCTGTCTCCTTCGAGCGACGCGTGCGCCCGAGAGAGCTCCCCTGGAGACAGGATCTGTGCGAGCGCGGGTGCGGACACCGCCGCACCCAGCAGACAAGCAGAGAGCACATAGGGATAGAGCTTGCGGGCAGTCACTCGGAGAGCAGCCAGCGATATCCGTAGTACCAGGCGACACCGATATGGACGGCGACGGAGAGCAACATGACGATTGCCATCCATCGATGGAGCCCGCGCCAGCTCCGCAACAACGCGGCACCGACGGCGGACGTCACCTCGCGCGCCACCAAGCGCTCGACGTTCCTGGCGATGTGCCGCACCTCCGCCAGATCGTGCGCGTCGAGCGAGTCCGGCACGAGGCGCTCGGCAATCGTCATCCGAACGACCTCACGACGCTGGCGGGCGACTCCGTGGCAGCGGGGGATCGCACGCAGGGTGAGCGTGAAAGACGCCGTGCCGAGCAGAGGCGGCACCGGCACGGCCGCGAGCCGGCGGCGCATCTCACGGTCGATCCCCGGAGCGAGCTCGCCGAGCGCCGTCAAGCTGGCGTCGATCGCCTCGTGCGCGGGCGCCGGCGCGAGGGCGTAGAGGTAACGTCCCACGAGACCCGTCAGGACGACGGTGCAGAGGCTGCCTGCGGTTAGCGACGCAATGGGGGTCCGGAGCTGGAAGGCCGAGTGGAAGGCGACCAGCATGCTGCCACCGAGCCCCGTCAGCACGTGGAGATCGAGCCAACGTCTCATGGACCCGAGAGAGAGCTTCGCGAGACGCCGTCGAACCAAGTAGAGCAGGTTCGTGAGCATGAGCAGCGTCCCGACGATCCCGTAGCCGTGGCCCGTGGTCCCGCTCGGCGAGAGCACGCGATACGACTCGTGCTCGATGCGGCTCTCGATGGGAAGCGTGTAGTAGCCCCAACCCTGCACGGCGAGGAAAGCCGCGAGGATTCCCAGCAGCAGCACCGTGACGACCGGCACGGCGGACGGCCGGAGACGTTCCACCGTCGTAGCGAGGGAGCGCGGCACCGGCGCGAATCATCCCCCGGCAGCGATTGACCTGCCAACCGGATGGTAGACTGTCGTCGCTCTGCAGCGTCTGCGGAGAGGAGCCACATGACGACGGTCCTCGTGTTGGGGGGGATCCTCGTGATCGCGTTGATTGTCCAGATTCTCTGGGCTCGCCGCGACCGGACGCGCGAAGCGCACGCCGCCGTCGCGCTCTCCGCAGCGGCGCAGCTCGGAGACGTCGCGCCCCCGAGCCTTCACCCACAGATTGATCCCTCTCAATGCATCGGCTCCGGAGCGTGCGTTACCGCTTGCCCCGAGAAACAGATCCTCGGAATCGTCGAAGGAAGGGCACATCTGCTCAACCCGCTCGCGTGCGTCGGCCACGGCGCGTGCGCCTCCGCGTGTCCCGTGCAGGCGATCTCGCTCGTATTCGGTACGGCGAAACGCGGCGTCGAGCTGCCGAAGCTCGACGAGACGTTCCAGACCAACAAGCCCGGTGTCTACGTGGTCGGCGAGCTCGGCGGGATGGGCCTGATCCGCAATGCGATACGCCAGGGTGCCGAAGCCGCCGAGTACATCGCCCGAAGCGGACGCAGGGGGACACCCGGCGGTGACACCCTCGATGCCGTCGTGGTGGGCGCCGGGCCCGGCGGGATCGCGGCGACTCTGGGGCTGATGGAAGCGGGTCTGCGGGTGACGATGCTCGAGCGCGAGGCGTTCGGCGGCACCGTCGCCCACTACCCACGATCCAAGATCGTGATGACGGGTCCTCTGGAGATCCCCCGTTACGGAACGGTACGTAAGCAAACCATGCGGAAGGAGGAGCTGCTCGCG
>JADZFZ010000674.1 GCA_020854145.1 Deltaproteobacteria bacterium | reverse complement strand
GTGCTTGGCCATGACGATGACGGCGTCGTCGTCGGTGAAGGGCGCTCGTCCCGTCAGCATCTGGAAGAGCAGCACGCCGACCGAGTAGAGGTCGCTGCGCGCATCGAGCTTCTTTCCCTGGGCCTGCTCGGGCGACATGTAGCGCGGTGTTCCGAACACGGTGCCGGCCTGCGTCTCGAGCACGTCGATGGAGCCGTCGCCGGTGATGATCTTGGCGACGCCGAAGTCGAGCACCTTCACGACCGGCTCCGCGTGACCGTCCACGCGCGCGAGGAAGATGTTGTCCGGCTTGAGGTCGCGATGGACGATCCCCTTCGAGTGCGCCTCGGCGAGCGAGCCGAGAATCTCGCTCGCGATGTCGATCGCCTGCACCACCGACGTGGAACCGGGGCGGGCCAGACGTCCCGACAGCGACTCCCCGGTCAGGAGCTCCATCGCGAGATAGAGGAGCCCGTCCGAGGTCTCGCCGAAGTCGTAGACGCGGACGGTGTTGCCGTGGACGAGCACGCTGCTCGCGCGGGCCTCGCGATGGAAGCGCTGGACGGTCTCGGGATCTCCCGTGAGCTCGCGCTTGAGGATCTTGAGCGCCACCTCGCGAGCGAGCGGTCGCTGCAGCGCGCGGTACACGGTGCCCATACCGCCCACGCCGATGCGCGAGACGACCTCGTAGCGGCGCGCGACCACCGAGCCGAGCAGAGGGTCGCCGTGCGTCTGATAGAACGTCTCGGCGTCCGCGAGCATGGAGCCGTCGTCCGAGCAGACCGGTCCCATCGTGACGGGGTACGTCTTTCGGCACGCGGGGCAGATCAGCATCGGCGCGGCAGCTCGTCGGCCTCGAGGGACATCCAGGTCGGCTCTCGTCCGCACCCCGGACGAGCGCACCAAACGAAGGGTACTACTGCTCTCGTCTCCACGTCTCGCAGCCTGTTGGAGCATCCCGGCACTACTCACGTTTGGGAGACCTCGGATCGCGAGCGAAACCGCGCCGGCACTGGCCGGTCGGCCCTCGGGATCGTCCCGCTCGCCGCCGCTCCCCCGAGCAACGAGAGGGGGCCGTAGATAGCGGGTTTCTCGGCGCGCGCCAGCAGTCGGACGAGGTGCGTGTGGGTAAGGGCACGCCCGACCGCACGGGGGTCCGTGCATGGTGGAGCGCAGGCGTGGGTCGTGGGCAGGGGTGGCTCGACGCTCTCGAGGACGCCGTTCACGGCGGTACGGAGCAGACGACGACCCAGCCGTCGCCGAATCGCTTCGGCCCGCAACGCCCGCCGCCGCACTCGGCCGACGAGCAGCAGAAGTCGGTGCAGCGGCCGTCGATGCAGATCTGCGACTGGCACTCTTCGTTGTTCGTGCAGGCGACGCCGCGCGTGTAGAGCGCGCCGGGATCGGCGATCGTGGTCGGGTACTGGGCGCACACCTGGATGCGTGCTCGCTCGCCCGTCACCGGCCGCACGCCGGGCACGCTCTCGGCCACGATGGACGCGCAATAGCCGGTGTCGCCGAAGCAGTCGGCCACGTTCGCGCAGGCCGCGCGACAGCGGTTGAAATGGCAGAAGAGCGAGTTGCAGTCGAGGTCGTCCGCGCAGGGCTCGAAGTTGTCGGCGAGCGACGGCAGATCGACGTCGCAGTACATGCCCCCGCGTCCCGGAGCGTCACCGAGCGCGGGGAGGTCGTGATAGAAGTTGCAGACCATCAGCTCGGGGCAGCGCTCGACGCACGGCGAGATGCACCCGCCCTCGGGCGAGCACATGCTGCTGCGGCAGTCGCTGGCCGCCGAGCACGGCTCGCCCGCGAGCGCACGGCCCGGCACCGGAAGGCCCGTCAGCATGGTGGCGTTCGCGCAGGTCCGGACGCCGCTCGGCGCGTGGTAGCAGATCTGATCGCCGTCCACGGGGCCGCAGTCGAAGTCGCTGCAACACGGCTGCGTGCAGACGCGGTTGCCTCCCGGAAGGCCGAGCGCGGAGCGCGGTACGCAGGTCCCGCTCGAGCCGCACTCCGCGTCGACGTCGCACGGCTGCCCGAGGGCGCGCGGCGCGACGCAGCGTCCGCTGCCTGGATCGCACGACGTCGCCGGGGCCGTCGTGCAGTCGGCGTCGGTCCGGCAACGACCCATGACGCAGACGCCTTCCTCGCACCGCTCGTTCGCGGCGCACCCGGTGATGGCGCAGTCGGTCGCAGCGACGCACGCGCCCTGTCGGCAGAGGTCGCCGGCCGGGCACGTGTCCTCGTCCGTCTCGCTGTCGCAGTCGTTGTTCTTGCCGTCACAGCGCTCGGTCGCGGCGCTCAGCACGCCTGCGTCGTTGCCGAACTCGTCGGGCGGCAGGACGACGCGCGGGTGCACGTTGGGGTCGGTGTCGTCGCAGTCGATCCCTTCACCCGCGCACCCGCACAACGTGGCGTGATCGCGGTCGGCGTCGAAATCCTCGTCGACTTCGCCGTCCCCGTCGTCGTCCAGACAGTTGCAGAGCTCCGCCACGGCGGGACCCGCGTCGATCGGCTCGCCGTCCATCCCGCCGTCCACCGGAGGAGGAGGCGGCGGAGTCGCGCCTCGCACGCACCGTCCATCGACGCAGCTCGAGCCCGCGCCGCACGGGTCGGGCTCGCTCGAGACGCACTTGATCGTCGGATCGCCCGCGACGACCAGCGAGCATGCCCAACCGAGCAGGGGCACGCACGCGAGCAGTGGCGCCAGCCACGGCCAGGCGCGTGGCGCCGCTGCTGTGCGGAGGGCTCGGGGAGACGCGCGCCGTCTCACGGAATGGAGCCTTCGACCACGAGCGCCGCGCCGTCACGCAAGGGCGCGACGGAGGCCCGCGCTCGCGCTCGTGCCGGCCGTTCCGCGTCGTCCTCGGGCGCGTCGCGAAGGAAGTAGAGGAGCGCCGCGGTCGCACCCGCGCCGATGGCGGCACCGAAGAGCACGTCGGCGATGAGCGCGTCGCGCGACGCGCCGTCCGCGAGATCGGTGCGCTCGTCGAGCGTGCCGGTCTCGCCGACCACGAAGTCCTCGACGTCGGACCGCGACGACATCGCCATGACGCCGAAGACCGTGCCGACCGCGGCGAGCCCTATGGCGGCGCCACCGGTGGCGATGACGGCGACGTCGAACCGCCCGCGCCGTCGCGGCCTGCGGTCGCTCGGACCCTCGCCGTCGCCCTGCCGCTCGCGCAGCGCCTGTTGCCTGGCCAGCTCGGCGGCCGCGATGCGCTCGCGCTCGCGCTGCCTGCGATCGGCGTCGGTCTGGCGGCGCTGTTGCGCAGCCGCGCCGCGCAGGCGTCGCAACGTGGCCTCCGTACGCTCGCGCTCCTCCGTCTGATCGTCCGGCAACACGAGCAGGTAGCGGGCGTAGTACTCGATCGCGCGATCGAGGTTGCCGAGCCGCTCGTGCACGAGCGCGACGTTGTAGACGAGCACCGGTGCGCCCGGGTCGAGCTGCAGCGCGCGCTCGAGCTCCGCCGCGGCCTCTTCGTAGCGGCCTTCCGCGTAGAGCGCGCGACCGCGCTCGTAGAGCTCGATCGCCTCGCGCGGCGCGTGCTCCGGATCCTGGGCGCGCGCTCCGGTCGGCGCCGTGCTCGTCACGATCGCGAAGGCGACGATCGCGAGCGCCACGTCCACGAGCGCGTGGAGGTTCGAGCCTCGTGCTCGATGGGAGGTACCGCGAGGGCGGCGGTCGCGCTTGGCCACGAGGCGGCGATCATAGCGCGAGACGCGTCCGGAGCATCGATCGCCGTATCGGGCATCGACGGTTCGATGCTCGGGCCGAGCCGTCGTCTGGTAGCGTCGTGCCCGCCATGCCGTTGCGCGCTCGCTTTCTGCTCTTCGCTGCCGGTGTCCTGTTCGCAGCGCTGCCCGGCTCCGCGCTGGCGCAGCCCACGTCGGCGACGGCGCGACCGCCGGCGTCGGACGCTCCGCGTGCGTCGCACGACGGCGCCGCGGCGGTCTCGGAGAACCCGTCGCTCGTGCCGCTGCTCGGCGGTTGGTCGCTCGCGTACACGCACGTGCACGGCGGCGAGGCGCTGCGCGCGCTTCGCGCCGACGAGGCGACGCTGCGCGAGTCCGACTCCGTGTTCGCTGCTTCGAGCCTGCCGTTCGGGCTCGGCGCGGGCCTCTCCTACGAGAACGTGCGCGCCACGACCTCGGGGCGTCTGCCCGACGGATCCGTCGGTCCGGTCGACGCCTCGCGCGACGTCTGGTCGCTCGTGCTCGGTTGGTCGCCGGGCGCCACGTTGTCCTTCGGCTCCGCATTGCGGTGGAGCCATTCGACGTTCGCGCTCGAAGCGGACGTCGCGAGCCTCGACCTCGGTGCCACGTGGCGACCGTGGCCCTGGCTCGGAGTGTCCTTGATGTCGCTCGACGCCGTGCGCACCTCCGTGGGCGGCGTGACGGCGCCCCGCTCCTTCGTGCTCGCCACGGCGTTGCGGCCGACGGGCGCGCGCCATCTGACGCTCGGTCTCGAGGCCGCGATCGATACCGAGGGGTACGCGACACCGCGCGCGGCGCTCGAGCTCGAGATCCCGTACGTCGGCCGTCTCCGGGGTGGCTTCGCGATCGACGACGTCTTTCGCGACGAGCGCCGCGTGCGCTTCGAGGCGGGGCTCGAAGTGAGCTGGGGCATGCTCGCGGCGGGCGGCGGGATGCGCCTCGCGCGCGACGCCGACGGCCAGTACGACGACCCGGGCTGGTACGTGCACGCACGCATCGACCAGCAGCGACGCGAAGGGCTGCCGACCGGGTCGCGCGTGGACGATCTGCTGCTCGAGTCGATGTCGCCGCGCTCTCTGCTCGCGACGATCGCGCGTCTCGAGCGCGACGCACGCGACGACGACGTCGCCGGTGTGCTCATCCGGTTGCGTGGCACGTCGCTCTCGCTCGCCGAGGCCCAGGAGATGCGGTCGGCCATCGCGCACCTGCGACGCAACGGCAAACGCGTGCTCTGCCATCTCGATGCGGCGACCGGCGGCGACTACTACGCGTGCGCCGCCGCGGACCGCGTGCTCGGCGACCCTGCAGGCGGCGTGCGCCTCGTGGGCATCCGGTCGGAGAGCTACTACCTCGGCGAGTCGCTGCGTCGCATCGGCGTTCGCGCGCAGTTCGTGCGGATCGGCGACTACAAGAGCGCGCCCGAGCAGCTGATGTTCCGCAGGCCGACCGCGGCCTCGCGCCGGCAACGCTCCATGTTCCTCGACGACGCGTACGCACGGTTCGTGGCCGACCTCGCGCGCGATCGCCGCAAGACGCCCGAGGAGATGCGGCGTCTCATCGACGAAGGCCCGTACCTGACCGAAGAGCTGGTGCGTCTCGGTCTGTTCGACGGCGAGGCCGACGAGGCGGATCTCGACGACCACCTGCGGCGGCTGCTCGGGCGCTCGGTCGCACGCGCCACCGAGCCGCCGAGCGAAGCGGCCTCGCAGTGGGGACGGCCGCGCGGCGTCGCCGTCATCCTGATCGACGGCGACATCGTCGACGGCCGAAGCATGGAGATCCCGTTCGTCGGCATCCGCATGTCGGGCGGGCGCACCATCGCGGAGTCGATCGATGCGGCCGCCGCGGACTCGCGTATCGGCGCGATCGTCGTGCGCGTCGACTCGGGTGGCGGCAGCGCGCTCGCGAGCGATCAGATCTGGCGCGCCATCCAGCGTGCGCGAAGGCGCAAGCCCGTCGTCGCCACGATGGGCGCCGTGGCCGCGTCGGGCGGCTACTACATCGCGTGCGGCGCGAACACGGTGTGGACGGACCCGTCGACGCTCACGGGCTCCATCGGCATCTTCTTCGGCAAGGTCGACGTCAGCGGTCTCGCGCGGCGCGTCGGCCTCGGGGTCGACTTCATCGACCGCGGACGCCGCGCCTCCGCGGAGAGCTTCTTCCGGCCTTTCACGCGCGACGAGCGCGAGACGCTCGCGTCGCGGATCGCCCTTTGGTACAGGCTGTTCCTGCGACGAGTCGCTTCCTCGCGCCGCATGTCGCGCGCCGACGTCGACCAGATCGGGCAGGGGCGCATCTGGAGCGGCGACCGCGCCATCGGGCTCGGCTTGGCCGATCGCCGCGGCGGATTCATGTCCGCGCTCGTCGACGCGCGCCGCCGGGGAGGGCTCGCTCCCGACGCGCCGGTCTACGTGATGCCCGCAGGCGGAGGCGGCTTGCTCGGGTACCTGCTCGGGAGCCTGAGCGTCGAGGAGCCCGTGAGCCGGTTCGCGCGCTCCGCGGTGCCCGACGTCGTGCGCCGCGCCGTGATGGCCGCGACGCCCTTGGTGATGTCGTCGCCGGGCGTGCCGCACGCCCTCGTCGAGGAGCGCATCGAGCTCCGCTGAGACCCGACAACGCGATGACCTTCGTCGAGGCGCCCAGTGGTAGGCTCCGGGCCCCGGACGCCATGTGGACGATCAGACGCGAGCAGATGCGCATCCTGGCCGCGCCGTTCCTCGAGAAGTTCGTGCACCGCGCGGTGGAGCACGTGCGAGCGCACTTCCCCGCGCAACACGCCGCGCTCGGTGACGCCGGGGTCCGCGACGCCGTCGTGCATGCGATCGAGCGCGCGGAGGCGCACGGGCTCGAGCGCGACGAGCACGTGCTCGCGTACCTCACCCTGGTGTTCGTGTTCGGGCGGGACTTCGATCGCGATCCCGCGTTGCCCTGGGCATCGGAGGCGCTCGCATCGGGCAAGAGCGCGGCGTTCCGGATGAGCAGGCTCCGTGCGCTCGCGCTGGCGCACCAAGACGCGGGGCGCGGCTACGCCGGCGGCGAGGCGACGGATCGTGGCTGAGTACCCGGGACCGATCACGACCGCGCTCTTCGCGTCGTCGGGGCCGCTGTCGAGCGCGCTGAGCAGCGTCGGCAGCAGCGGTCCGACGCGCAAGGGTGTCTCGGAGTGCCCGCTCACCAAGTGGGGCGTCACCGAGATCACGATGACGTGTGGGAGCAAGACCTCGACGAGCTACGACGATCCCGACCACGCCGAGGTGCCCGGTGGACGAGGTGGCCGATTCTTCTTCGCGCCGATCGAGGAGAAGGTCGAGATCAAGTGGAAGCTCCACAACCCGGACAATGCGACCACGCTGACGCTCGCGCTCTATCGCTCCGGATCGGGCGCGCCGATCTGGACGCGTACGCTCGACGCCGAGGCCGCGAAAGCGGAGAAGCTCGACGAGGAGTGGGACGGGTCGTTCCCCGGCTCGGAGTGGGCGAGCTTCCCGTCGCACCTCGTCACGGTCGAGCACTCGCCGTACATGCTGAAGGCCACCGCGGGCGACAACGCCGCCGAGGGCCTCGTCGAGCGATGGACGTACCTCGACGTGATCATCGACAAGATCGAGCTCTTCTGGGGCGGCAAAGCGCTGCTGCCGGTCGGGGCGCCCAACGGGGTCGATGGTCTCTACTCCGCGCAGACGGCGCTCGACGAGCGGGCCATCAACGACGAGCTCGTCACGAAGAAGCGCGGCGACGACACGCTCGACCCCGCCGCGACCTACGACGTCGTGCTCCGGTGCAATCAGTTCACGAGCTACGTCTACGACATGGACGACGGCCACAGCATGGTCCGCAACCCGCTGTGGAAGTCGCACCGCAAGCAGTGGGGCGACGGGCCGCGCATCCCGCTCGTGGCGAAGATCCACATCGCGAAGGCGGCCGGTGGCGCCGTGCACGGGGGCGATGCGGCCAAAGCGATCGGCGGCACGAAGTTCCTCTGGGATTGGGAGAGCAAAGACGAGATCGCCGCGCTCGGAACGCTCGGTCTCAACGGCTCGGTCGAGACCTTCCTGACGGACTCGCTCGACTACCTGCGCAACGCCGGCACGGGACCGCCCGGTTCGACCAACTGTCACACCGACCACGCCGGCAAGCGCGGCGGCGCCGATGCCGTCTTCCTTCGACTGAACGCGTTGTCCACCGAGCAGGCCGCGTGCGGCACGCGCGTCTGGGCCGCGCACGCCAAGGCCATCCTGACGGGTACCCACGCAGGCTGCGTCGGCGTGATGTTCCAGCCATCGCGCATGGGCCTCGACACGTACGCGGTGTCCGTCTACGCGCAGCCCGACGGCGGCGCGGGCGGTGCGGCCGCGCTCGACGTCGTCTCTCCGGCGTCGGATCTGGTGCGCGACTACGGGCCGTTGCCGCGCGCGAAGAGCGGGACGTTCCAGACGCTCCGCAAGGTGCGCGTGCGTTACGTGCGCAAGTCGAACGCCGTCCAGACGGCGGTCCTCGCGACCATCGCGACCGAGTACCGCAAGGCGGGGGTCGTCATCGATTGGGGCGCGACGCAGGCCGCCGACGAGCGGACGCTCGCGACCGACTACCACACGTGGTTCGGCCAGATCATCGCCGCTCCGGGCAATCGCGCACCCAAGGTCACGAGCCACGGAACCTGGTTCGAGGCCACGGACCAGCTGCAGGCGGGCACGGGAGGCGACGTCTCGTACGCCTTCGTCGCGGCGGGCTGGGACCTCGCCTCGCGCAAGGTGAAGGTCGACTCGATCCGCGAGTACGTCCAGAAAGACCGCGTCTTCAACGGGACCAAGAAAGCCTACGACCGCTGGCTCACGACCCACGCGGCGACCGACGACCACCAGTACCTGCTCCCCTTCTACGATGGGCTGAGCACGAAGAAGAAGGCGAAGGTCGACACGATCATCACGCGTCGCATGGCCGCCGCGGGCCTCAGCACGAAGGCCACGTACGAGTCCGACGTCGAAGGCGCCGCCGTGCAGCTCACCCAGCAGGTCGCGGAGAAGCTGCTGCTCGCCATCAACGAGCACGGCATGGTCATCCTCCACAGCGAGGCCCCCGTCGGCTATCGGCAGATCGATGGCTCGGTCGTCGTGCCGCCTTCGGGACAGGGCGGGATCTCGCCGTCCGGATCGTCGCAATGGAACGGGCGCGGCTCGGTCCACATGGTGTTCCTCCCCCAGACGCCCTCGACCAACCCCGCCGCCAAGTACTCGACGCCGGTCACCGCGGTCATCGCCCACGAGATGGGGCACAACCTCTTTCTCAACCACGCCCCCGACGCGCCGAGCAGCAGCAAGTCGCTGCACGACGCGGCCGACAAGAAGTGCATCCTCAACTACGACCAGACGAGCGACCACCTCTGCGGCTACTGCCACCTGAAGCTGCGCGGCTGGGCGACCGTCGGGGCCAACGATCACGTCACCAAGACCGGGCCCATCGACGGTGACGGGCACGTCAAGCTGTGGAGCGACTCCACGAAGAACAAGAACCCGTGAGCACCGACGGACTCACGCTGCGGCTCGATCCCATGCGGCCGCACTTCTGGCGCGGCGAGCAGCTCGTCGTCGGGGTCGTGGTGCACAACCGCGGCGCGAGCCCGGTCCGGGTTCCGGTCCCGTTCGATCCCGACGCGGGGCAGCTCCGCTTCGTGTCGCGCGCCGATCCGCGCGTGGAGCTGGGCCGAGCGAGCCGCGTCGCCGCGCACGAGGTCGTGCTCCCGGCGGGCGAGACGTACGAGACGCAGGTCTGTCTCGACCGGTGGCTCGCGGTCTCGGCGGGCGCGCACGCGTACGAGGTGCGCTGGTCGCTCGCCGACGGAGGCGTGGTCGCGGAGCGCGTCGCGTTCGAGGTCGTCGAGCCCGAGGAGATGGCGCTCGCTCTGCCGCCGCAGGTGCACGCGCAGGCGCCCGCGACGTTCTCCGCGGTCTGCGCGGTGTCCGGCGCGAAGCTCGGCGTGATCTTCGAGCGGCGCTTCGAGGCGCACGTCGAGTACGACGCGCTGTACGAGCCCGCCGGCGACGTGGCCCGTTTCGCGGGCGACGGCCCCATCGCGGGTCTCGTCGCGGTGAAGGCGGCCGACGCAGGTGGCAAGCAGTGGGTCGCGTGGCGCGACCACGAGGCGCTCCATGCACGCGCGGGCTTCGAGGTCGATCGTGCAGCCCACGTGGCGTGGCCGGCCGGGGCGCGCGTCATCACGCCAGCGATCGAGACCCGCTCGGGCGAGCTGCGCGCGCTCGGTCTCCGGGGCGACGGTCCCTCGCGCGAGCTCTTCGAGATGCGATTCGCGCCCCCCGTCTTCGAGACGGAGCCGGCCGAGGGCCCCGACGACTGGGACGATCAGGTGCTCGTGGCGGGCCCCGCGTCCGCCGTCGTGCTCGGCGCCCTCGACCTGGGCGGAGACGTCATCGCCGCGACGGTTGCGTCCGCCGCGGACGACGATTTGCGGGTCGTGCTGATCACGTCCTCCGAGAAGGGCGCGGAGCTCGTCATCGCGCAGGTGACCGGCGGATCGCTCTCGGTGATCGCGCGCGAGCCGCTTCCGGCTACGCCGGTCCCGGACTGCACGCTCGACGCGTACGTGGATGCGCAAGGCGAGACGCTCGCGGCCGTCGCCGTCACGCGTGCCGATCCCGATCGTGTCCGGACGTGCGGCGTCTTCGTCGCGCGAAAGCGGG
>JADZFZ010000673.1 GCA_020854145.1 Deltaproteobacteria bacterium | reverse complement strand
TCGGTGCGCGACATCGAGGCGGCCACGGAGGTGCTCGAGGCGCGCGGCGCGGGGGCGTCTCGCCCCGCTCCGTTTCGTAAGGAGCTCGACGCTGCGCGGGCCGAAGCGCGCGCGCTCGACGCCGTTCTGGCCGCGATCTCCGTTCGCGCCGTGCTCGGCGCGCGCCGGCGCCGCGACGGCGTCGACGTGCTCCTCCGGATGTCGCTGGCCGACGCGACGCGCCTGCGCGAGCTCGTGTCTCCCCTCGCGAGCAAGCCGCGCGGCGCGAACGGCGCGCGAGCGTCTGGCGAAGGGCGTGAATCGTCTCTCGAGAAGAGCAAGACGTCTGGGCGAACGAGCAAGACGTCTGGGAAGAGCAAGACGTCTGGGAAGAGCAAGACGTCTGGGCGAACGAGCAAGACGTCTGGGAAGAGCAAGACGTCTGGGCGAACGAGCAAGACGTCTGGGAAGAGCAAGACGGTCCGCGGGGTGAGGAGCTGAGCATGCCGCGACGGCCCTCGTGGTGGCTGGCCGTGACGCTCGCCCCGATCGTGCTCTGGTCGGTGCTCGCGATCGCGCACGCGCAGGCGACGGGCGGAAGCTTCGGGGGAGGCGACTTCACGGGGTCGGGCAGCAACGACCCCGTGCCGCCTCCGATGCCGCCACCGCTCGAAGCTCCTCCGATGCCGCCGCCGCTCGAGGCTCCTCCGATGCCGCCGCCCGTACCGCCACCGGGCCCACCGCCGGGTGGAGGCTCGACGCAGGATCCGTGGTCGCAAGCGGGTGGCACCTACGGAACGGTGGGCTGCTGCGGGTGCTCCGTTCTGCCCGGTGCCCCCGCAGGAGGCGGCGAGACTCTCGTGCTCGCGGCGATGCTCGCGCTCGTCGCAAGCCGCCGCGGACGACGCCGACGGCCATGAGCCCAGAGCGATCGTGGGTCGGGCGTGTGCTCGCATGGTTGGCGTACGCGGTCTTGCGGCTGCTGACGGCGACCTATCGGGTGCGCCTGGTCGGACCGTCCGAGGGGGATGGGCCCAACGTCTACGCGTTCTTCCACGGCCGGCAGCTCGCGCTCTTTCGCTACCCGCGTCGCACCCGCATGGCGGTGCTGTCGAGCCTCTCGCGCGACGGCCGCCTGCAGGCGCGAATCCTGTCGCACCTGGGCTTCACGGTGCTCGACGGCTCTTCCTCGCGCGGCGGAGCCCGAGGGCTCGCCGCGATGATCCGATGCGTGCGCCGCGGGCTCGACGCTGCCTTCGCAGTGGATGGACCCAAGGGCCCGTACGGCATCCCCAAGGCCGGCGCGTTGTCGGTGGCACGCCGCTCCGGCGCCGCGCTCGTGCCCATCACCGTCGGCGCGAGCCGCGCGAGCGTGCTGACGCGCGCGTGGGATCGCTACCTCGTGCCGTGGCCCTTCGCGCGTGTCGTCATCGTTCGCGGCGAGCCCGTGCACATCGCGAAGGACGCGTGCGACGAGGTGCTCGAACGCGAGCGCGCGCGCCTCGGCGACACGCTCGCGATGCTCACCGAGGACGCCGACGTCGCCGCCCGTGGGTGCGCGCCTTCGCGCTCGATCGCGCCGGTCGAGCGCGACGCGCTCTAGCTATACTGCGGGCCCTTGCACGGTTCGCTCGAGTCGTGGAGCGCTTCGCTCGTCGGCAAGACGCTCGCGGGTCGGTATCGCGTCACCGAGCTGCTCGGGGCCGGTGGAGTCGGCGCCGTGTTCACGGCCGAGCACGTCGCCGTCGGTCGTCGCGTCGCCCTCAAGGTCCTGCACCCCGAGTTCCTGGCGCACGGCTCGGTCGTCGATCGGTTCCATCGCGAGGCGCGTGCGGCCGCGGCGTGCGCTCGAGAGGGCGTCGTGGACGTGATCGACCTCGATCGCGATCCCGCGTGCGGCCCGTTCCTCGTCATGGAGTACCTCGAAGGCGAGACGCTCGCTGCGCGTCTGCGGGCGCGCGCGCCGCTCTCGATCGACGAGACGCTGTTCATCGCGCGCTCGCTGCTCGCGACGCTCGCCGTCGTGCACGCGCGCGGGATCGTCCATCGCGATCTCAAGCCGGCCAACGTGATGCTCGCGCAGTCCCCCGAAGGTCGCGAGGTCGTCAAGGTGCTCGACTTCGGGCTCGCGCGCGAGATGACGACGTCCGATCGACCCGGCATCACGCTGCCGGGAAGCGTCCTCGGCACGCCACGGTTCATGGCGCCCGAGCAGGCCGCCGGCGATCCGTCGGTCGATGCGCGCGCCGACATCTACGCGGTCGGGGCGATCCTCTACTGCTGCCTCGGGGCGCGGCCGCCGTACGCGGACGTGCCTCCCGAAGAGGCGCTGCACGCGGTCCTGCTGCGCCCGACGACGCCGCTCGATCGGCTGCGGCCCGATCTCGATCCGGCGGTGCTCGCGGTGGTCGCGCGCGCGATGGCTCGCGATCGTCGCGAGCGGTTTCCCGACGTCGAGACCCTCCGGACGGCGATGGAGCTCGCGTTCGTGGGCTTCGACGACTCGTCGACGCTCGTGGATCCGAGCGGCGAGCGGGCGGTGCTCACGGCCACTCCGGCACCGACGGCTGCGCGCGACGGCGCAGCCCACGCCGGTGCCGCGCTCGCATCGACGCTCTCGCAGCAGGCCAGTCCCGACAAAGCCGCGGTGAGCACGATGTCCTACCCGCCGCACCGCACGCCGGCTGCGCGCGAGACGCCCACCACGGCCGTGCGGACGGATCCGTACCCGCGTTCGGCCCATGCAGCCGCCGCGGAGCCCGTCACTCAGGCCACGCGAAGCCTGCGCGCGCCGTCTTCGAGCACGGCAGGTCCGGTACCGGTCGCCGCGCCGCACGAGCACCTTTCCGTCTCCGTGGCGCGCTCGGAGCCGCGTGACGCCCGAGCGGTGGCGCGCGCGCCCCGTCGAGCGTCGCGCGGTGCGGACTGGTGGTGGATCGTCCCCGTGGTCGTGGTCGGCCTCGGGGTCGTGGTCGGGCTGCCGGCGCTGTTCGTGTCGGGCGTGGCGGGTCCGAGCCGCTTCTTCGGACCGTCGCAGAGCGCGTCGCCCAGCCCCGGCGCCGGCGCGGCGCCGGTCGCGTCCTGGCGTTGGCAACGACAGGGTCGCGTCACGTTCGCGGTCCCCGAGAGCTGGACCCCGATCACGTCGAGCGTGCCGAGCATCGTCCTCGCGCTCGCGTCGCCCGGCGTCGGCGACACGATGCGCCCGCACGTCACGCTCGCGGACGAGCCCTTCCCGGGCACGCTGACGCGCTACATCGAGATCGGCACCGAGGCCGCGACGAGGGCCGGTGGCATGATCACGTCGCGCTCGGATCTCCTGCTCGGGACGACGCCCGGGTTTCGCGGTGAGACGCTCTTCCAGAACGCCCCGACGCCGTACCGCGAGCTCGCGGTGTTCGCGGTCGTGGACGGCCGGGGATACGCGTTGCGTTGCCTGGTCAGGCCGACGGATGCTGCAGGGCTCGAAGTCTGCCGGGCCATCTCGCGGACCGTGCGCGTCGAGTGACTCGATTGTAAGAGTCGCGCCGCATGGGCATCGTGGTCTCCATCGACGGCGAGCGGCTCGATCCGGACGGACGTCACGTCTCGGTCTTCGACCGCGGGTTTCTCTTCGGCGACGGCGTCTTCGAGACCTTTCGCACCTATGGCGGCCGCCGCTGCTTCGCGCTCGACGAGCACCTCGAGCGGCTCGCGTGGTCCGCGTCGCGCATCGGGATGCTGTTGCCCGTGCCGCACGACGTGCTCGCGACCGAGATCGACGCCTGCATCGCGGAGGCGAACAACCCGGAGTCGTTCCTCCGCGTCGTGGTCACGCGCGGACGAGGGCCCATCGCGCTCGATCCGTCCGTCGCGCTCCACCCGACGCGCGTCGTCATCGTGATGCCGCTGCGTGGCATCGCCCCCGAGCTCTACGCGAACGGCGTCGGCATCGCGGTCGCGCGCGAGGTGCGTCCCATCGTCGCGAGCCCGTACGCGGGCGCCAAGACGTGCAACTACGTGCCGAACTTGCTCGCGGTCCGCGACGCGATCGCCCGAGGCGCGCACGAAGCCCTCTTCGTCACCGGCGACGACCGCGTCACCGAGGGCGCGAGCAGCAACGTGTTCGTGGTCTCGGGCCGCCGGCTCGCGACGTCGCCGCTCTCGGAAGGGATCCTCGCGGGCATCACCCGCCGGCACGTCATGGACGTCGGCCGCGCCCTCGGTCTCGAGGTCGTCGAG
>JADZFZ010000672.1 GCA_020854145.1 Deltaproteobacteria bacterium | reverse complement strand
GCCGGCTTCGCTGCAGCTTTCGTTGCCGGCTTTGCTGCAGCCTTCACTCCGGGCTTCGCGGCCGACGGGTTCTCGGCTCGTTCCACGAGCGCCTTGACCAGGTCGAGCGCCGAGATGATCCCGACGATCTTCTTGTCGTCCGTGACGATGACGCGGTGGATGTGCTCTTTGAGCATCTTGCGCGCGATGGCGGGCGCCGGGGCATCGCTCGTCACCGTGTGCACGACGGGCGTCATCACGTCGGCGACGCGACCCGTGTTGCTGTCGGTCACCTGCCACCCCGCGGGCAACGGCTTCCCGCCGCGCAAACGAACGGTCTCGTAGAACGACGCCTCGACGGTCAGCTCGTCCTCGCGGCCGATGGCGTACCGCAACACGTCGGTCTGCGAGACGACGCCGACCAGGTCGCCGTCCTCGTCGACGACGGGTGCGCCGCTGATCCCGCGTTCGACGAAGAGCTTGGAGAGCTCACGGAGGTCCATGTTGTCGCGCACGCAGGCGACCCCGCGGGTCATCAGATCTCGAGCGAGAAGCATGGGCGCCTAGTACTTCAGGACACCCCATGCGTCCAGCGCGGCGACGTCGATCAGTTGTGCCACGACAGCTCCTCGCGCGGAGCGTTCGCCGCCGCGTCGAAGCTCCGCATGCGTTCGTCGGTCTTCAGCCACGCCGGCTTGGTCCGGGCATAGAGCTCGAAGGTCGGCGCGACGACCGTCGGATCGTCCAGCGTGCCGCCGCGAATGACGACCGCGCCCGGCGCCATCTCGAGCCGGTTGATCACGCCGGAGCCGCAAGTCGGACAGAACTCCCGCGTGATGGCGCGGCCGGACTCGGCTTTCGACGTGTACGGCCGCAGCTCGCCCTGCAGCGTGAAGCCCGCCTCGGGCACGATGAGCCCGTAGTGCACGACGCTGCCGCCTGCGCGTTGGCAGTCGCGGCAGTGGCAGTGGAAGACGAACATCGGGCTGCCTTCGAACGCATACGTGACCGCGCCACACAGACATCGTCCTTCGAGCTTCATCGCTTCTCTCCAGGGGCTTCACGACATCAGCAGATAGAGGGCGAGGATCGCACCGACGAGGACCATGCCGTAGGCGAACGCGACCACGGTTCCGTGCTCGGGCACGGCGGCTCGACCCTCGACGATCGCCCTTCGCACGCGCACGTACCGGATCGCCGCGAGCAGGTTGCTCAGCGTCCCGGCTGCCACGAGGAACGCTCCGAGCCAGCCCGACGAGCCGCTCGCGAGCGATGCCGGCTCCGTGCCTCGCACCATCATCCCGACGCGCGCGATCACGACGCCGAACGCCATGAGCGCGAGGCCGGTTCGGATCCACGCGAGCAGCGTCCGCTCGTTGGCCTGCACGACGCGCAGGTCCACCTCGGGCGGCGCTCGCTCTGCGTCGCGGCGCTCGTCCATCCCGCAGACCTATCCCCCGACGAGCGGCGCCAGCAAGTAGACCTGGTCACCGTCTTCGAGCACGCGCTCGAGGTTCTCCTCCAGCGGGCAACGTTCTCCGTTGAGCATCAACGTGTGCCGCAGGTGCGGGCTCTGCGCGATGGCGTCGCGCAGGGCGATGCCCTGGCGCTCGACCTCGGTCACGAACGCGCCGAGCGTCGTGCCGGGCGCGAGGACGAGGGTGCGATCGACGTCTTGCCACCCGTCGCCGATGCGCCCCTTGAGCAGCAGGTGCACGCGGATCTTGGCGGCAGCCTTCGGGCTCGCGCTGCCACCGAACAACCCGCGCAGCCGCTCCGCGAGCGTCACGCGTCCGTCCACTCGCCCAGCAACCCGTCGATGCCGAGCTCTTTCGCCCGCGCAGCCGACAATCGGCCGCTCTCGGTGTTCCATCGCATCGCGCGGTAGTAGTCGGCCTTCAGCTCGTCGAGCGGAACCGTCACGCCTTTGAGCGGGCCCGCAGGCAAGAGGCCGTCGCCTTGCCCGAGCATCCGCAGGTGCGGCTTGAACGACGCGGGAGCGATGCCTTCGCGGACGTTGAACGCGGCGCGCAGGTTCTGGATCCGCTCGCCGCACGCGAGCATCTCCTTCTCGTCCATGTCCCAGCCCGTGAGCGCGTTGGTCAGCTCCACCCACGGCAGCCCGCCGGTCAACATCGTGAACATGCACAGGCCGAGACCGTTCATCGCCTGCATCGAGTTGCTGTAGTGCGCCTGCGCGACGCCCTTGTTCTCCGTACCGTGCCAACCGATCTGGACCTCTTTCTCGTCGACCGCCTTCGGCAGCGCGAACTTCATCCCGAAGGTCTCGTTCCACGAGGCGCCGCCGGCGGTATGCCGTCCCGGCGTAGGGTCCGCGATGTACGTCACGCCCATCAGGGAGGAGAAGCGCGTGTCGTGATAGGCGGGCTCCTGCCCGTGCACGTGCACCGCGAAGGCTTCGCTGCCCTTGCCGACGTGCTTGCTCGCGAGCGCGGAGCCGTGGCGCAGCCACTCGCCGCACCCTTCGCCCTTGCCCATCTTGATCGTCAGCGCGAGCGCCGCCTCGCCGTCGCCCCAGCGCATCTCGATGCCGTCGAGGTCGTCCTTCGACAAGACGCCCTCCTCGTACGCCTCGCACACCCATGCGAGCGTCGCGCTCGCGCTCACGGCGTCCATCCCGTAGCGATTGCAGGCGTCGTGGCACGCCGTCACGAGCTCTAGATCCTCGTTGAGCAGGTTCGCCCCGAAGCCGCACAACGTCTCGTAGTCCGGCCGACGTACGTCGCGCAGGCCCCGTCCTTTGACGGCGACGATGCCCTTGCACGGTGCGGGGCAATCGCCGCACGAGAGCTTCTTCGTGACGAGCTTGTCGACCTCTCCCCCGTCGAGCTTCAGGCTCTTGGTGGCGAGTGGGAAATCGCGGGAGCCGACTCCCTTCCAGTTCTTGATCGGCGTGTCGCCGTTCTCGATGCTGAGCGCGACGGCGGACGTCGTGCCGCGATCTGCCCACAGCTGCCGCATCGCCGGCTGCGGCGCCTCGATCTTCATCCCGAGCTTGCGCGACAGCCGATAGAACCAGCCGAGCCACTTGTGCGGCTTCGTGAACCACACGACGATCCGCATGAGCCAGCCGATGTCGGTCTTGTACTGCTTGGTGACGTCGTCGCAGAGCGCGCGGAACCGCTTCGGATCCGCGATGGGCACCTCGCCGGTTCCGCCCACGACGACCGCCTTCAGGTTCTTGCTGCCGTAGATCGCGCCGAAACCCTGACGACCGAACGCGTGGTAGCGGTCGTTCATCACCGACGCGATGCGACTCTGCTTCTCGCCGGCGGGACCGATCGCCGAGACACCGACCTCGCTCTTGCCACCGTGACGCTGTTTGAGCGCGTCGAAGGTCTCCGGGATCTCCTTGCCCCACAGGTCACCCGCGGGCTCGATCTTCACCTCGCCGTCCTGGATCACGAGCACCGACGGAGCGTCCGCACGTCCCTTCACGAGCAGCGCGTCGTAGCCCGCGCGTCGCAGCTGGCTCGCGACGCTCCCGCCCGAGTTGCTGTCGGCCCACGTGCCCGTGAGCGGCGACTTGCCGACGATCTGGATGCGCCCGGAGAACGGCGTGCGCGCGCCCGTGAGCAGACCCGAGACGATCGCGAAGCACGCCTCGGGAGCGAGCGGATCCGTGCCCGCGGGGAAATGCTTCCACATGAGGTACGCGCCGAGGCCGTAGCCTCCGAGGAACTGGCGCGACACGGGCTCGTCGATCGGCTCGACGTGGTGCTCGCCGCTCCCGAGGTCGACCACGAGCACGCGCCCGTGTGTCCCGAAACGTGCGGATTTCGCCGTGGTCGCGAGCGCGGTCGTCATGAGCCGAACCGTAGCGGAAAGCAGCTCACTCGATCGAGTCGATGATCCTCTTGGCCTCGGCGAGGCTCGCGCCGCTGTTCTGGCAGTGCAGTCGGATCGCGGCGAGCTTGTCGCCTCTGCGCACCAGGGCGAGCACGTCGGGCGACACGCCGCTGTCTGCATCGTCGACGAACGTCACTCGGAGGTGTCGCTCGAAGAACGCGACCGCACGCTCCAGCTTCGCGACCCTCGCCCGCAGCTCCGCCACATCGCGCTCGATCATCGGATGCCTCCAGGCGGCGCAGGATACTCCGAGCCTCGGGCACACGGAGCGCACGGCCGCCGAGCGGGCTCGGGACCCGTGTTGCTTTCGGTCTCGGCTGGGGCGAGCCCCGCGCGCCCGACTCGTCGCGTCCTCGCGACGTTGCGTGCGACGGATCACTCCGCGTCGGAGAGATCGAGCAGGCGGGCGAGCCCGAGCTGGTCGAGCCACGGGAACGGCAGGCGGAACTGCGACGATGCGGGACCCAACCCTTCGCGCGGCATTCCCTGCAACCGCAAGGTGATCGTCGAATAGGCGATGCGATCGGCGAGAAAACGCATCCGCCCGCGCATCTGCTCGATCATGGTCGTGATCCGTTCGAGCTCGCGCTCGACGACGATCGAGTCCTGCACGTTGCCGGCGCGTTCGAGCAGCTGCTCGAGCCGATCCCTCATCGCGAGCGCGTTGCGCAGCCGCACGTCGAGGTCGCGGAACTCCTCGGTCACGTCGTGTGACTGCACCGTGCGGTGCAAGACGTCCCCGAGCGCTTCGAGCGCCCGAAGCGCTTCGTCGAAACGTGCAGCGGGCACCCGCAACACGACGGTCGTCTCGTCCTGTCGCGCGATGAAGCCGCCCATCGCCCGCACGCTCTCGATGCCTTCGCGCTGCTTGGCGCGCACGTCGCTCACCGCGAGGTGCAGGTCGGCCTCGTAGATGAGCAGCGGGCCCGACGTGTCGATGTCGGAGGGCGAGACCCTCGCGGGCGGCGTCGTGGTGCCGGTCGTCGTGGTCGGCGGAGGCGGAGGCGGAGGCGGTGAGGGCGCCGTGGCCTGGGCGACCACCGCGCGGCGCTCCGACTCGAGCGAGACGTCGAAGCCGTCGTCGCTGCCCGAGTCGCTCTCGGAATCTTCGCCGCGGTATGAACGCGCGGCCGGCGCGTACTCGCCGCCGCTGCCTCCTCCGGCTCCGCTCGGCTCGGCTGCGACCATCACGGGCGCCGAGCCGGGGCTGCCCCCGCCGCATCCGACCGCGATCAACGAGACGGCCGCGAGCCAGATCCCCGTGCCCCCGATCCCTGCTGACGCGCGCCTCATCGCCCCACAGCGTGTCAGCTTCCAATGCGTTCCACCACCCGCTCGATCAGGGCGATCCGGCGGGGACGTCGAGCGACTCCGTGGGCTCGGGCGCGGACGGTTCGGGAGCGCGCGACCCGCCGAGCAAGAGGTGCGCGACGAGCGCGATGACCGCCGTCACGAGCGCGAGCCCGCCACAACCGAGCGCCACGAGCGATGGACGCAACGCGAGCTTGCCGCGGCCGTGGTCGAGCGTGGTCGCATCGGCGTCGAAGACGTGATCGCGCTCGGCCTCGGCGACCGCACGCACCGCCGGCGGCTTGACCACCGGGGTCGGGCCGGAGGGCGATCGCGGCGGCGGCGGCGGCGTCGATGGCGATCGGCCCGTGCGGGCGTGCGGCGCGTGATCGAGGATGGTGCGCAGCGACTCGGCCACTGCGGCCGCGGAGCGGGGCCGCTCCTTGGGTGACGTCGAGAGCAAGGACGTCACGAGCGCCTGCAGCGCCTCGGGGATACCGGGATCGTCGGCGGCCTGCGCGAGCGGCCGCGGCGTCTCGGTCATCTGTCGCGTCAGCACCTTGCCGACGTCGTCGTCCCCGAACGGCACCGCGCCTGTGACCATCTCGTAGAGCAGGCACCCGAGCGCGTAGAGATCGGCGCGGGCGTCGATGCGCTCGCCGACGGCCTGCTCCGGCGACATGTAGCCGGGCGTGCCCATCACCGTGCCGACCTTCGTCAGCGGACGCAGGCTCGCGTCGGGCTGGTTCGGATCCATCGTCACGCGCGCGATGCCGAAGTCGAGGACGCGCACGTGGTCGATGCCGTCCTTGCGCGTCTCGACCATCACGTTGTCGGGCTTGAGATCGCGATGGATGATGCCGCTCGCGTGGGCGGCGTCGAGCGCGTCGGCGATCTGCACCGCGATGTGGCAGGCGCGCGTCCAGGGCATCGGCCCACGGTTCTCGAGCTCGTCCCGCAGCTGGATTCCGCGGGCGAAGTGCATCACCAGATAGGCGCCGCCGTTGGGCAGCTCGCCGTAGTCGAGCGCGCTCGCGACGTGCGGGTGATCGATCGCGCCCGCGGCCATGGCCTCTCGGGCGAATCGCGCAGCGAGCTCTCCGTCGGCCGCGAGCTCGGGGCGGATGGTCTTGAGCGCGACCGTGCGGCGCAACGTCGTGTGCTCCGCCAGGTACACCATGCCCATCCCACCTTCGCCGAGCGGACGCACGACCTTGTAGCGCCCGCCCACGACGGTGCCCACCAGCGGATCTTCGAGCAGATCCGGACCGAGGTCGTCCACGCCCGACGCACCTTCGTGCGACGGGGGCAGATAGCCGGACGGATCCGTCATCGCGTCTTCGGGCAGGGGAGGCAGCGACCGACCCACCGTTCGCGACGCGGGAACCTCGATGCTCGGGGGCGCACCATAGCGATCGACCTCGTCGTCGCTCCGATCGCCGAACTCGGGAAGCTCGACGCGCTCGGTGGCGTCGTCGTCGCGCGGCTCCACGCGCGGGCGAGGAGGCGACGGTCTCATGGCGCGACGAAACCTTCGCCGTACCCGGTGAGCACGAGCAGGTCGTGGAGCGCGCCGAGCTGCGCGGGCGTCAGATCCACGAACCGGACTCCCATGCCCACGGGTGGATCCAAGCGAACCCAGCGGACCTCTGCCGTGATCTCGAGCGGCTCCCATGCGGTCGCTGCGGCGAGGTAGACGATCACCCGGGTCCCGATGGGCGGCGGCGACTCGACGAGCACGAACGCGCCGCCGAGACCGATGTTCTCGGTCCGGGCGCTCACGCGACGCGGCGACGCGCGGTCGGCTCGCCGATAAGAGACCGCGAGCCGCTTCGGGGCGCGCGACCGGCGACGAAAATGCGGTGCTTCGTCGTCCGACGGCATCGGGCGTCACTATACCGCGGCGGTCGCGCCCGCGGCTGCCTGCTAAGGTGCGCCCTTCGACGATGCACTCCGAGATCGAGCGAATGGAGAAGGGCCTCGCCCGCCAGATGGGCCGGTGCGTGGGCGACTTTGGACTCTTGGCGGATGGAGATCGCGTCATGGTCGCCCTCTCCGGCGGCAAGGACAGCTACACGATGCTCCATCTGCTCGCGCGGCTGGCCGCCCGCGCGCCCGTCCGCTTCGACCTCGTCGCGGTCCACCTCGACCAGGGGCAACCCGGCTACGACGGCGAGCCACTCCGCCGGTGGCTCGAGACGCACGGGTACGAGCACCGAATCTTGCGCGAGGACACCTACGCGATCGTGGTCGACAAGCTGGGCCACGAACAGACCTACTGCTCGCTCTGCTCGCGCCTCCGGCGCGGCGTGCTCTACACGGCGGCGACGGAGCTCGGGTGCTCCAAGATCGCGCTCGGCCACCATCGCGACGACGCGCTCGAGACGCTCTTGCTGAACCTTACGTTTGCGGGATCGCTCAAGGCGATGCCGCCGAAGCTCGTGAGCGACGATGGCCGCCACGTCGTCATCCGGCCGCTGCTGTACTGCGCCGAGGACGACATCCAGCGATTCGCCGATGCGATGGAGTTCCCGATCCTGCCGTGCAACCTGTGCGGCTCGCAGCCGAACCTGATGCGCAAGCAGGTCAAGCAGCTGCTGGCCGACCTCGAGGCGCGCGCTCCGGGCGTCCGCGAGAGCATGCTCGCGGCGCTCGGCAACGTGCGCCCGTCGCACCTGCTCGACCGCGATCTCTGGGACCGCCTCGATCTCGCCGT
>JADZFZ010000671.1 GCA_020854145.1 Deltaproteobacteria bacterium | reverse complement strand
TGCACCGGGTGGTCCGCGAGAACCTGCAGACGCTGTATGCGGCGCTCGCAGAGCAGGGGACGCAGCTGCCCGCGTTCGTGCGCGACGAGCTCGACGGATATCTCGCGTGCGGCCTGCTGACGCGGGGGTAGTCAGCAACACAATCGGTACTATCACTTCACTACGCCGACGCCGGCCGAGGTGACGATCACTCGGCGCCACCACCCGCTGCTCGGCCAGCGGCTCGAGGTGCTGCGGGGCGGTCCACGGAAGCTCGTCCTTCGTACGACGCTCGGTCCCGTGATGCACGTTCCCCGAGGGTGGACGGATGCCGACGGCGTGACCGCTCGTGAGCCGCCGCGCGACGTCGTGTTCACCGTCGAGTCGATTCGGGAGCTCGTCGCGCTCGTCGACGCCGTGCAGAGGCGATGCACATGACGGCGCTCATCGCGTGGGCCCTCGTGTGGGCAGCAACGGTGATCGACTGCATGCGTGCTCACTCAACTATTAGGCTGTTGGCGTTGGGCTGGTTTCTGGCTGCTGGCCGCGACGCCGCTCCGACAGACTGCCAGCTAGCCGAGGACGGCGGTTGTATCCATGTCTGGTGTCTGTGGCGCGAGCGCGGCAGGGGCAGCGGCTGCGACGGGGCCGTGCCAAGCCAGACCCTCGAGGAGGGTTGGCATGAGCAAACAGGTCTGCCTGGACCTACGAGGCGATGGGCGGGCGACGCTCTGGCGGCGACTGCCCGAGCGAGCCCGCCTGGCGGCTCTCGCGGAGCTCGGGCGTCTGATCGCGCAGGCGGCACAGCGGCAACGACTCGGGAGCAAGGAACAACACGGGGGCGAGGAACAACACGGGAGCAAGGAACAACACGGGAGCAAGGAACAACAGCAATGAACACCATGAATGGGCACGACCTCGACCCATCGAAGATCCGACCGAGTCACCGCGAGCGCGCTGCATTCGTGTACGTCCGGCAATCGTCACCCGAGCAGGTGCGCAATCACCTGGAGAGTCAGCGACGTCAGTACGCCTTCGCGGAACAGGCGCGAGCCCTCGGCTGGTCCGAGCACCAGATCGTCATCGTCGACGAGGACCAAGGCAAGAGCGGCGCGACGCCACAGTCGCGCTCTGGTTTCGGGAAGGTGGTGGCGGCCGTCGCACAGCGCCAGGTCGGGATCGTGATGAGCCTCGAGGTGTCTCGTCTCTCGCGCAACGACACCGACTGGCAGCAACTGATGCACATCTGCCGCTGGACCGAGACGCTCATCGGAGACGAGCAGGGTATCTACGACCCGAGCCGCGGCTCGGACCGGCTCGTGCTCGGTATCCGCGGTCAGGTGAGCGAGCTCGAGCGCGACAGCGCGGTCCATCGAATGGTGGAGGCACGGTGGAACAAGGCACGCCGAGGCGAGGTGTTCACGGCGGTCCCCGCGGGCTACGACGTCGACGACCTCGGGCGTGTGACGACCACGAGCGACGACGTCGTCGCCGATGCGATCGGTCGTGTTTTCAGGAAGTTCGACGAGCTCGGCTCGGCTCGGCAGGTCTTCGCGTGGTGGCTCCAGCAAGCGATGCCGTTCCCGGTCCGCGCGATGAGCACACGCGGCCAGCGCGTAGTCTGGGTGCCGGCTTCGTACAGCGCGATCCTCTCGGTCCTGCGCCATCCGATCTACGCGGGCGCGTACGTGTTCGGCAGGACCGAGACACGGCGTGAGCTCGACCCGACCAATCCCCAGCGCGTCTTGGTGCGTCGAGGTCAGCGCCGTGGTCCCGAGCAGTGGCCGGTGTTGATCCGCGACCACCATCCGGGCTACATCACGTTCGAGCAGTACGTGCTGAACCAGGAGCGCATCCGAGGAAACCAGGTGATGGGCCCACGCAGCGACGAGAGCCATCGCGGAGCCGCGCGTGAGGGAAGAGCGCTCTTGCAGGGGCTGATGCGCTGTGGCCACTGCGGCCGGCGCATGCTGGTCGGCTATGGAGGTCAGTCGGCGCGACGCACGCTGCAGTACCGGTGTCGCTATCCCGAGGAGCACGGACGCAAGGAGTGCCAGCTCGTCGGCGGCAAGAGGATAGAAGCCTGGGTAGTCCAGAGCTTCTTGCAGGTGATCGCCGAGGCGGGACCGCAAGCAGCCACGCTGGCTGACGAGCAGCTACGCGCGGACGTCGCAGCCACCGAGAGGTCGTGGCAGCTGCAGATCGAGAGAGCGCAATACGAGGCTCAGCGAGCCGAGCGCCAGTACATGGCAGTGGATCCAGAGAATCGGACCGTCGCGCGAGAGCTCGAGCGGCGATGGAACGAGAGGCTCGAAGAGCTCAGCCGGGTGCAGGCCAACGCCACTGCGGTGGCGGACCATCGACGGCCGCTGACCCAGCTCGAGCTGGCCCGCGCGCAGGAGCTCGGCCGCAACCTCGACGCCGTCTGGAACGCGTCGAGCACCACGGCGCGCGATCGCAAGCGGCTGCTCCGGTGTCTGATCGAGGAGGTCCAGCTTCGCTCCGAGCCTCGGCGCTACCTCGTCCGCATCGTGTGGAAGGGCGGTGCCACCACGGACGGCGAGGTGACGCGCTTCGCGCCCGGGGCGGGCGAGGCGCGCAGGACGCCGATCGAGACGGTTGAGCTGGTACGCCAGCTCGCCATGGAGCTCGACGACGCGCAGATCGCCCGGGTGCTCAATCGTCAGGGCCGGCGCAGCGGCATCGACCGGGCCTTCACCCAGCAGAGCGTCTCGTGCCTGCGCCACAAGCACGGGATCCCCGCGGCGCCGACGCGGCGCGCGTGCGACCCCCGCGAGGGTCCATTCAACCTCGAGGACGCGGCTCGCGAGCTCGGCGTGACGGCGGCGACCGTCCAGCGATGGCTGCGCGAGGGCCTGCTCGCCGGGCGGCAGGCGGCGCCCGGGGCGCCGTGGCGGATCGTGCTGACCGACGAGGTCCGCCGCCAGCTCGCCGGCGGCGATGCCCCCAGCGACTGGGTCGGGCTCGCCGAGGCCGCTCGGCGCCTGGGACTCGCCCGATCGCACGTTGCCTATTTGGTCAAGCAGGGAAAGCTCCGGGCGATGCGCACCTCCGTGCGCAACCGCCTGTGCTGGAGAATCGATGTCTCTTCCGCCACTTGCGCGCGGCAGACCGATCTCTTGAGCAAATGATCAGCGAAGGAGCCTCAGTATGTCGAAGCCCACGGCTTCGCGCTCTTGCGCTGCGACGCGTGCCGCGAGAGTCAGATCGTCGCGTTCTCGTGCGCGGGTCGCGGTTTCTGTCCGTCCTGCCTGGGTCGCCGCATGGCCGAGACCGCCGCGAATCTCGTCG
>JADZFZ010000670.1 GCA_020854145.1 Deltaproteobacteria bacterium | reverse complement strand
GGCAACGTCCGCGAGCTCGCGAACGTGGTCGAGGCTGCGAGCACGTTGTGGCCGGCCGACCTCGAGACGTGGAGCGACGTGCCCGCGATGGTCAAGCGCGCGGAGCCCGACGCGGTGGCCCCGCGCGGCGTCACGACTCCGGCCGGCGGGAGCCTGGCAGTCCAGACGCTCGAGGACGTCGAGCGGAACGCGGTCGCGCACGCGCTGGCCGTCCATCGCGGCAACGTCGCGCAGGCGGCGCGAGCGCTCGGAGTCGCTCGGGCGACGCTCTACAACCTCATGGCGCGCTACCAGCTCCGACAACCGGCGAGGAGCGCGTCCTCTCCGACGACCCCCCCGCAAGAGCGCGTCCCGATTCGCGATCGGCAGGAGTAGGCTGCGCGATCGGTCCGGCCTCGATGGCGATCGTCGTCACGCACGTCTGCTGGAGGTGCGGCGCCCCGCAGGGCTCGGCGCCCCGGGCGTGGGTCCGCTGCGAGCGTTGTGACGTCCTCGTCGCGTTCGACTTCCAGACGTGGCTCGAGTCCGAGGATCACGCGGCGTGGCTCGCCCGCCACGGTGCGCAGGTGGCCGAGTGGGACGCGTACACGCGCGACGTCGCCGCCGCCGATCGCGCGGTCGCGGCGGGTGAGCACGCCACGGCCGAGGGGCATCTGCGGCGTGCGTGCGCGCGGCTCTTCGACCTGACCCCGCACGTCTTCCCGCCCGAGGTGCACGTCGATCACGAGCGGCGCGAGGCGCATCTCGCGTACGCCGTCTGGTGGCAGCGCATGCAGCGGCTCGACCCCGAGCTTCGCGCGCTCGCTGCCGATCTTCGGGCCAACCAGGCACGCATGGATCTGCGCGACCCGTGGCCCACGATCGAGCGCTCGATCGCGCTCGTCGCCAAGCAGATCGAGCGTGGCGAGCGTCTGGAGCCGCCGCCCGATCCCGACGGGCTGCCGATGCCGGCGCGCGTTCGCGTCGCGCAGTCGTTCTTGCTGAGCGCGTATCTGCACCTGCTCGATCCCGATCGGCGTCTCGAGGCCCTCCGCGCGCTGTACGGCGCCGCGCGCGTCGTGGCCTCCGTCCCGCACGACGACGCCGACGGCGAGACCGACGCGCGGGCGCCCGACGACGCGCTCGGCCTCTACTTCGATTTCGCGTGCCCCCGCTGCGGCCTCGTGACGCTGACTGCACGCGGCGCGACCGAGGTCACGTGCGTCGGCTGTCACCACCGGCGTCCCTTTCGCGACGAGGATCTGCGGCTCGGCGGCGTCGCCTTCGGGTGCGCGGCGTGCGGTGCGCCTCTCGCGATCGACGCGACCGATCTCGTCACCGAGTGCACGTTCTGCGGCGCGGCGCAGCGTCGGGCCGCACGTACGGGCAACGTCGAGCGCGCGTTCGCGCGTTCCGTGGCCGCGACGCACGCGCTCGGTGGGCCCGCCGAAGAGGTCGTGCAAGGCGTCGTGGCGCGACCGGAGCAACGCGATGCCCTGGTCCTCGCGGGCCTCGCACGCCAGGCACTCTGGTTCGCGAAGCTCGTCTCGCCCCGGCGTTTTGCGGGGATCCTGCGAGCGAGCCTCGGAGAGCGATGGCGTGACGAGGCCGTGATCGCGCGCCTCGTCGAGGGGATCCGCCGCGAGGGCGGCGCCGTCGAGGACGCGATCGAGCTCGTGCGCACGGCCGCGAGCAGCGCGCCCCGCTGACTCGCGCGGACCCCGGAAGAGCCGGCATCGACTCCGACGTTCGAACCTGCTCGGCGGGAGACTCCACGGATGCGCCGACGCGTGGAGCCCGGCTCCTTCTCGCGCGCGGGATCCGCCGATCGCCTCGACGAGGCTTTCGCGTCGCAGGTCGCGGGCGGATGGCGACCGCAGTCACAAGCACCGGCCGGCCATGCAGACGAGACCGCCGTCGCACTCGCCGGCGGAGCCGACCGTGTCGCCGCAGCAGAACTGCCCTGCCGCGCCGCACTCGACGCAATACCCGCCCCAGCACGTCGTGCCCGAGACGCACGCGGCATCGGGCTCGCAGCAGAACAGCGACGCAGTCCCGCACATGCGGGCGGTGCGGCACGTCCCCGTGAGGCAGAGACGCCCGCCGTCGCAGGCGTCGTCCGCGCAGCAGAGCTCGCTCTCGCCTCCACACGCGCGGCACGTGCCCGACGCGCAACGCAAGCCGTCGTCGCACGTCGCACCCGCGCAGCACGGCTGATCCGTACCGCTGCACGGCGTCTCGCGACACGTGCCCGCCATGCACGTGAATCCGCCCGCGCACGTGGCGCCCGCGCAGCAGGCCTGGCCGTCGCCGCCGCAGAGCGCCGAGACGGGCACGCAGTGACCCATGCTGCAGATGAGCCCCGGCTCGCACTGCGGGTCCGCGCAACACGACTCTCCGTCGCCGCCGCACATCGGCGGACGGCGGCACGTGCCGCCGGTGCACTCGAGCCCCGCGTTGCACCGACCGCCCGCGCAGCAAGCCACGAAGTCGCTGCCGCAGCTCGCGGTCGAGACGCACGTGCCCGCGGTGCACGTCGCGCCGGCGACGCACGACCCGTCGCAGCACGCCTCGCCGGGGCTCCCGCACGATCCGTCGCCACGCCCTCCCCCGTCGATCGGAGGCGGAGGAGGCGGTGCACCTCCCTCGGGCGACACGACCGACCCCGCATCGCGCGCGCCGTCGGGCGCGGCCGCACCGTCGCGCGGCGACGCAGCCCGCCCCGCCGCGCATCCCGCGAGCAGGAAGGCGCAGAGCACGGCGAGCGCTCGCCCATCGCCCCGACCCTCTGCCCGTTCGGGGAGAGGGAGCCTGGTCCCGAGCTCGCGTAACACCATTCGAGGGCTCGATCGTCTCACCGAACATCGACTCGATGAAACGCCTTTCGCGCATCGCACCGTTGATCCTCGCAACGCTCGCGCTCGCGCCCAGCACACCCGCGTCCGCACGGAGAGCCGCGCTCGACGACGGCACCTACGCTCGGCGCGAGCCCATCGCGCTCGAGATCCCTCGACCCGCTTCGGCACGGGACGCGTGGTCGGAAGCCGTCGCGGGCATCCGCCTTCTCCGGCGACGCATGCGTCACCCGAGCGGCGCTCCGCTCGACGTGCACGCCGCGTACGTCGACCTCTGCGACGCGCGCGTCTCGCTCCGCGCCACGGCTCCCGAGGAGCGCGGCCGTCGCGTCAGCAGCTGGGCACGTCACGTCGGCGCGGCAGTCGCGATCAACGGCGACTTCTTCGTGCGTGGTGCACGTCCGCTCGGGCCCGCACGCGGCGACGGACGCGACTGGCCGGACGCCAACGCGCACTACTACGACGCCATCTTCGCGATGGCGCCCGGCCGAGCGCCACGCATCCTCGAGCGCCCGCCGCGCACGCCCGCGTGGACCGACCTCGTCGCCTCGCAGGAGCGCATCGTGGTCGAGGGCCGTCCGCGCCTGAGCCCGTACGTCAACCACTCGCGGAGCCGTCACCCGCGGAGCGCCATCGGCCTCACGCGCGACGGGCGCACGCTCATCCTCGTGGCCGTGGACGGCAGGTCGAGACGATCGGCTGGCGCGACGACCCCCGAGCTCGGCCCCATCGTGCGCGATCTCGGCGCATGGAACGCCCTGCGGATGGACGGCGGCGGCTCGACCGCCCTGTGGGTCTCCGGCCACGGGATCGTGAACACGCCGAGCGACGGTCACGAGCGCGCCGTCGCGAACCACATCGGCGTCATCGTGTCGGAGCCCTCGCCCGCAGGCAGCCGTCACGCGTGGTGCCGGGAGTGATCACGGCCCCGCCGGCGAGCGTCATTCGAGGGCGGGAGTCGCTGACCCGTCGTCGTCCTCGGCTCAGCCCTCTGGCGCGTCGCGCCCACGCCCTCCACGGTCGCGGCCATCCGCGACCTCGAGCAGGACTGCCGTGCTCGTCTTCGGTGCCGCGGTCGTCGGGCCCGCCGCTGCGCAGGACGCTCGTGCGCGCGCTCGCCACCCGACGCCGCCTCGCCGACGAGCTGGCGACGCTGCCGCCGCGCGACGCCGCCGCCGTGGACGCCGCGTACCAGAGCCTCGCGACGCTGGCCGTCGCCAAGGCTGGCGTCGGTCCCGCGCGCGCCGACGCCCTCGATCGCCGGATCGCCGCGCACGCACAGGCGATCGCTCGTGCACGTCGTGTCCTCATCGCGCGCCGCGCCGCGGTCAGTGGCGCTCGCGCGTCGCCGCCGACGGCGGACGACCCACCTCGACCTCGACCTCGTCTTCCTCGGCGGCCGGAGCTACCGAGACGGGATCGGGGCAACCCGCGCGCGATCTACTCGGCGGGCGCGACGGCTCGTGTGCGCTCGCGAGCGCGCGGGCGTCAGCCGCCCGACAGGCAGGCCGACTCGCGCCCGAACGAGTCGTAGAAGCGGGTGACGTCGTCGAGATCCTCGAGGCGGTCTCGCGCGGAGTTGAGCCGCTTGAGCAGACGTGCCGCCGACAGCAGCGAGACGAAGCCGCCAGCGGGCCGCTCGATCCCGCCCTCGGGATCGGTCAGCCGCGAGAGCACCTCGGCGCCGTGATCGAGGACCATGTCGAAGACGAGATCGCTGGTGGCCGCCTCGAAGCAGCACTGCACGTCCGGCACGCTGCGTCCGTCCTGGAACGCGAGGATCGAGGCGCTCCAGAGGCACGCGTTGTACTCGCCGATCGCGCCGACCACCGTCGGCAGCAGCGGAGGCGCAAGCATCGCGACGCCCCCGTAGAAGGTGCCGTCGTAGCGGATCTCGCCGAGCGGCATTCCGGTGCGGTAGTGCACCCGCCACCACGCGACGAGATCGACGCCGCCGAAGGACACGGGCCCGCGCGTGACGAGCATCACCTCGTCGTTGAGCATCCGATCGCGGTGCGCGACCGTGACCGCGCGCGCGAAGAGGCCGGAGCCGTGCTCGCCCGTGCCGTACGGCGCCCACGGCCCGGTCGACGGATCGCGGAGCATCTCGCCCGCGTGCACCACCTCGCGGCTGCCGTCATAGGAGATCATCGCCAGCCGTTCGGCCTCCGTCGCGAGCGCGCCGAGCGCCACGTTGGCCTGCAGGCGCGCTTCGGCCCGCGCGGCGTCGTCGAGCGCGGCGTGGTCGACGTCGACGAGGGGCATCTCGTGGATGTCGAGGATCGTGAGCGGTGCGACGACGAGCCCGCCCGCCACCGGCGCGAACCCGCGGCGCCGCACGACGCCGATCCTCCACGGGCGCTCCCCGAGCAGGTACGCGCCGGCGGAGACGTAGCGCGGCAGATGGCGCGCGATCGCCGACAGCGTCGTCCACACGTACGGCTTGGGGAGCGGCTCGGGCTCCTCGCCTTCGGCGCTCGGCTCGCCGGGCTCGGCGAGCTCGCGGCGCATCTCGCGCGCGAGGTCGCCCTCGCGGGCGATGACGTCACCCAGGTGGGCGTCGAGCATGTGGTGCGGGCCCGGGATGCCGGAGGCCGCCGTGAGGTCGATGCGCATCGGCACGAGCGAGCGCGCCGTCTCGATCGAGAACATCGGGCCCGACGCGTGCGCGCCGTCCTCGCGCCGCGCGTAGCCGTAGCGATCGACGAGCACGCGGTCGAGCGACGACGTCTCGCCGTTGGCCGTGACCTCCGTGCGCACGACGACCGACGCGAGATGCCGCCCTGCCGGGGCCTCGACGCTCGGCGTCTCCGGGCAGGTGCTCACCGTCTCGGCCTGCAGGAAGAACGCGTCGCCGACGACCGTCTGCGACCCCACGCGCAGGATCGGGCGCAGGCAGTCGGCCGTCGCCGGCGGCGGCGTGCCGTCGGGCACCGTGCGGGACGCGGCGTCCACGATGGCGACCGTCGCCGGCTCGCCCCAGCGCTCGTGCGTGTTCCACGAGATCTCGCCGGCGGGCGCAAGCGGAACGAACGTGAGCGACGCCGTCGTGGCGTCCGCGTAGCCGACGAGCACCTGCATGCGCACGGTCGTCAGCGGCGCGGTCGTGTCGCCGAGCGCCACGGGCGCGTCGAGATCACAGTCGTCGGGCAGCGGCGAGCCGTCGAGCACGGGATCGAGCTCGCGGTCGTCGTCGAGCGCGACGTAGTAGTGCCGGCGATGGCCGATGTCGGCGCGGCTGTCGGCCCAGCGCGCCGACGAGTCGGCCGACGTGATCGGGGCGCCGTCGCCGGCGTCGATCAGCGGGCGCAGGAGCTCGACGTCGGCGTCGACCGCGGAGGTCAGGTCGTGATCGGCGATGGTCGCCAGATCGGGGAGCAACTCGTCGATGAGCTCGACCGTGCCTGGCGAGCCGCCCTCGGGGCCGTCGAGGATCTCTTCGAGCCCGGCTCGGAGCGCCGCTTCGGCCGCGGCGAGATCGGGCTGCACCGCAGCGACGCCGCTGCGCGCCGCCAGCATCGGGCGGAGCGCCGAGGAGGGCCGACAGTAGCGGATCTCGCCCGCGACCCCGTGGTGATCGAGGCACGCCTCGAGGACGAGCGCCGCGTCGAGCGCGTTGCAGCGCCTCGTCGCGATGCAGCCCTGGATGCCGCGCTGCGCGCCGGCGTACGGCTCGTACCCGAAGCTTCGAGTGAGCCCGAGGCAGGCCTCGACCGGGTCGCCCTCCAGCCCGTCGAAGACGCGGTCCGGCACGAGCGTCGGCGCGAGATGGTCGCGGCGCACCGTGCGCGCGAGCGCCACGACTCGGCTCAGCCGCTCGAGCTCCTCCTCCGCGCTCGCCGAAGGATCGGGCAGCGGCGTCGGGGGAGCCGCATCGTCCTCGGGAGGTGCGGCGTCCGCGATCGGCTCGCCCGCGTCCGCGACGGTCCCGGCGCCGTCGTCGCCGCAGGCCGCGAGCGGCGCGCCGGGGAGCGCCGCGACGGAGAGGAGTCCCGCCGACACAATCGATCGGTGGTGTCGGCGGCGCTCGAGGGCCCACACCGCGAGCAACGCGAGCAGCACGAGCGCCCCCGCGCCACCCCGCGTTCCACCTGCCGTAGAGCAGCCGCCGTCGTCCTCGCCCGTGCTGCCGGGGTCGGCGCCTGGAGGCGGTATACCTCCAGGTGGAGCGCTCCCGCTTCCGGCGGGAGGCAGTCCCACCTCTTCGGGCGCGACGCCCGACGCGACGCACGCCTCCGGCGCGAGCCGCCCTTCGACGGCGGCGACGAGCGACACGAGCTCGTCCGCCTCGTCGGGCGCGAAGGCGCGCGCCTCCGAGTCCACCTCGTGCCCGAGGCGCGAGAGCAGCACCGCGGCCTCGCCCTCCGGGTCGAAGGCCAGCACGAGGCCGCGGATGTCCTCGTCCACGCTCTGCGCGCGGAGCTCGCCGAGCACGTTCTGCAGGTCCGCGCCGGCCGCGCAGGTGTCGCGCCCATCGGTCAGCACCACGACGAAGGCGTTGACGCAGCTCGTCCGCGGATCCGCGAGGCGGCGCGAACGGACGTAGCGGAGCGCGATACGCGTCGCGGCGTAGAGCGGTGAGTCGCCGAGCGCAACCAGCTCGGGGTTGTCGGCGGCCTCGACCCCGTCCACCCAGCGCGCGATCTCGGCGCCGTCCGCGCCGACCGGCACGATCAGGTCGGCGCCGATCCGGCACTGCTCCTCGTCCTCGACGTGCACGGTGCGCAGGCCCTGCCCCGACTGCACGGTCTGCTCGATCTGGCGGAAGCGCACGAGCCCGACGCGGTGCCGGCGCGCGACGGCGGCGCGCGCGATCTCGGTGGCGACGCGCGACGCGAGCTCGAGCTTCGTCTCGCCGTCGGGCCCACCAGAGGGCTCGCCCATGCTCGCCGACGTGTCCATCACGATCACGATCTCGGCCGGCGTCGCCCCGAGCACCAGCGCGGCCGGCCGCGTGCCGCACGTGACGGGTGGTCCACTTCGCTCGAGATCCACCAAGAGGTGGGCAACGCGCGCTTCGAGGCCTTCTGTCGCATGGGCCTGTCCGCCGTGCTCCACGAGCTCGGGGAGATCGGCGAGGCCGAGCTCCTGGTGGAGCGCGCCCGTGCGATCTTCCGCGACGTCGGCGACGCACGATTCGCGGGCCTCGCCGTGGCCCGGCTCGGTGCTCTGCGCGCCCGGCGCGGCGACGTCGCCGGTGCACGCGCCTCGTTCGCCGAAGCACGCGCGGCGCCGGCGCAGACGCCGGAGCCGTGGTGGCGTCGCGCGATCGAGACGCTCGAGCTCCTGCTCGTGCCGAGGCACGAGGCCGCCGCCGTGCTCGGCCAGGCCACCGACGCCCGCGACGCGGGCGCGCCGACGAGCTCGCTCCGCATCGCCGAGCGCATCGTGCGCGCGTCGCTCGACGCCGGCTCGCCCGAGCACGCACATGGTGCCGGACGGCTGGGCATCGCGCGCGACGGGTCCTTCCTCGACCCGCTCGGCGCGCCTCGCGCGAGCCTGCGCCGGCGCCACGCGCTGCGGTCCATCCTCGCCCTGCTCGTCGAGCGACGGGTCCACGCTCCCGGCGAGCCCACGAGCGTCGACGAGCTCGTCGCCGCCGGCTGGCCCGGCGAGCGCATGACCCCGGCGTCGGCGCGCACTCGCCTCTATGTCGCCGTCCGCTCGCTCCGCGAGCTCGGTCTGCGCGACGTCCTCGTCACCTCGCGCGGCGGGTACCTGCTGCACCCCGCCGTCGAGGTCACGCTCCTCGACGCCGACGGTTGACGTTGACGCGGCGAGCTCGGTCCGCGTCGTGTCCGAGATTACCCCCGCGGGGTTCACGTGTCGTCGGCATCGTGATGGTCAGCGGCGCGACGCTCGAGAGCGATGCTCCCGGCATGCCGCCCGCGGTGCTCGTGCAGCCGACCGGCGCCGCACTGGCGGAGACGATCTTCGATCACGTGGACCTACGTCGCAGTCAGGAGCGAGGAGGCAAGCCGCGATCGTGCCGAAAGCCGCGGTTTGCCGCAGGAATCGAACTGATCGGCGCTCTAACGGCGAGCGAAACACGGATCTCACGAAGCAGGTCCGGCTTGTACTGCGCCGTAAAGCGGCCTCCATCTCCGTCACCCTGTTCGCGATCCTCGCGAGCTCCGCGCCCGGCAGCCACCTCGCGGGTCGCGTGCGCATGCCCGCGGCGCGCCTGGTCCGCATCGCGGTCGGCGCCGCCGTCGCGCTCGTCGTCGCGTACGGCTCCGTCCTGCAGCCCATCGAGCCTCGAGCGCACGACGCGCCCACGCGCAGCGCGGCGCCCCGATTCTCGGAGTCGTCGATCGGGCGCTCAGTCGGGGGAGAAGTCGCACCACGCTTCGGTCCAATCCGGACCACCTGGAGGTAGAGCGCCCAGGTAGTCGGCGGGATCGAAGGGCGCAGGCGCGCTGGCGGCGCCCATACCGAGCGGTGAGCCGGCGACCGGGACGAAGCCGGGCATCGACGGCGGATCGAACGGGCCGAGCATGGGATCTTCGTCGAAGCGATTCCCGGATGTGAAGGCCATCGCCTCGTCGATGCCGTCGACGAGCCCGTCGTCGAAGAAGTAGGCCGCGCCCGCGCGCTCGGTGAAGAGACCGGTATCGGCGAGGAGCGTCGCGCCGACGCCCATCGCGGTCGCGTTGTCGCGCACGTCGATCGCGGTGCCGCCGAACCGGAGCACGACGAAGTTGCGGAGCGTCAGCGCCGTGCCGTCGGCGAGCTCGATCGCGCTGCCGGCGGCACCGTCGCCGGCCGGGCCGACGACGGTGACGTTGTAGAGGCGCGGGCTCGAGATGGGACCCGACGCGAGCGCCTGCCGCCCGCCGCCGGCGATCGCGGCCGCGCGCGACTCGCCGGACGCGCCCACGGGCCACTGGTGCACGATCACGTGCTGCGCCGTGCCCTGCCAGCCGATCGCCCAGCGAAAGGAGACGTCTGCGGCGCCGGTCACGACGGCGTGATCGATCTGCGCCAGACCACCGCGCACCTCGATCCCGTCGTGCAGGCTGCGGTGAACCTGCACGTGGCTGACGCGCGTGGGACGCCCGCAACCGCCCACCGTGAGCCCGTCGTTCGCCGAGATGGCGCCGCGCTCCGCGCCCGCGAACTCGATGCGCACGTGCTCGAGGACGCCGCAGTCGTGCTCGGGATCGTCGCCGCCGTAGGTCGCCGCGGGCCAGGTCGGCCCGAAGACGTTGTCGATGCCGCCGCGTGCCCCGATGGGCGCATTGCCGAAAACGTGCACTCCCCCCCATTGACCTGGCCTGCGGTCGGGCGCGGAGCTCGCGCTCGTGAGCACGATGGGCAGATCCGCGGTGCCGCGCGCTTCGATGCGTCCCTGGTCGCCGACGAGCAGACGCGTGCCGGGTGCGAAACGGACCGTGGTGCCGGGGTCGATCGAGAGCACGACCGCGGGCATCCCGACGATGCCGTCCACGACGACGTCGCGCGTCACCTCCACGTCGCACGACCAGATCGTCGCGATCGTGACGTCGCCGCCGGCGGTGAGCGGCGGGCCCGGGCAACGCGTGGAGCCGGCGTCGGCACCGGCGTCGGCATCGGCACCCGCGTCCGCACCGGCGTCGGAGGGCGCCGCGTCGTCGGGGCTCGGGCCGGTGTCGCCGGGCGCAGATCCGGCGTCGTCGGACGCGTCGGGGGGCCCGGCGTCGGGCGAGCCCCCGCCGTCGAAGTCCACGCCGCAGGTGCGCTCGACGAGGCGGCACACCTCCGCAGGCAGGTCCGCCGGGCTCGAAGCGTCGCGCGTCGTGCAGACGACCGCGCCTTCGAGGTCGATCCGGTACGGCACGCGCGCGGGGCAGCGGAAGTCGGGCCTGGCCTGCCGGACGTCGTCGGACGAGTAGACGCAGTAGGTCTCGCCCGCGATCTGCTGCCGCTCGCCACCGAATCCGCAAGTCACGATCTCCGACGACTCGCACGCCGCACCGGCCGCGACGAGCGCGGCGGCGCCGAGCGAGCGCACGAGAGATGACCTGCGGCCCATGCCAGCAATCGTGCCGATCATTCGCCCGACACGCGAGCGACACGGCGCGTGCCGAAACGGCTCGAGCCGGGTCGGGTCGTCGGGGGTCGCACTTCGAGAGCGAGCACGTCGTCGAGGTGATCGCGGCCGGCGTCGATGCGGAGACCGAGCTTCCGTGGCTCGCGATGGAGCTGCTCGACGGCGCGGCCCGTATCTGCCGCCCCGCCCGCGTCGGCAGCCGGGACGCGCGCATCGGCGAGCTCGACGAGTCGGTCAGCGAGGGCGATTGCGCGGAGGACGCTTCGCCGGTAGCGCGCCTCGGCCGATCTGGGTCGCCTCCCGTGGCAGCGGCATCGCGCTGATGCCGTAGGGCTGGCCGATGGCGCCGATGTCGATGCCGGTACGACCGCCCCATGGATCGGCATCCGAGCCCGAGTCGGGTGCGCCCGAGTCGTCCGCTCCGCCGTCTTCGTCGTCGGGCGGCACGGCGGCGCCCGGCGGAGGAGGATGCCTCGGTGGATCGGGCGGCACGGGAACGCCGTACGGCTGCGCGATGCTCTCGGTCGTCACGGCCTCGGGTCGCGCTTCGTCTCCGCCGCGCGGGCCGCACGACGCCGCGAGCGTCGCACCTCCGAAGAAGACCGCCGCTCGCGTGAGGCTGCCAGCCACGGCATGCGGCGGGCGAGGCGCGAGCGCCACATCGAAGACGCACGCGCAGAACGGGCAACGACTCTCCGCCACGCGAACGTGTCGGCTGCACGACGGGCACGCGGCCAACGACGACGGGCTTCGCTCACGTTCCATCCGGTCGCTCCTCATTCGGGTGATCGCGCAGCGGCGCGGTACGGGGCAGACCGAGCGTACTATGCTCTCGCCGAGTGACGGCTCGTCCGACGGGTGCCGGGGTCGCGCTCGCGTGGCGGCGCATCGGGCCGGGTGCGCGGTGCCTGGCGGTCGTGACGCCGCACGTGGTGATCGGCGGTGACGACTGGCTCGTGCGCGTCACGCTCGACGGCAGCTCGTGCACCACCACGCATATCACCGATCGAGCCGTGCGAGCGGTCGCCGCGACCGACGGCGTCGCGGCTTGGACCGAGCGCGACACCGGCGCGTCGTGGTGCGCTCGGGCGACGAGACGCGCGTGCTCCACCGCGATCACCATCCATGGTCGCTCTACCTGGAAGGGGAGCACGTCTTCTGGGCGACGCCTCGGCTCATCCACGGAAACACCATGAACGCGCACGGATCCGTGCGGCGTGCCGCCATCGGCGGAGGAGCCGTCGAGACGCTGGCCGACGACGTCTACCAACCGAACTACCTCTCTTGCCGAGACGGATCGGTGTGGTCCGCGGCCGGGCCGGCGGTCGACCGCATCGACCTGGCGACCCGCCGCTGGGAGCGCGTGATCACCCCTTCGCGATCGACCTTCCCGCTGGCACCGAGCCGACCGAGCTCGCGTGCGACGCGGAGCACGTGGCCATCGCGTCGGTCGAGGCGACGTTCCTCGCGCCCCTGCCGCCCGCCCTCGTGCGCGAGACGAGCGATCACGACGTCCGCGAGGCACATCGCGGCAGCCGGCGAGCCCATCAGGACGCCCGCCGGGGACGTACACCCACACGCTGCGCGTGGAGGACACGAGCGCGCTCGACGCGTGTGATCACTCGACGAAGGTCTACGCGCGCGGCATCGGCATGCCGCCGCCCACACCTTGACCGACGGCAATCACGGGCGCGAAATATCGCTGCCTCGCGGCGCGTAAGCAGCGACACTCGAGGACGAAAGGGAGGGGCCGTGAAGCTCGGTTCCTACGCATCGTGGATTGTCGCGATCACCGTCGTCGCCGGGTGACCTGCTGTCGAGCAGCAGCGGCTCGAGCCCGCCCGCGACGATCACCGCGACGCAATCGTCCGAGGGCTCGCGCGCCACGGTGGGCGGGCCCGGCGGCGCCATCGTCGCGACGCAGCGGCCGGGCGAGCAGACGGCCGTGGTGGGCGGACCTTTGGGAGCGATCGTCGCCCAGCAGACGCCGACCGGATCGACCGTCGAGATCGGCGGCCTACGCCTGCAGACCGGGCCGGGCGGCGCCGTGAACATCGGCGGCATCCCGACCGTACCGACCCCACCGACCGCACCGACGGTTCCCGCGCCGAGCGTGGATCCGACGACCGCCCCGACCCCTGCGCCTGCTCCGACGCCGGCTGCCGTCGCGCCGGATCCGGGAGCCGCCGCGCCCTCCGTAGCAGGTGCATCGCCCCCCATCGTGTGCGCCGGATCGGAGGAGATCGTGCGCACGGGCGTCGTGATCGACGGCGCCGCGGGCCCCGCGATCATGGCGTCGGGCTCGTGCGAGGTCGTGTGCAACCAGTGCACGTTGCGCTCGACGCTCGTCGCGCTGAGCGCGTCGGGTTCCGCCGAGGTGGTGCTCAACGGAGGACGCATCACGGGCGGACGCCAATCGATCGTCGCGACCGGCAACGCCGAGGTCATGACGAACGGCACCGTGGTCGAAGGCCCGACGAGCCACTCCGGCAGCGCCGAGATCATGGTCCATTGAAGCCCTCCGCGTTCGTGCTCGTGGTCCTCGTCGCAGCGGCATGCGGCGACGACGACGAGCGCGGACGCCGGCAGCTCGGACACCGGGCCTGCGCCGGACATGGGCGACGCGGGCTCGGGAGGGGACGCAGACGCGGAAACCACGCAGCGACGCAGCGGCGAGTGGAACCGTCCCTCGGGTTCCCGTTCGCGGGTGCTTGTTCTTCGCGAAGCCACGTGCGTGACTTGGCCGGCCGCGCACGCATCCGCTGGCGCGTCGGAGTCTGGTACCGGTTCTCCGTCGCACCGGATATTGCCGAGGAGGAACGTGGGCCTCCCAGGTGACTGGACCGTCCTCTTGCCGCCGTGGTCGTACACCCCGCCGGGTGCGACCTCCCCCTCGCCCGCCGCGGGAGAGACCGCCGTCGCCTTCGAGCATTCGAGCACCCTCGGCACCCGGAATCGGTAACTTTTCGTGCCCGCGTTCCCCACGGCCCACACGCTCGCGCACCTACGCATCGCCCGACGCGTTGCCGCTCCCGTCGCAAGGCTCGCTACCGGCTGGGTGGGCTATCCCTTCGCCGGGCGGGGATCGCACCCGCTGGACGATCAACCGCGTCCCCTCTCCCCGCCACGCGAGGTGAGGGCCCCGCCAATCAGCACAACATTGGCGTAAATTCGAGTTCTTCACGCCGGAGCTACGCCAACATGGCGTAACACGCTCCCAGCTCGCTCCTACGCCATCGGATGCGCGGCTCCACCGCTGCCAGCTTCACGAGGACGACGAGGCACGTGCGCTGCACGAGGGGCGCCCGATGCACGCGCGCCGCGCGCCGCACGATCGGGCCGTTCACGTCACGATCGTCTCCGGCAACCCGCACACCGTCGCGGCGCTCGAGCGTTACCTCGGGGCGGCCGGCGTCTCGACGGACCGCACTCTCGATCTCGCGCGCTGCTCCGAGCTCGCGCCGGGCTCGTCGGCGATCGTGTTGTTCCCGGACGACTTCGCCACCACCGCCGTGCTCGACGCCGTGACGCCGCTGCTCGCGCGCGTTCCGCCCGTGTTCCTCGTGCTGGTCACGCGGACGCCGCAACGCTTCGCGACGCTCGGTGACCCGGCGAGGCGAAGCCAGGACGGACCCGTCGTTCTGCCGCGACCCGCGTGGGGCTTCACGATCCTCGACGCGCTTCGCTCGCGCATCGCGCCCGAGCCCGAGGACGACGATGCTTCGTGACCCGTCGTCAGGCGCGCGATGGTGGCGGGACGCCGAGACGGCCGGCGTAGCGCTGCATCGTGCGCAGGCCGATGCCGAGCCGACGCGCGGCGCGCGAACGATTGCCTCCCTCGCACGCGAGCGCGGCCAGCACGATGCGCTCGATGCTCACGTCGAGCGGGTCGTCCATGTCGATCACGAGACGGTTGCCGGCGCCCGGCGCGCTCGCGTCCTCCGGCGAGCCCGAGGTGGCCGCTCGCTGCAGCGGCTCGGGCACGTCGCGAAGGCGCACGGACCTGCCGCCTCGCATCAGGCACGCGAGCTCGACCACGTTGCGCAGCTCGCGCACGTTGCCCGGCCAGTCGTAGCGCGCGAACGCAGCGGTCACGACGCGTGCGAGCCGGGGGAGCTCGGTGCCGTGGCGCGCGGCGGCCTCCGCGAGGAGCACGCGCGTCAGAGGCGCGATGTCGGCGCGTCGCTCTCGCAGGGGCGGCACGTGAAGCGTGACTCCCTGGATGCGGTAGTGGAGATCGGCGCGGAAGCGGCCCGCCTTCACCTCGTCGGCGAGCGGCCGAAGGGTCGCGGTCACGAGCCGGACGTCGACGGTGATCTTGGTGGTGCCACCGACGCGCATGAACTTCCGGTTCTCCAGGAACCGCAGCAGCTTCGCCTGCACCGACAGAGGCATCTCGCCGATCTCGTCGAGGAACAGCGTGCCTCCCGACGCAGCCTCGATCTTGCCGCGCGCGCGCGCGCTCGCGCCCGTGAACGAGCCCTTCTCGTGCCCGAAGAGCTCGCTCTCGAAGAGCGTGTCGGGGATGGCCGCGCAGTTGATCGGGACGAAGGGTCCTCCGCGCCGCGACGACAGCTCGTGCAGGCGGCGCGCGAGGATCTCCTTGCCGGTGCCGCTCTCGCCGATGAACGTCACCACGACGTCCTTGTTGGCGATCGTCCGCAGGATGCGGTCGAGCGCGCGCATCGCCGAGGACACGAGCACCGGCTGCAAGAGGACGTCGTCCAGTCGCTGACGAGGAGGCACGCCGCGCAAGGCATGCCACGTGACGACGTCCGCAGGGAAGTGGCGTGCGGATCAGGCTTCTGCGCCCGCCCGAGGAGGGCCCCGTGCAGCTGAGCGTTCGCGAGGTCGCGGCTCTGCTCCACGCGAGCGAGCGTCAGATCTACCGGTGGGTCGATCAGGGCGAGATCCCGTTCCAGCGCGTGCGCCAGCAGGTCCGCTTCAACCGCACCGACGTGCTCGAGTGGGCGACGAGCCGGGGGATGTCGATCTCCCTCGAGGCGTTCGACGCCGGGCTCGATCCCGAAGATCGCGCGCCGAGCCTGGCCGAGGCCCTGCGCGCGGGCGGCGTCCACCGCGACGTGCCCTCGTCGGATCGCGAGACGGCGATCCGCGAGATCGTCGAGCGCACGCCGATGCCACCCACGGTGGATCGCGAGCTCGTGGCCGAGGTCCTGGCTGCACGCGCGCAGGCGAGCGCGACGCCCGTCGGCGGCGGCATCGCCATCCCGCACGTGCGCCAACCGGTCATCGCGCCCGGCGCCGAGCCCACCGCGAGCGTCTCGTACCTCGCTTCGCCGGTGCGCTTCGACGACGCGCCCGACGGCGAGCCCATCCGCACGATGGTGCTGCTCGTCAGCCCCACGATCCGCACCCACCTGCAGATGCTCGCTCACGTCATGCGCGCGCTGCTCGACCCGGGCTTCCGTGCGGCGCTCGACCGCGGCGCGGACCTCGACGAGCTCGTCGCCGAGGCGGCACGCGTCGAGACGGCGCGCAGGTCGATGCCCGATCTGCCCCCGGCTCCGGCCGCGTCGGAAGGGGACGACTGAGATGCGGGCGGTCTCGCCATGGTGAGCGAGTGGCTCGTCGTCACCGCTGTGGTGATCTCCGCGCTGAGCGGCGTCCCGGGGCTCCTCTCACCGCGCCAAGGACCTGCGCGCGAGCGCCTGTTCACCGGCGCCATGACCGTCGCCGCCGTCTGCGCAGCGGTCGCCGCGCTCGTCGCGCTCTTCGGCGGGACGTCGCAGGAGCTCTCGGCGCCTTGGCCCGTGCCCGGCGGGCAGCTCGCGATCCGCGTGGACGCGATCTCCGCGATGTTCGTGCTGCAGATCGCGCTGCTCGCGGGGCTCGGCGCCTGGTACGGCCTCGCGTACTGGCCGCAACGCGACCATCCGCGCGACGGCCGCAAGCTGCGCGTCTTCTACGGAGCGGTCACCGCCGGGATGTTGCTCCTCGTGGTGGCGCGCAACGGGATCCTCTTCCTCGCGGGATGGGAGGTCATGGCGGCCTCCGCGTTCGTCCTGGTCAGCACCGAGGATCACCTGCCGGCGGTGCGCGACACCGGGTACCTCTACATCCTCTCGACGCGCGCGGGGACGTTGTGCCTCTTCGCGATGTTCGCGCTGCTCGGCGCGGCAGGCTCCTCCGCGGGCGCGGGTGCGGACCTCCACATGGACCGGTGGCCCGCGGCGTTGAGCTCTCCGCTCGGCGACGCGATCTTCGTGCTCGGCTTGTGCGGCTTCGGGCTCAAGGCCGGCGCGATGCCGCTCCACGTCTGGCTCCCGAGCGCGCACGCGAACGCACCGAGCCACGTGTCGGCCGTCATGTCCGGGGTGCTCATCAAGACGGGGATCTACGGCCTCGTGCGTCTGACGTCGCTCGCGCCGTCACCGCCTGCGTGGTGGGGCTACGCGCTGGTCGCGGTCGGCATCCTGTCGGGCGTGCTGGGCGTCTGGTTCGCGATCGGGCAGCACGATCTCAAGCGCCTGCTCGCCTATCACTCGGTCGAGAACATCGGGATCATCTTCCTCGGCCTCGGCGTCGCCGTGCTCGGTCGCAGCCTCGGACGGTCCGACCTCGTCGTGCTCGGCCTGGCCGGCTCGCTGCTCCACGTCTGGAATCACGGCCTCTTCAAGGGCCTGCTGTTCCTCGCCGCGGGAGCCGTCGTGCACGCCACGGGCACGCGCCAGATCGATCGCCTCGGCGGGCTCTCGCGCAGGATGCCGCGCACGAGCTTGCTCTTCCTGGTGGGCGCGGTCGCGATCTGCGGGCTGCCTCCGCTCAACGGTCTCGTCAGCGAGCTCTTCGTGTACCTCGGCCTCTTCCGTGCGGCGACGTCGCACGACGGGATGTGGCTCGCCGGCGCGCTCGGCGCACCCGCGCTCGCGCTCGTGGGCGCGTTGGCGGTCGCCTGCTTCGTCAAGGTGTTCGGCGCCGTCTTCCTCGGCGAGCCGCGCTCCGCCGACGGCGCGAATGCGCACGATCCCGAGAGGCCGATGCTCGTGCCGATGGCGATCCTCGCCGCCGGCTGCGCCTTCGTCGGCCTCGGCGCGCCCGTGGTGTCGATGGCGCTCGACGTCGTCGTCGCCGCGTGGATCGGGCCCGGGGCGCGCTCTGCGCCCGCGCTCTCGTCGATGGCTCCCGTCGTCTGGATCTCGGCGACCAGCGCCGGGCTGCTGGTCGTGATCGTGCTCCTCACGTGGTGGCTCGTCCGGCGCGCGCGGAGCACCGCCGCCGAGCCGGCCGTGGGCACGTGGGACTGCGGCTACGCCGCTCCGAGCGCGCGCATGCAGTACACGTCGTCGTCCTTCGCCGAACGGCTGATCGCGTTGCTCGCGTTCGTGCTCCGGCCGAGCGTCCACCCGCCGAAGCTCGAGGGCCTCTTCCCGGAGAGCGGGTCCTTCCACAGCCACGTTCCCGACACGGTGCTCGACCGGGTGCTCGTGCCGTCCTTCCGGCTCGCGGCGCGGTTGCTCGGCCGTCTGCGCCCGATCCAGCACGGCAAGCTCCACCTCTATCTCCTCTACATCTTCGGCACGCTCATCGTGCTCCTGCTCTGGAGATGACCGTGATCGCCGTCGCGCACGCCGTCATCCATCTCCTGCTCGTCCTGGCGCTTCCGCCCCTGATGATCGGCGTGGTCAACAAGACCAAGGCGTTCTTCGCGGGTCGCGCCGGGCCGCCGCTGCTGCAGCCCTACCACGACCTCGCGAAGCTCCTCGGCAAAGGGGTCGTGCTCAGCAAGACGACCTCGTGGATCTTCCTCGCGGGTCCCGCCGTCGGGCTCGCGACGACCTTCTGTGCGGCGTTGCTCGTGCCTCTCGGCGGCCACGCGGCGCCGGTGCGGTTCGACGGCGACTTCGTGCTCTTCGCGTACGCGCTCGGGCTCGGTCGGTTCTTCACGGTCGCCGCCGCGCTCGACACCGGCTCCGCCTTCGAAGGCATGGGCGGTGCCCGCGAGGCGACGTTCGCGTGCCTCGCCGAGCCGGCGGTGTTCTTCGGGATGCTCGTGCTCGCGCGCTCGTCGGGCTCCTACTCGCTCTCCGTGATGATGGGCCAAGCCGTCACGGCGATGTGGTCCACCTCGAGCGCGGCGCTCGCGGCCGTGCTCGTCAGCTGGTTCGTCGTGCTGCTCGCCGAGAACAGCCGCATCCCGTTCGACGACCCGAACACGCACCTCGAGCTCACGATGATCCACGAGGTCATGGTGCTCGACCACGGGGGCCCGCCTCTCGCCGTGATCCTCTACGGCGCCGCGATGAAGCTCTTCGTGTTCGGGGCCGTGCTGATCGCGGTGGCCCTGCCCGGCGCGGGCCGAGACCCGTGGCTCGCATGGGCCGTGTTCGTCGGGGCAACGCTGCTGCTCTCCGTCGTCGTGGGCGTCGTGGAGTCCGTGATGGCGCGTCTGCGCCTGCCGCAGGTCGCGAACATCCTCATCGCGGCGGGCTTGATCTCGGCCTTCGGCGCCGTGCTCCTGGTGAGGTGAAGCGATGCCGGCCGTCGAACCGCTCCTCGTGCTGATCCTGATGCTCAACTTCCTCCTGCTCGGCACGAGCAGGCTGCGTACGGCGATCAACACCTCCGCCTTCCAGGGAGCCGTGCTCGGCGGGCTCACGGTGCTCGTGCACGGCGGCTTCGCGGTGCGCCCGATCCTCGTCGGTCTCGCGACCATCGCCATCAAGGGCGTGCTCATCCCGCTCATGCTCCACCGCGCGCTCCGCGACGCGGCCATCCGGCGCGAGATCGAGCCCTACGTCAGCTCCGTCGTGTCGCTGCTCCTCGGCGCCGTGGCCACGGGCGCTTCGGTGCTCTACGCCGATCGGCTCCCTCTCGCGCCCCAGCACCGCGGCTCGTTGCTGGTGCCCGCGGCGCTCGCGACCGTGCTCGTCGGCTTCCTCATCCTGACGTCGCGCCGCAAGGCGATCACGCAGGTCGTCGGCTACCTCGTCCTCGAGAACGGGATCTTCATGATGGGCCTGACGCTGCACGACGCGATGCCCTACCTCGTGGAGATCGGCGTCCTGCTCGACCTGCTCGTCGCCATCTTCGTCATCGGCATCGTCATGAACCACATCAACCGAGAGTTCGCGTCGCTCGACGTGACGCACCTCGAGCAGCTCAAGGAGGAGTGACGCGTTGGCGATCGCGCTCTTCGTCCTGCCGCTCGTCTTCGCGCTCGCCGCGCTCGCCGTGCCTTCGCCGCGCGTTCGGCCGTGGCTCGTGCCGGTCGGCGGCGGCCTGCAACTGGTGCTCGTGCTGCTCGCCGTGCGCGACGGTCACGGCACCGCGTACTCGGACTGGCTCGTCATCGACAAGCTCGGACGTGTCGCGCTCCCGCTCGTCTCCGGGCTCTTCTTCGCGTGCTCGCTCTACGTCCCGACGTACCTGCGGCTGCGACCCGGGCGTCCGAACCGCGTGCTCTGCGGCGCGCTGCTCGCGTTCCTCGGGATGATGACGCTCATCGTCGAGTCGCAGCACCTCGGGCTCATGTGGATCGCGCTCGAGGCCAACACGCTGGTCTCGGCGCCGCTGCTCATCTTCAACCAGAACCCGCGCTCCATCGAGGCGACCTGGAAGTACCTGCTCATCGGCGCGGTCGGGATCGCGCTCGCGCTCCTCGGCACGCTCTTCCTCGCGTACTCCGCGCTGCACGCCGGGCGTCACGGCTCCCTCCTCATCGCCGATCTCGTGCTCGACGCGCGCTTGCTCTCGCGCCCCTGGCTGCACACCGCCTTCGTGGTGCTGCTCGTCGGCTACGGCACGAAGATGGGCCTGGCGCCCATGCACACCTGGAAGCCGGACGCCTACGGCGAGGCACCCGGGCTCGTCGGCGCGCTCATGGCGGGCGGGCTCACGACGTGCGCGTTCCTCGCGCTCCTGCGCTTCTACCAGATCTGCGCGGCCGCCGGCGAAGGGCCCTTCGCGCGCGAGCTCCTGGTCGTCATCGGGTTGCTCTCGATGGCCGTCGCGGGCGTCTTCATGGCGCGCCAGCCCGACTACAAGCGCATGCTCGCGTACTCGAGCGTCGAGCACATGGGCATCCTCGTGCTCGGGATCGGCGTCGGCGGTCTGGCCGCGTTCGGCTCCATGCTGCACCTGGTGAACAACGCGCTCACGAAGGGCGTGATGTTCATGGCCGCCGCGAACATCCATCGCGCCTACGGCGCGAAGACGATCGACCGCGTGAGCGGCGCCCTCCGACGCGTGCCCGCCTCGGCGACGTTGTTCCTCGTGGGCTTCTTCGCGGTCACGGGCGCACCACCTTTCGCCCCGTTCCTCAGCGAGATCACCATCCTCCGAGGTGCCGTCGCCAACGGGCGCTACGGGATCGCCGCGGCGTTCCTGGTGCTCCTGTTCGTGGTGTTCGTCGGGATGTCGGCCACCGTGCTCGCGGTCGTGCAGGGGGAGCCTCCGAAGGACCTGAAGGAAACGGGCTATCGCGACAGCCTCGGCACGGTCGGGCCAGCGCTCCTGCTGCTCGTCGCGGTGACGATCCTCGGGGTGTGGGTCCCCGCGCCGATGGATGCCGCGATCCGTGCAGCCGCCGTGTACGTGGAGACCGGCCGATGACCGAGGTGCTCGCCATACCGAACGGTCATGCCGTCGCACGGGCCGACCTGCCTCGGCTCGCGCTCGACGCGTTTCGCGCGCTGGTGATCGGTGCAGCGGCGCACCGCCGCCGCGTGAGCGCGTTGTTCGGCGTGCCCCCCGCGAGCGGGGCGCCCGACGCGGCCTCGATCGAGCTGATCGTGGTCCTCGCGGACGACGACACGGGGCTGCTCGAATGTGCCTCCACGGTCGTCGGCGAGGACGGGCTCGCGTCCATGACCCCCGATTGTCCGGAGGTCCACCTCTTCGAGCGCGAGATGGCCGAGCAATGGGGAATCCGATTGCAGGGCCATCCCTGGCTCAAGCCGGTGCGATTCCACCCGAGCCATCGGCCGGGGCACGACGCCTGGGATCGTCCTGCCGGCACGTGGCCCGTCGTCGGGGTCACGGACTTCTTCCGCCTCGAGGGCGAAGAGGTCCACGAGGTCGCGGTCGGCCCGGTGCACGCGGGCGTGATCGAGCCCGGGCACTTTCGATTCCAGTGTCACGGCGAGCAGGTCTTCCATCTCGAGATCTCGCTCGGCTACCAGCACCGTGGGGTGGAGCGGAAGCTCGTCGGAGGCCCGGGTAAACGGACGATCCATCACATGGAGACTCTGGCCGGCGACACGACGGTCGGTCACGCGACCGCCTATTCGCAGATCGTCGAGGCGCTCTCGGGGACACGCGCCACCCCGCGTGCGTGCGCTCTCCGGGGCGTGGCGCTCGAGCTGGAGCGACTGGCCAATCACACGGGAGATCTCGGCGCGCTCGCGGGCGACGTCGGTTTCCTGCCGACGGCCTCCTATTGCGGGCGGCTGCGCGGCGATTTCCTCAATGCGACCGCGCTGCTCTGCGGCAGCCGATTCGGTCGCGGATTGATTCGCCCCGGAGGCGTCGCATTCGACGTCGACGACGGCCTCGTGGCGCAATTGCAGAATCGATTGTCGGCCGCCGAGCACGACGTGACCGACGCGGCGCAGCTTCTCTGGGGATCGTCCACGGTGATGGCGCGATTCGAGGACACCGGCCGCGTCGCGCCGGAGACGGCCCTCGCGCTCGGGCTCGTGGGTCCTGCGGCACGCGCCTGCGGGCTGAGGCGCGACGTGCGCAAGACGCACCCTTCGGGCGTCTATCGGATGGTCCACATCCCGACGTCCATGGCGGAGTCGGGAGACGTCTTCGCGCGCGCGTACGTGCGATGGCTCGAGATCGAGCGCTCGATCGATTACGTGCGGACGCAGCTCGGCGAGCTGCCGCGCACGAGCCCGAGACGCGAGCCGGCCGCGTTGCGTCCCGAGATGCTGGCCGTGTCGCTCGTGGAGGGCTGGCGTGGCGAGATCTGCCACGTCGCGACGACCGACGAAGCGGGACGCTTCCGCAGCTACAAAGTGGTCGATCCCTCGTTCCACAACTGGACCGGGCTCGCGATGTCGCTCCGCGACCAGCAGATCTCGGATTTCCCGCTCTGCAACAAGAGCTTCAATCTCTCCTATTGCGGTCACGATCTATGACGGCGTCCTGCGGCTCGACCCTCACGACTGCCCTCTGCCCGTGCGGGGAGAGGAAGCCTGGTCCCGTGGGCGCACGCGCGTTCGTGCGCCGGGATCACGGAGGCAGGTAGCGCATGTGGAAGATCCTCCTTTCGCGGCTCACGCAGGGGCATCGCACGGTGGCGTACCCGGACGAGCCTCCGAGCTTGCCCCCTCGATTCCGCGGGCATCCGACGATCGACTCGACGCGTTGTCCCGAGGACTGCCGGCAATGCGTCGATTCGTGCCCGACGGACGCGATCACGAAGGACGAGCGTGGCCTGGCGCTCGATCTGGGGCGTTGTCTCTTCTGCACGGATTGCACCGACTCGTGTCCCGAAGGTGCAATCCGATTCACCACCGAGCATCGGATGGCGGCGCGCACGCGCCACGATCTCGTCGTGCGCAGCGGGATGATCGATCGCGTCCGGGCGCTCGACGGGAAGATGCTCCGATTGTTCCGCAGGTCGCTCAAGCTGCGGCAGGTCAGCGCAGGAGGCTGCAATGGCTGCGAAGCGGACGTCAACGTCCTCGGCACCATCGTGTTCGACCTCGGCCGATTCGGGATCCAGATGGTCGCGTCGCCGCGACACGCCGACGGGCTGCTCGTCACCGGGCCGGTGACCGAGAACATGAAGCTCGCGCTGAAGAAGACCTACGACGCGGTGCCGCCGCCGAAGATCGTGATCGCCGTGGGCGCTTGCGCCATCTCCGGGGGGCCCCACGCGGGCCACGACGAGGTCCACGACGGCGCCGCGTCGGTGGTCCCCGTCGATCTCTTCATCCCGGGCTGCCCGCCGCACCCGTTCACGATCCTCGACGGCTTGCTCGGCCTGCTCGATCGCCTCGGGCCCGATCGCACCGCGCCGCGCGGAGCGCAGCTCACCGAGCGGTGACCATCGCCGTGCCGTCACCGCAGCCCTCACCCGGCTCACTCTCTCGCCCCTCGACGCCACGATTGCGACGAAATCGTGGCTCGAGCTCACCGTGAGCGCTGCGCCGTATTGCTCATCCTCGACCGTGACCTGATGTCGAACCGTCGCGTCCGGGGGGACGCTCCAGACATCGTCCGGATCGACGTGGACGACGGGATGTTCCGCGTCGACGAGTCGCTCGGGCTGCGTGGAGTTGTCGATCACGGCGGGAGGGAGGGTCGCCGCGTTGGGGACCGCGCCCACGATGACCGGACGATCGGGGTCGCCGTGGTGGAACGCGACGAGCACCTCCGGCCCACGTGGAGCGGGTGGTGCGTTCCGTAGCGGTCGCCGCTGTACGGCTGGGCGCGACGGATCCAGCGTGCCGAGAGCGGTCCGAGCCACGTGCTCGCGTGCGCTGCTTGCGCTGCGCGATCGCGAGCAACGCCGACCGCCAAAGCTCGATGCCCATCCTCTCCGCGATGCGATCGTCGAGCTTCGCGATCTCTGCGACGAGCTTCGAGCTCGTGGCGAGCTCAGCCGCTCGTCGCGAGCCGGGCGAGAAGCGCGCGCACGTCCGCCTCGAGCTCGGGCTGCGCACCCGGCGACAGCGCGCGCAGCCCTTCGACGAGCGATCGTCGCGCGCCTTCGGTGCGGCCCACGTCGACCTCGACGAGCGCGAGGTCGCGCCAGGTCGCGACGTGGCTCGGGTCCAGCTCGAGCGCGCGCTTGAGGCACCCGATCGCGTCGTGGTGACGGCCGAGGATGTGGAGCGTCACGCCGCGCCAGCGCCGCGGCTCCACCGCCGCGGGGTCGGCGTCCGATGCGCTGCGTCGCTTCGGCTCGCCCGCGAGAAGAGGCACGCCGCGGTCGAGCACACGGATCACCACCGTCTCGACGGGTGGCTTCCCGTCCACGAGCGTGTCGCCGTCGAGCTCGGCGACGCTCGGCAGGAGCGGTGCCTTTGCCACAGGCGTGTCCGTCGTCGCGGCAGCAGCCGGCGTCCGCCGCGGCGCTGGACGCTCCTCGACGCGCGCGGCGTCGAGCTTGCCGAAGAGCATCTTGCACATGTTGCAGAACAGCGCGCCGTCGCGGTTCGGTGTCGAGCACGACGGACATTGGTAGCCCACGTCGCCTCCGAAGCTCAGAAGGCGCCTGCCACGCCCAACGACGTGCGCTCCGCCGTCGGCTCGAGGAGCGGGACGAGCGACATGGGCACCACGTATTCCGGGGCTGCATACACGTACGCGAACGCGATCATGTCAATCACCCCAAGAGGAGCATGCCGAACCAAGCGCCGACGAGGAAGAAGATTGGCGCGAGATCGACGTCGCGGCCGCAGTCGAGGTCCGGCGCCGCGACTCATCGCCCCGCGATCGACAGGCCGAACATCGGACCCGAATCGTGGATGGAGTGGAATGGCTCGATCGATAGGCGCGCCATCTCCCGCGGCTCACGGCTGCCACCCGCATGTCCGACGCAAGCGAGCTCGACGCGGGTCTGCTCGACTCCCGAGCGCTCGACGCCGACACGGCCGGGCACGAGCGGGGAGCGGCGCATCGATGGGACCTTGAGCCCCGCCGTGAGGACTCTGCCGATGCGGCGCGCACGCACGTGCGCATGGAGGATGGCGAACAGCTCGCCGACGGCGTTCTGGTGGGCGTAGCCGCGGAAGGGCGACACGTAGAGCTCTCCGTCGATGACCTCGTAGAGGTTGCCGTCGTCGGGCGTGTGCTCCAGGTCGTGGTGCGTCAGCGGACGCGAGACCGGCGCGGCGGACGTCATGCCGAGAGCGTACAACGACCCGACATGCGTGGCCCGCACGGGGCGGGCCGACGGCAGACCGCGCCCGGCCCCATTGAAGCTCGCAGCGAGCCCGCGACGACAAGATGTGGCTGTGCGCGAGGTGGCCATCGAGCGTACGTTCGCGCCCCATGAGATGGATCGAGTCGGAGCGGTTGCCCCCGATCGAGCTGAGCGCGGACGAGCTCGCGCGGTTCGCTGCCTGCGAGGAGAAGCACTTCGTGCGGGCGTCCAACGGCGCGCTCGCCGGGCATCACGTCGACCCCGACGGGGTCCCGCCGCCCGAGCTGGCCGCCGTCCTCAAGAAGGTGCTGGTCACCAAGCTGCTGGTCTCGGCGGGGGAGGGCACGCGCGCGTTCGATCTGGTGCCGAAGCACAAGCTCCGCTGGATCAAGCCGTCGCCGTCGGGTCGGGCGTTCCTCGTCTACTTCGACACCAAGCTCGAGCGGCAGGGCGTGGGCGGCGGTCACGTCGTCGAGTACCCCGTCGAGGGATCGCCGCGGGTCGCCGTCACCGGATGTGAGTCCGTTCGCGAGTCCGCGCGCCTGTGGGACGCGGACTACGTCGGCGACGACGACACGATCGTGGCGCGCATCGGCGAGGGCGCGCGCGCGTTCCTGCTGCTGCTCGTGCGCAGCCCCGACAGCGGTCGGTTCGAGGAGGTGGACAACCTCCAGGTCGACGGTCAGACGGTGGCGACGTGCGGTCGGGTCGTGGTCGTGCGCCGGGTCGAGCCCGCGCTCACGACCTACGTCGGGGTCGTCGATCGGCGGCTCGTGCCGCTCGAGGGACCGCCCGATCCGGCCGCGGAGGGAGGGGTCGCGGCGGCGTTTCCGGCCGGTCGGCGAGAGGTGCGGTTCGCCACGCCCGACGCGGCGTACGTCCTCGACGTCAGCGGCGCCGTCGAGGGCAAGCTGCCTGCGCCGCGCGCGGCCGGCGTGCAGCTCCGCGGGATCCCCGGCGAGGTTCCGCGCCACCTCTCCACCGAGGAGCGCAAGCGGTGCTTCGCCCCGTGCTGGAGCGACACGCGGCTTCGCGACCTGGCGGGCGTCACGTTCCGCACCCGAGAGGGTCGGGTCGGCGCGGGCCTGGTCGGGAACATCCTCGGCGCGAACCGACAGGAGCTGGTGCTCCTCGAGCCGGGGGGCGAGGTGGCGCTCCACGAGACGGAGAGCAAGCGGTGGTGGCTCGCGGGTCACCCGACCGACGAGCGCGCGCTGCTCGGAGACGGTGAGTCGCTGGTCGAGCTGGACCTGCGCACGCGCGAGCAGGTCGTCCTCGGCCCGTGCCCGGCGCGCGCGAGCTACCTCGTCGGCGCCGGTCGAGAGCGCGTGATCACGCTCGATCGGACCGAGCCACGGGTGGTCGTCAGGGCTCACACGCCGATGCGGCCGTTCGACGACGCGCCGCTGGCGCAGCTCGACCTCGGCGAAGGCGGTCGGCTGGGTTTCTGGCTCCTCGGCGCGGGCGCGTTCCTGCAGGCCCGGCCGGTGGGCGATCAGCGCGTGCACGATCTCGTGCGCGTCGTCGAGACCGACGGCGTCGTCGAGTTCCGGAACGAAGGGCCGTTGGTGCGCCCCGGCACTCGGTACGACGGCGTCGGCTGGGGGATGGTCGTGACGGAGGACGTGTCCGGCGCCGGCTACGTCCGGCTCCACGACTGGTGGTTCACGGTCTGACCGCTGCTTCTGCGCGCTGCCGGAGCTTCGGACACGCGTGGGTGTGCTTCATCGTGCCGCCACGGCCGGTGCGCGTCCATGACGACAAACAGGTTCGCGGTGCCGTTGCGCTCGTACTCGGAGTCTTGGCGCTTGGGCTTGCCAGGCCTGCCGTCCTGAGCGGCTCGGCCGGCAGCGGCGTACGCGTCTCGGCGATGATCTGCACCGGCGACTCGTCGAAGCACACGACCGGCTCCGTCGGTACACCCCGCTGTGTGCTCGGGTCGGGCTCGCAGAGATCGAGCACGTCCTCCATCCGCGCCACGTACTCGGCGTCGACCTTCGGGATGCACCACATCTTGTGCTGCCAGGGCTTGAGCTCCTTCTTGGGCAGACGCACTCGACCCCTCCCTCCACGAACGTCGCTTCGCACGGAACACCGTCGAGGTGCCCACCGACAGTGTCGAGGAGATCTCCTCGTCCATCTTGCCCGCATCCGCGGCCAACAGAATCTGAGCGCGCTTGACCTCTCGCACGAGGGCGCTGCCGCTGCGGATGAACGTCTCGAGCTGCTGCCGCTCGTGCTCCCACAGATCGACCCTCCACTGAACCGCTATCGGCGCCTCCTTCCCGGACGCGCACGAGACGATCATGCTCGGATCGCCGTGTCGATCCCCACTTCTCCCTGGACGGCCCTCCAAGGTCAGTACCTCGCGTTCATCTACGCCTACGCGAAGATCCATCGCTGTCCGCCAGCAGAGGCGGACATGCAGCGCTTCTTCCGGGTCACACCCCCGAGCGTCCACCGCATGGTGCTCGAGCTCGAGAGCAAGCGCTTCATCCGTCGCACCCCGGGCAAGGCGCGCAGCATCGAGCTGCTCGTCGAGCCCGCCAGTCTGCCGCTTCTCGAGTGACGGACCGTGGGGTCGATCATCCCGATCGATCAGGATCCCTGTGTCGCGGTACTAGCATGGTCACACGCGGCGACAGACCCCACGCACGCAGAGCCGCAGTTCCGGCCGTCGGTGCGGATGTCGACGCATCCCTCGCGACAACGCACGCGCTCGACACGAAGATCGGTCCGGACGTCCGCACACGAGCCTGCGCTGCAGGGTCGGGGTCGGCGAGACGCTGTCGCTGCCGCCGGGCGCGCACGCGTCACACTGCACGGCTCGATCACGCCGCTCGACTCGAACGAGATCCGCGACGCCGCCGCGTGGATCGGCTGATCGCGACGCCCACCCGCAGCCGGATGCCCGGTTCGTGCGGTAAGCTCCGCCAGTGCCGCCGCGGTCCGAGTGGGTCGTGCTCACGGGGTCGTTGGATGACTCCGACGAGCTCGATCTGCGCTACTGGCTCGAGCACACGACCGGTGCAGAGCGGGTGGCCGCGGTCCATCCGTGCTTGGTCGACTGCCTGAGGGCGAAGGGGCAGCGTGTTCCCCGATTTCGTCGCGCTCATCGCTTCGTTGAACGCCCACCGCGTGCGGTATCTGATCGTGGGTGGATACGCGGTGGCCTTTCACGCGCGCCCTCGGGCGACCAAGGACATCGACGTGCTGGTGGATCCGTCGCCGGCCAACGCGCGCCGGACACGCGCGGCGGTGGTCGCGTTCCTCGGAGCGGAGGCGCCCGAGATCACGGTGGCGAAGCTGACCAACCCGCGCACCGTGCTCGTTCTCGGTAGGAGCCCCGTCCGCATCGACATCCTCACGAGCCTCGACGGCGTGTCGTTCGCGGCGGCCTACCGACGCCGTGTCGAGGCGACGTTCGGAGCGGAGCGAGCCGCATACCTCGGGCTGGACGATCTGATTCGCGTCAAGCGCATCGCCGACCGTCCCGTAGACCGCGAGGACGTCCGCATCCTCGAGCGCGTCCGCACCGCTCGCGCTCGCCGGCGCGACGACACGCGCTGATCCGCCGAAGTCGCGTACGTGCCGGTGGCGCGGCCCGGGCGCCGGCATCTCGCGAGCCGCGAGCGGTCCTCAGCCGGCGAGGGTCTCGCGCAGGAACCACGCGAGCGCGGCCGAGGGCGCGTCGTAGGCGTGCGGATCGCTCGAGCGCATCAAGGCGTGACCGGCGTCGTAGAGGCAGACGTCGAACCGGCGTCCGGCGGCCTTCGCGCGCTCGGCGAGCGCCTCGACGCGCGCGACCGCGACGATCGGATCCTTGTTGCCGAAGTGCCCCTGCACGGGAGTCTTCGTGCGCCCGAAGTCCGCGAACTCGTCGCGCGGAGTCCCGTAGAAGGGGGCGGCGGCGTCGATCTCTGGCACGGTGCACGCGGCCGCGATGTTCATCGCGCCGCCGAGGCAGAAGCCGGTCACGCCGACGCGACCGTTCGAGCGCGGGTGCGCGCAACGCCGTCGCCGCGACCGCGATCACGCGCATGGACTCGGCGGTCTGCATCTCCATCCAGAGCTGCATGGCCTCGCTCGCGTCGGCCGTCACGCGCCCTCCGTAGAGGTCCACCGCCAGCGCGAGGATGCCTTCGCCCGCGAATCGATCGGTCATCGCGCCGAGGTCGTCGTGTCGGGCTCGAGCGGGTAGACGCAGGCGCCCATCAAGCACGTGGGTGAGCTACGGCGCTGGCGTCCTGACGCGCCCCGGACCGTGTCGTCGCCGCCCGCGTACAGCGCTTCCGCGAGCGCGATGGATCCGCCGTAGTGCCCGGCCGCGATGAGGCCGAGCACCATCGCCGCGGTCCACATGCGCTCGGGGTTCGGCTTGGCTGCCTGAGGATCGGCGCCGCGACGACGAGCCCGACCCGCAACGACGCGCACGCTCCGGTGCACCACGGCTCGTCGTCGTTCGACGCTCCAGACCGGGCCGCGAGGAGCGCTACCAGCAGCGCCAGCTCCACGTCGAGCGTCGCGGTCGCCCAGATCCCGCCGGTCGCGTCCTGGAGGACGGGCGACTCATCGGTTCGCGACTGGGCGTGCGCGTGACGAGGCGCTGCCCCCGCGAGCAGCGTCGCGAGGACCATGGAGAGGGCTCGCTCGCGCACGCCGCACCCGTGTACGCGTGTGCGTCATCGTCCATCGGTCCGTGCGAGGGATCGCGGCGGCGCCCGCGTGCCTCACCACGCCGCGCCGTCGCAGTCGTCGTCCACCCCGTCGGGCGCGACGAACGTGCCCAGCGACAGGTTGCCCCCACCTTCGTACACGGCCGTGAGCACCCCATCGCGCTCGACGAGCTCGACGTCGTAGCAGCCGCAGGCGGGCCCATCGGCGACGGTCCAGCCGTCGGGCCCGGAGAACGCGAACCGGATCGTGTTGCCGCCCGACTCCAGCCACTCGATGAACGCGATCCCGACGCGGCCGTCGGCGAGCTCGAGGACCGACTGCGGAACGCTGGGGTTGATCGCGACCGTCTCGCGCGACCACGTGCCCG
>JADZFZ010000669.1 GCA_020854145.1 Deltaproteobacteria bacterium | reverse complement strand
GGATCCAGCATCAGCTGGAAGTAGCGCGCGAGCACGAGACCGCGCTCTTCCTCCGTCGAGGGACCGCCGCGTTCCATCAGACGATCGATCGACGCGTCGAGATGGGATCCCCAATGCGGTCGGCGGCCGTCGACGTCGTCGAATCCGTACTCCACGGCGAGCTCCCACGACGCGAACGCTCGACCGGCTTTGGTGCCGACGTCGGGATCGGCAGCGAGCGCGGCGACCGCGCGTCCGACGAATCGAGGGGTCTCCGACTCGGCGAAATGGGGATCTCTCGCGATCGCGTCGCGCCAGGTCGTTTCGGTCACGCCGAAGTGCTCGAGCACCGCTTCGGAGCGGAGGAACCCCGGAGTGAGCGCCAGCGCGGTGATCCCGCGCACGCCACGCGTCACCAGATCCGCCGACAGTGCGTAGGCGAGACGCATCGGGATCACCTTCGCGAGATCGTAGAAGGCATTTCCGCGATAGCCGTCGAAGTGCCCGTCCGTGATCTCCACGACGAGCCCGGATTGGCGCGCCACCATGAGCGGGACCGCGTGGCGAGCGGTGACGGCGTGCGTCCGCAGCACCCGATCGACCATCGTGAACCCAGTCGCGGGATCGAGCTCCCACAATGGCTTGCCCCATTCCACGAGCGAATCGCCGCCCCACACGTCGTTGACGAGCACGTCGAGCCGACCGTGCTCCGCCGAGATGCGAGCGACGAGATCCTTCACCTGGCTCTCGTCCATGTGATCGACGCGGGCCGCGATGCCCGTCCCGCCGTGCGACGTCACGAGCTCGGCCGTGTCCTCGATCGTCTCGGGCCGCCGCGAGAGGTCGAATGGCGTGCGCCCCTCGCCGCCGCGCGTCGTGTCCGCGCGCGTGCTCCGGCCCGTGCACCAGACCGTGGCGCCCGCCTCGCCGAGCGCGACGGCAATCCCGCGCCCAGCGCCTCGCGTCGCGCCTGCGACGAGCGCGACCTTCCCACGCAGGTTGTCGTTCATGGGACTGCCCTATCGAGCACGGCCACTGCGATCAAGCCCCTGCGTCGCGCGCCGCGCTTCTTGCGCCGGATTTGGAGCACGCGCCGCTCGGGCGCCGCGCAATCGCCCGATCGACGGGCAATCGCCGGCCGGCACCGGCATTGCTGTCCTCGACTCCGTGGACCGTCGATTCGCTCTCCTCGTCTCGGTGGCAACCGTCGTGGCCACCGTCTGTATCGGCGCTCCCGTCGCCGCACAATCGCTCACGGGGCGGCTCGAGATGGTCGGGCCCGGTGCCGCCCGATATCAGGCGAGCATCGCGTCGCAGCTCGCGACGGTCCTCGCGCTCGACGCCTCGCCGCCCACCGCCCCGTCCGCTCTGGAGGTGGCGCTGCGCGTGCGCGTGCAGATCGTCGGGCGCGGGCGGCGCGCTCACGCGATCGTCGACGTCGCGACGGGCGCCGGTTACCCGTTGCTCTCGCGGACGGTACCGGGCATCCACGGAGAGCTGGGGACGGATGTGCTCGCGGCGGCCGCGCTCGATGCGGTGCGCGACGGAGCCATCTCGCTCGTGCAGCACGAGCGATCGCGTGCGCGCGAGGAGTCCCTCCGCAGAGCACGCGACGCCGAGGCGGCGCGCAGGCTCCAGCGTGCCGAAGAAGAGGAGGACCGCGTCGCCGCGGAGGCTCGCGCACGCGACGCGGTTCGACTCCGCACCTCCGGAGGCGTCGCGCTCCGGTTGCGCACGCTCGACGTGCTGCTCGCGGGGCAGGACCAGCTCGTGCACGAGACGGGGCCCTACGCCGAGCTGTCGCTGCTGGTGGAGTCCCGTCCGTTCGACGCGGAGTCGGGCCTGCTGCGCGGCCTCTACGGCGAGCTTCTCGCCGCGGCGGCGGTCGGGCTCACCGCATTGCAGGAGGGCGGCGAGTCGCTCGACGTGGGCGCGTATCGAGTCCTCGCGTCCGCTGGGTACCGATACGCGATCGGACCGGTCGAGGTGGGCGGAGCCGTCGGGATGGGATGGGAATCGTTCGCGCTCGGCAAGGACGCGCTCGTGCCCTCAACCTCGATCCCGTATCTGCGATTCGGCCCGTCCGCACGTCTCGCGATCCTGCCGAATCGGCTGCTCTCGGCACGCGTGGACGCGGGGATGCGATTGCCATTCGGCGTGGGCGAGCTCGGCGACAGGTTCGGCCCCGCGTCGGCGCTGGGCTACGACGTGTCGGCGGGCGTCGACGGCCAATCGGGCCGATTCGTGTTCGGCGTGCACCTCGGATTGTCGCGATTCGGCCTCGGCTGGGACGAGGGCGCGAGCGGCGGCGCGTTGCCCGACGGCGAAGAGGCGGTCTCGGCGACGGACTCTTCGTTGTGGGCGATGGCGACCGCCGGCTACCGCGTCTACTGAGCCCCTACGACAATGCTTCGCCGAGCAGGAGCCTCTGCTCGATCTGGTGAGCCGCGAAGGAGCCCGTCGCGGGGCTGGCGCTCTCGGGACGCGACACGAGCGACAGGGTCTTGCCGCCGAGCCGCGCTGGGAGGTGGGCATTGACGAAATACCAACCGCCCATGTTGGCGGGCTCCTCCTGCACCCAGACGACGGGCGTCTCCCTCCGATAGGCCGAGAGCACCACGTCGAGCTCGGAGTCGAGCGGATAGAGCTGCTCGAGCCGCACGATGGCGATGTCGCGAATGCCGCGTTCGCGGCGAGCGGCGACGAGCTCGTGATAGACCTTGCCCGAGCAGATCAGAACGCGTCGCGCATCGGCCGGCGCGACCGAGTCGTCGCCGATGACGCGACGGAAGCGGCTGCGCGCGAGCTCTGCGAGCGTGGTCGCGGCACGGTCGTCCCGGAGCAGGCTCTTCGGGCTCATGATCACGAGGGGCTTTCGCCAAGGGCGAATCGCCTGGCGCCGCAGCACGTGAAAATACTGTGCGGCCGTCGTCAGATTGCAGATCTGCATGTTGTCCTCGGCCGCGAGCTGCAGGAATCGCTCGAGCCGGGCGCTCGAGTGCTCGGGGCCCTGCCCTTCGAACCCGTGCGGAAGGAGCAGGACGAGACCGCTCACGCGGTGCCATTTGTCCTCGGAGCTCGCCAGGAACTGGTCGATGATCACCTGGGCACAATTGGCGAAGTCGCCGAACTGCGCCTCCCAGACGACGAGCGCGTCGGGACGCTCGCGGCTGTAGCCGTACTCGAACCCGAGCACCCCGGCCTCGGACAATGGGCTGTCGTAGATCTCGAAGACGGTTCCCGGACGCGCCACCGCCGAGAGCGGCGTGTACGTCGTCAGACCGTCCTTGTCGGCGAGCACCGCGTGCCGGTGGGAGAACGTTCCCCGGCGCACGTCCTGCCCGGTGAAGCGGACGGAGGTCCCCGCATCGAGCAACGTGGCGAGCGCCAGGTGCTCGGCCATGCCCCACGACATGGGGCCGCCCTCGAGCGCCTTCCTGCGTTGCGCCATCAGCTGCTCGATCTGACGGACGGCGGGCGTGAAGCCCGGAGGCAGCTCCGACAGCGCCCCGAGCAGGCGCCCGAGCGACTCGAGGGACACGCCGGTGTCCACATCGGGCGTCTCCGCGTCGGGACCACCGCGGTAGCTCTTCCACACGCCCCGAATCTCCCGTTTCGGCGCGGCAGAGAACGCCGGAGAACGTGCCTCGACGAGGGCCGACGCCAGACGCCTCTCGGCCTCCTGCGCCATCGCCTCGGCGTCGAGCGCGACGGGGCTGCCGGCGTTCGCGAGCCGCTGCACGTACAGCGCCCGGACCGACGGCTTGCCGTCGATCGCGTCGTACATCCGCGGCTGGGTGAATCGCGGATTGTCCGCTTCGTTGTGCCCGTGGCGCCGGTAGCAATAGAGGTCGATCATCACGGAGCGCTGGAATCGCATCCGGTGCTCCATGGCCAATCGCGAGACGTGCACCACCGCTTCGGGGTCGTCTCCGTTGACGTGGAAGACGGGGATTCGGAGCATTCGCGCGATGTCGGAGGCGTAACGGGTGCTCCGCGTGTCGGCCGGGTTCGTCGTGAAGCCGACCTGGTTGTTGACGATGACGTGAATGCTGCCGCCCGTCGTGTAGCCGGGCAGCTCGCTCATGTTGAGCGTCTCGGCGACGACTCCCTGGCCCATGATCGCGGCGTCACCATGCACCACGATGGGCACGGCGCGCCTGCGAGCCCCGTCGCGACCGATGTCCTGCCGTCCGCGCGTCCGGCCCTCCACGGTCGGGTACACCCATTCGAGGTGGCTCGGGTTGAGCGAGAGAGACGCGGAGACCGGACGGCCCTTCGTCGTGCGCAGATCGTTGCGATAGCCGAAGTGGTATTTCACGTCGCCGCGACCGATGTGCTCTTCGGGGTTGGCGTCGGCGAAATGGCCGAAGATCTCGCGCACGTCGCGCTGCAGCACGTTGACCAGCACGTTGAGCCGGCCGCGGTGGGCCATCCCGATGACGACCTCTTCGACGGCGAGCTCGGCACCTTGCTCGATCAGCGTGTCGAGCAGCGGCACGAGGCTCTCCGCGCCTTCGAGGGAGAATCGTTTCGCTCCCTGGAAGCTCTTGTGGATGAATTGCTCGAACGACTCGGCGGCCGTCAGCGTGCGCAGGAGGTGGCGCCGTTCGTCGTCGGTCAGCGTCGGTCGATTGCGGCACGCCTCCATCCGGAACTGCAGCCACTGTCTTTCTTCGCGATCCTCGATCTGCGTGAACTCGACCCCGATGCTCCGGCAGTACGTGTCCTCGACTTGCGCGAGGATCTCGCCGAGCG
>JADZFZ010000668.1 GCA_020854145.1 Deltaproteobacteria bacterium | reverse complement strand
TGCGGGTGCGACGGACGGAGCAGCGGACCGGACTGCGAGCGAGTCGCCACGCTGCAGTGCCTCTCGACGGCCGTCTCGTTCGTGCCCTCCGGGACGAGCCTGAGCGGGATCGATCTCGCGGCTGCGGACGCGTGCGCGGACCAATGGGTCGCCGGGCTGAGCGGCTGCGCCAACAGCCGGCCGTACGTCTGCGACCGCGTGCTCTTGACGGATGACGACGTCGAGCTCGGCGAGCCCTGTGCGACGAGCGGCCCTGGCTCGTACCGCTGCGCCGACGGTGCCGGTGTCTGCGTCTGGGGCGTGGGTCCGACGGCCACGTGCGCCGAGCTTCCGGAGCTCGGCGAGGTCTGCGTCGATCAGTGCGCCGGCAGCGCGCTCTGCATCGGCGGCATCTGCGGTCTGCCGCGCGGCGAGGGGCAACCCTGCTCGTGGACCGAGTGCGAGGCCTCCCTCGTGTGTGCGGCCGGAGTCTGCCGCGCGCGCGGATCGGAGGGCGCGATGTGCGATCCGTTCGGCGTGTCGAGCTGCGCGGCGGGCCTCGCGTGCATCGCGGGCCGGTGCCAGACGCCTCCCGAGGCGTGCACGGACGCGAGCCAGTGCGGCGCCGAGGCCTATTGCACGGGCGCGAGCGTCACGCGGTGTCGCGCGCGCGCGGCTCTGGGCGAATCGTGCAGCGGCGTCGTCTGGGGCGAGGCATCGTGCGTGGACGGCACGTATTGCGACGGCCTCCGTTGCGTGGCGATGCCCCTCGCCGGCGCCTCGTGCGGACCGGACTACCAATGTGCCGCGGGCCTGGCGTGCGATCCGTACTACTACGTGTGCGCGCCGATTCCCGGCGAGGGCGCAGCCTGTGCGACCGGCGCGGGCGGGATGTCCGTCTGCGCGGCGGGGCTCGGGTGCGATTACGGGACGTGCCGTGCATTGCCGGCCGCCGGTCAGCCGTGTAATCCCGAGGGCCGCTGCGCCGCCGGATTGCGCTGCGCGTGGGATCCATTCTCGGGTCGGTCGCTCGGTTGCCAGGCATTGTCGCCCGTCGGCGGGACCTGCGGAATCAGCTCCGACTGTGAATCGGGCAATTACTGCGATCTCTCGACCTCGCGATGCGCGGCTCGAACGGGAATGGGACAGTCGTGCTGGGCCGCCAGCGATTGTGACGCGGGGACCGCCTGCGTCGCCGGCTATTGTCAGCTCGCGCCCGCCGTCGGATCCGCGTGCTCGGGTTGGTCGGCCGGCGAATGCGGCACGAGCGGCTTCTGCGCATCGGTCGTCGAGGCAGGCCGCTGCCAATCCTATTTCTGCGGCTATTGACGCGTGTCGCTGCGGGGGGCTCGGCGCGCCCCCGCGGCCCCACGTGGCAAAGGGGGTGGCCCGCTGCCCGCGCGACCGCCCCCTTGCGATCCCGAAAGACGACGATGTGACGACGGCGATTCCGGCGGCGCGCTACTCGCCCGGCATCACTCGGGCGTCTCCGGATTGTGCATCCACGTAGACGCCGAAGTGACCACCTGGCGGGACGGGCCCGGGCGAGATCTCGAAGAACACGTGCCAATGTCCGCGAAACGAGCCCTCCTCGACGCGCTCGACGGAGACGATCCGATAGCGATCCGGATCCATCCCGGCACCTCGCGCTTCGCGAATGGCAATCTCGCGCGCACGCGCCTCGGTGATCGCGGTAGTCGGTAGCTCGACGTCGGGCCGACGTTCCCCTCCGCTCTCGGTGCCGCCCTCGGGCTCCGGCGTCGCGCGCGCACCGCCGTCGTCCGCGCCCCCACAGGCGCTCACCGAGGTCAACGACAGCGCACTCGCGACAACGATCACCCATTCAGCCCGAGTCATGTCGATTCGCCTCCGGATCACAGCCCCGCAATCTTCTTCCGCCGATCCCGACGAAGCAAGAGACGGCGGGCGGGCGCAGCCGCAGGCGCGACGCTGATGCCCCCGAGATGGCGCTCGCCGCTCCACACTCGGGTACCCCCACCGATTCCTCGGCGAGCACCCCGAGGCACTGTCCATCGTGTTTCTGCGGCTATCGATTCTCGATTCTCCTGCGCTGCGCCTCGCCCGTCATGGGCACGAATCGGACGGCTTCGACGGTCTCGCGGTCGAAGCCGTCGGCGGTGCGCGTCAGGACGACGAGGTCGCGTGGCGCCACGCGGATGCTTGCGTGACGTGCGACCCTCGCGTGCATGACGACCTCGGGCAAGCGACCCCGGAAGCCGGCCACGCCTCGTGATCGTGCCGCCAAGCTCGCGCGGGCCGACGCGTTCCTCGAGCGGGCAGCGAAGGCAAAGACCGTCGGCGTGAAGAAGGCGCGTGCGTTGCTGGCGCGCATTCGCCGCCTCAAGACGGGGATCGCGGAGGACTTCTACGACCTCGCGCTCTGCTTCCACGCGCTGCAGACCGGGCGGGGCTGGTCGATGCTCGGGTACGCGAGCTTCGAGCAGTGCGTCGCCGCCGAGAAGCTCTTCGATCCCGAGGGGGCCCGTCAGATGGTCGCGATCGTGGCGGCGAAGGTCAGCCGCGAAGCCGCCGTCGCGCTCGGCAGCTACTCAGCGGCGTACGAGGCGCTGCAGATCACGAAGGCGACCCCTGCCCCCGACACGGTCGACGGCCTCGTGGAGCGCGACGCCTCGATCGCAGGCACCAAGCTCGTCGGCAGCACCGTCCGGAAGCTCCGCGCCGCACGCCTCTCGATGAGCGCGAAAGGAGAGGGCGAACGCGCCGAGCCGCCCGCGCTCGCGGCGGCGCGCAGGTCCGCATCGCGCATCGCCGGCTCGCTCGCGAAGCTCGCGTCGGTCGACGTCGAGGGGCACGCCGAGCCCGCCCGCCCGTCGCCGCGCGTCGTGATCACGCTCGACGCGCAAGCCGCGAGCGCCCTGGCGGCGGCCCTGAAGAAGCGCGCCGCAATCAAGCGCTGACCGGGTCGCTGGAATTCCGAGTGAGCCCGAGCCCGCGGCCAGCGGGCGACGGCGAAGTCGCAACACGCCCGAGCGTCGAGCAAAGGGCGTGAATTTCGGGACCAGGCCCCCTCTCCCCGAATGGGGAGAGGGTCGGGGTGAGGGGTGAGCGGCCGACGAGCTCGCGTGGTGTGCCGGCCCCTCACCCTGCCTCTCCCCGCGTTGCGGGGAGAGGGGACGCGCGTCGCTGGGTCGGTGCGCGCGCTCTGACCGGACGTCCGGCCTCCCAGCCCGGACGTGTCCGGCTTCGCAGCCCGGACGTGTCCGGGGAGCGCGGTTCACGTGCAGATGCCCAGGAGGCATACGCGGACCGAAAACGGCGACGCGCCACGCACTGACCCCAGTGATCTGGGGAGTTGGTCGGATGATCGCGACGGAGTCGGCGGTGAGCGCAAGGCGCGGTGAAGAGGAATACCGGGGCGTATTTCGACGAACCGCAACGCCGCGATCGCTGGTGAAACCTAGCGAGGGCCGATCAATCCTCCCGATCTCCGGGGGTAACACGTGTCGGGGCGAATGAGCCGCCCGCCGATGCGGCCGCGGAGTGCGCGGTCGGGGGACGGCTGCTCAGCGACCCTCGAGCCATTGGGCAACCATCTCCTCGTGTTCCTCGAAGACCTCGCGCTGTTGCTCCGCTGTCAGCCGCCGCCAGCACGAGTGCAGCACCGTCTGGAGGTCACCTACCTCGTGGTCGGGTTCGGACGCATGGCCGTGCGCCGCGGCGGCAGCCATCAACTGGTGCAGCATCGTCATATCGACGTTCCTTCTACTGCGGTCGCAGCGTCGCGTAGCGCTCGTAGAGCCCGCCGGGCATTGGCCGCTGGAGGCTCCATGTGATGGCGATGGGGCGGTCACCGGCGTGCGACTCGTATCGGATCGGGCCGAGAAAGCAGAACGCGGAGTCGGGATCGGTGCGTACGAAGAGATAGAACGACCAGCCGTTCGACGGACTCTCGATGTAGCGGTGGCCGGAGGGCCGCGTGACGCTCGCGGTCGACTGCGATTCCCAGTGGAATAGCTCGGGACTGATCGCGTAGTCGCGGTACCGGGTGGTGGGGGAGAAGTCCTTGCCGGACTTGTCGAGCGTCACGAACAAGAGCTCCCGCTGCTCCTCCTTGAGCTGGAGGATGCCGGTCTGCAGGTTCAGGCTCTTGTCGCCAGCGGTGACGTGGCCGACCGCTGCGGCGATCTCGCGTCGAGAGTAGTGGCGATGCAGTGCGAGCGGCCACTCGGGAACGGGAAGGATCTCTCCCGGGATCGTGACGCGGTTCTCCAGCACTGCCCGTAGCTCGGCAAGCTCCTGGACGATCGGGTGCTGCGACGCGAGATAGGTCGCGACCTCCTCCGCGGCGCGCAAGACACCACGATGGTGGAGCTGGGACTCGAGCATGAGCATGCGCCGGCGTTGCAGCTCGGTGAGCGGAGGTAGGGCCCCGGAGGACGCGGCCTGGAGGAGATCCCCATACGTGCGAAGCCGGGCGGGCTCATCGATGTGCTGCAACCGACCCAGGCGGCGGCTCAGGTCTTCGACCGTGTCGTCGTCGTTGGCCGACGGAGGCAGCAGCTCGGCGAGCCGCTGGAGCGTGGTCCAGCCACCCGCGCGGTAGACGTCGTCGAGATCGCGGCCGGTCAGCTCGAGGAACGAGGCCAGCATTGGACGTGTGCCCTCGGCAGCAAGCTCGCGTAGCTCGGCGGTGAGGCGCCGTGCGCCGCCAATCTGCGCTCTCAATGACGCGAGCACCTGCTCGCGGGCGACGTGATCGAGCTGCAGGATGCAGCCGCTCGGCAGATACGGAAACCCGTCCTCGACCGCCGCGCGAAGGCGCGCTCGCGGAACGCCCGTGAAGGCGGGAAGCACGGCGTCGAAGCGGAACTCGTCTCGATGTTGGCCGATGAAGTCGAGCACCAGGCAGACGGTCTTGCCCGGGTGATGACGCAGCCCGCGGCCGAGCTGCTGCAGGAACAAGGTCGCGCTCTGGGTCGGGCGCAGCAGCAGAAGCGTGTCGACGAATGGGAGATCGATTCCCTCGTTGTATAGGTCGCAGGTGAACAGAACGTTGACCTTGCGCTCGCGCAGCAGCTCGGGAGCGTCGGCACGTTCGCGGCTTTCACCGTGGATGGCGAGCGACGGAATGCCGGATGCCGAAAACCGCTCTGCCATGAACCTGGCGTGCTCGATGCTCACGCAGAAGCCGAGCGCGCGAATCGCTCGGAGGTCGGCAACTCGGCGAGCGAGCTGGCTCCGGATCAGGTCGGCCCGCGCGGTGTTGCCGGTGTAGAGGCCGGCGAGCGAGCCAACGTCGTACCCGGTGCGCGTCCAGCGGACCTTGCGGAGGTCCACGTCGTCGGAGATCCCGTAGTACTCGAAGGGCACGAGCAGCTGGTCGTCGAGCGCGTGCCACAGGCGCAGCTCCGCACCGATGTGGCCGCAGAAGTCCGGCAAGAGCGACTTGCCGTCACTGCGCTCAGGCGTCGCGGTGAGACCGACGAGGATCGTCGGTTCGAGTCGCGGGACGATCTTCTGGTAGGAGCCCGCCGGAACGTGGTGGCACTCGTCGACGACGACGTGCCGGAAGTGTGTGGGCCCGAACCTGCCGACCAGATCGCCGGCCGCCGCGCTCTGGATGCTCGCGAACACGTGCTCCCATCGACTGGGCTCCTGGCCGTCCACCAGCAGCTCGCCGAACGACGCGTCCTGGAGCGCGTAGCGAAAAGTCGTTCGTGCCTGCGTGAGGAGCTCGGCGCGGTGAGCGAGGAAGAGAAGACGGGGTGCCACTCCTGCGGTCACGGCGTGGCGCGCGTAGTCGAGCGCCGCGATGACGGTCTTGCCCGTGCCGGTCGCGGCGACGACGAGGTTGCGGTCGCGTCCGTGGACGCTCCGCTCGACAGCGAGCTTGTCGAGCATCTCCTGCTGGAACGGCAAGGCCTGGAGCCTGACCAAGAATCCGTCGGACGGTGCGGTGGTCTCGGCGGAGAGCGCGGTTTGCAGCCGAGCGCGATGCGCCGGATCGTCTGGCGAGTACGGCTCGAACTCGGGGTCTGCCCAGAGCGTCTCGAAGGTCCCGTGGAATTTGTCGATGACGTGCGGCAGGTCGGCGGCGCAGAGCTTCACCATCCATTCCTGTCCAGGGCCGAGCGCCGTGGCAGACAAGTTCGCCGAACCGACATACGCCGTGGTCAAGCCCGTGCGACGGTGGAACATCCAAGCCTTGGCGTGCAGCCGGGAGCGTCGCGTGTCGTACGAGACTCTGACTTGCGCGCCGGGGAGTCGGGCCACCGTGTCCAGCGCAGTGACTTCGGTGGTGCCAGTGAACGTGGTCGTCAGCAAGCGCAGCGACGAGCCTTCGCGACGAGCCAGCTGGTGCAGAGACTCCAGGATCGCGCGCACCCCACCCACCGTCACGAAGGCGACGATGGCGTCGACGCGATCGGCCGTGGCCACCTCCCGGGCGAGCTCATGACCGAAGGTGGGCTCGGCGCGGTTACGCGTCAGCAACGTCGTGGTCGCGAGCGGCGTCGAGGGGCGTTCCAGTGCTGCACCACGGTGGAGTGAGAGCAGCCTGCGGGCGGGCGGCGCGATGCACTGGTCGAGCACGAGATCGGCGGCGTTGGCGTCCGGCCCGGCGAGGTTGGCGAGCAACTCCAAGAGACGAGTGGTCGCGACCCGAGCGTGCTCGGCGCGCTGCTCCCGAGGGAGGGAGTCGAGCACTCGTTCGATCTCGCGTGCGACGTGACGCGCCAGCAGCACGGGAGCATCGCCATCTTCCAGCTCGCTGATCGTGGCTTCGAGTGAGCCCACTCCCGTGAGATCGCGGGCGAGCTGCTCGGTGATCAGATGCTCGTAGACGCCCTCGGCGAGCGCGCGGGCGATGCCTCTCGGGCGCGACGGACGCGATGACATCGGACGAATCGTATGCGGACCCGACCGAGACGTCTCACGCTCGTCGATGAGGTCGGTGCTCGACCCGGAAGGCTTCGACGGTGGCGCTACGGATTCTCGATTCTCCTGCGCTGCGCCTCGCCCGTCATGGGCACGAATCGGACGGCCTCGACGGTCTCGCGGTCGAAGCCGTCCGCGGTGCGCGTCAGGACGACGAGGTCCTGCACGCCCTCGCCGACGGGCACCACGAGCCGCCCGCCGACTGCGAGCTGGTCCTTCAGGGGCTGCGGGATCTCGGGCGGAGCGGCGGTCACCACGATTGCGTCGAAGGGCGCGTGCTCGGGCCATCCGCGATAGCCGTCGCCGGCGCGCACCGTGACGTTCCGGTAACCGAGGCGACGTAGCCGGTCGCGGGCGCTCGAGGCGAGCGGCTCGACGATCTCGATGGTCCAGACCGTTGCGCCCATCTCGGCGAGCACGGCGGCCTGATAGCCGGAGCCCGTGCCGACCTCGAGCACGCGCGCTCCGGGGCGGACGCGCGCGAGCTCGCTCATGATCGCGACGATGTACGGCTGGCTGATCGTCTGATCGTGACCGATCGGGAGCGGGTGGTCGTCGTAGGCCTCGGCCACGTCGGCGGGCTCGACGAAGAGGTGACGCGGGACGCGCCGCATCGCCGCGAGCACCCGTTCGTCGCGGATGCCGCGCGCCGCGATCTGCGTCTGCACCATCGCCTCGCGCTCGGCGCGGCGCTCGTCGGTCGTCGCGGACGTCGAGCGTTCGCGCGGGCCCGGTGCGCGCGTGCCCGCCGGCCGAGGAGGCGCGTCGCATCCGAGCCACACCACGCACATCGAGAGAACAGCCGCTCGTCGGGGCCCCATGGACGGAGCATGGGCCGGCCGGCGCGCTCGCGCCTGACCGACCGCACATCGTCGAGGGGTCGTGCGCCGCCGCGCGATCGCGGCGACACTCTGCGCGATGCGTCTCTCGCCCGGCGAGATCCTCGGCGACGACCTTCGGATCGTCCGACCGCTGGCCGAAGGCGGCATGGGCTCGGTCTACGTCGCGGAGCAGCTCGGGACGGGCAAGCTCCGGGCGGTCAAGACGCTACACGCCCCCATCGCGCGAGACGTCGAGGCCGTCGAGCGCTTCGTGCGCGAGGCGCGCGTCGGCGCGTCCATCGCGAGCGACCACGTGGTCGACGTGATCGCGGCGGGCGTCGATCGCCGCCTCGGCGTCCCGTACCTCGTGATGGAGCTGCTCGAGGGCGAGACGCTCGACGCGTACGTGCGCGCCCACGGTCCGATGTCGCTCGACGCGCTCGTGCGGCTGCTGCGCCAGATGGCGCACGCGCTCTCGGCTGCCCACGCTGCCGGGATCGTCCACCGGGATCTCAAGCCGCAGAACGTGATGCTCGTCCATCGTCGGCACGCCGACGCGGAGCTCACGGCGAAGATCCTCGACTTCGGGATCGCCAAGCTGGTCGCCGATGCGGCCAGCTCCGCCAACTCGCAAGCCATCGGGTCGCCTCCGTGGATGGCGCCCGAGCAGCTGACGCTGGGCTCGCCCATCACGCCCGCGACCGACGTCTGGGCGCTCGGCCTCGTCGCGTTCTTCGCGCTGACGGGCAGCGTGTACTGGCGCGGCGCGGCGACGAGCGTGCCGGCCATCGTGTCCGAGATCCTCACCGAGCCTCTCGTTCCGGCGTCGGTGCGTGCGCGGGAGCTCGGCAGCTCCGTGGTCCCTTCGCGAGCGTTCGACGTCTGGTTCGCGAAGGCGCTCGCGCGCGACCCGGCCGATCGATTCCGCGACGTCGCGTCGATGCTCGACGCCTTGGGATCGGTGGCAACCGGGGCGGCGACGACCGCGCCGCTGCCGCCGACGCGCAGCTTCGAGGCGCCGGTCGCGCTCCCGCCGACGCGGAGCTTCGAGACGCCGGTTGCGCTCCCGCCGACGCCCAGCCGCGAGACGCCGGCCGTTGCGACGCGGCGCGACGCTCGCTCGACGATGCTGCTCGCGGCGCTGGTCGCTGCACCTCTGGCGGTCGGCGCGTGCGGGGCATCGCTGTGGATCCTGTGGGCGACCGGGCGACCGACCGCGCCCGCGGCGACCCACGCCGCGGGATCGAGCCCGTCCGTCCTCACGCGACCTCTGGTCGTCGAGGGCGCCTCGCCGAAGCCCCCGGAGCCCGTCGCCGCTCCGGAGCCCGCGGACCCGCCCGAGCCGCTCGAGCCGCCCGAGCCGCCCGAGCCCCCCGAGCCGTCGGACGCCTGCGCCCGGGCCATCGCGTGCTGCGAGAGCTACCGCGAGGAGGTCCGCGATCCGCGCGACACGCTGCGCGCGCGACCGTGCCCGACGGCGAGCGACCGCGAGATCGACTGCGACGTCCGCAACGGCGAGTACGTCGCCGCGTTGGTGCGTCGCCGCATCGACGTCCCGCTCGAGTGCGAGTGACGGGCGCTCAGCCCAAGAACGTTTCGTTTCCGGCTCGTCCGGAACGCCGCAGTTGGCGCGCCCGGAGCCGCCCTGCGCTCGTCTACCCCGGCCGCGCGTGGGCTCCGCTCGCCGTCGCGACGTCGCATCGCGGGCTCACGGGTGGTGTCCCCGCGCCGACGATCTCGCGTCCGGCCCGGCCTCGGCTTCGACCTCGTCGGGCTCGGGCGCTGGGCTCGGCGCGTTCGCGGTGGCGTCGGGCGGCGGAGGAACGCGGACCTTCTCCGGTCCCGGGCGCGCGAGGAACCGTCTGAGCTCGCCTGCGATGAAGTCCGCTTGCTCGCGGCTGTCGAGGTTCTCGACCAGCGCCACGGGCGCACCCTGCGCGCGGTTGGCGTGGATCGAGTACGTCTTTGC
>JADZFZ010000667.1 GCA_020854145.1 Deltaproteobacteria bacterium | reverse complement strand
GGGTGAACTCGTTGCCGTGCTCGTTGAGGAGCTCTTCGTAGATCTCGATCACGGCGGGCACGAACGCGCTGTGCACCATGAAGAAGCTCTTGATCTTCTCGGTGCTGAGCGTCGTGAGGCGCAGCCGCGAGCCGAGGTTGGGCCCGATCTTCGCGATGTCCTTGTGGAGGATCTCGGCCTTGTCCTCGGAGCGCATCTCGACCACCAGCGAGATGCGCCTCGTCTCGGTGCCGCCGCGACGCTGCGCGAGGCGTTGCGCCAGGCGCAGCACACGCAGGCTGGTGCGTGAATCGGGGTCGACCGCGCGTGCTTCGCTCAGATAGACGGCGGCGTCGAGGTCACCCAGACGGTCGGCGAGCTCGACCGCGAATCGGCCGAGCGACGCGCCACGTGCACGAAAGATCCGCACGCACGCGTCGCCTTCGCCGGGGACTCGAAGCCCGTCGTCGTCGAGGTCGCCCGACCGCTCGGTCCACCGGAGCGGGATGCTGCCGAGCCGATCGTCGAGGTCGTCCTCTGCAAGCTCGCCGGGCACGAGCAGAACGACCTCGCAGCTCGGTCGGAAGCGCATCAGCTCGCTGACCATCGACGGAAGCGCGGGGCTGAGGCCGACGATCAGCAGTCGGTCGATGTCGCCGTCGTCGTGCACCAACGCGCGTGCGACCTTCAGCGCGTCGGCGGACGGCGCGAGGGGCTCGCCGGGCAACGGCAGCGGGCCGCGCAGCAGGCCGTACGCGACGGCGCGAACCTCGGTGTACGTCTCCGCGAGGCCGACGAAGCCGCGCAGCGTCGAGATCGGGACGAAGCCGGGGCGCGCTCCGAGCGGCAAGGCCTCGTGGCGATCGGGCGGGCCCAGCGGGTTCATCCAGGCGACGAGCTCGTCGGTCTGCACGGCGCCCGTGCTCGACACGACCGTGCAGTCGTCGCGCCCGAGCAGCACGCCGAGCAGCTCGACGCCGCGTGCGAGCGCCGCGTCGCGCAGCACCTCCCACGACACCTCGCGCTGATCCTTCGCCCAGCGACGCACGAGGGCGCGCTCCCATCCCTCGACGAAGACGTGCGTGTAGATCTCCTGCCCTTCGACGCCGAGGAGCTCCGCGTAGAGCCGTTCGACCCGCGGCACGACCAGGTGCTGACACAGGAAGAGCCCGAGCAGCCGCGGCACGTCCACCGCGTAGGTCCCTGGCCCGCCGACGCGCCTGGCGAGCTCGACGTTGTGGCCGTCGAGCACCTCGACGTACGCGAGCGCGCCGGGGTTGTCGCGCCGCAGGTTCCCGAGCGCGGCGATGGTGAGACCGTCGGCCTCGTCGGGGCTCCGATCGCCGTGCGTCAAGAGGATGGCTCGCTTCGCCCGCTGCGCGGCGACGAGCTGCATGGAGCGGTGCGCGCCGCAGTCGCCCGCCCGGTAGGCGACCCACTTCATGAGCGGCTCGTACAGGTACGCGGGCGGCTCCTCGTGCTCACCGAGCAACGCGACGAACGGCAGCGCGTGACGGTGGGCTCCGGGCGTGTCGCCGAGCACCGTCCGCACGACGTCGCGAAAACGCCATCGCGCGCGGTTCTTCGCGTAGATGCGCACGAACTGACGCACGAGCATCTCGGCGTCGTGCACCGGGCCGACGACGACCGAGTGCCCGCTGAACGCGACCTCGCGCCGCCGCTGCGCCTTGAGCAGCTGCTCGACGACACCGGCTCCGATACCGATGATGAACGCGACGACGAACACCCCCGTGACGGTCAGGCCGAGCGACGCCGCGACGATCAGCGGATGGTGTCGGACCGAGACGAGGAGATTGTCGGCGCTCTCGAGCTGGCGGAACGTCCACCAGACGGCGTCGAGGAAGCCGTCGTCTCCCGTGCGGCCGTCCATGTTGTAGTCGAACGGAACGTCCTGGGTCGCGTTGGCGAGCATCACCGCGGACAGGAACGCCAGCAGCGTGACGGCGACGGTGACCGTGAAGAACTGCTGCATCCGCTCGCGCCGGACGACCAGCGACCAGAGGTCGCGCAACGTGGGCTGGATCGGACGGACGATCAGCAGCACGCGCAGCGAGCGCACGACGTCGAGCGGCAGCGCGGGGATGATCCCGTCGAGCGGCAGGAACGTCAGCGCGGCCGCGACGTCGATGGCGTTGAGCACCGTGTCGAGCGCGTTTCGCGGCGACTGCGCGCGCGCCGCGAGGATGCGCACCACGGCCTCTCCGCCGAAGAGCAGCAGGAAGACGGGCCAGTACTGCTCGTCGATCCGGATCTCGGGCACGACCGAGAGCAGGACGATCCCGAGCACGAGGACGCGTCCGATGCGCGAGTCGAGATACGCGTGCAGCGTGCGCACGAGCGCGTGAGGACGAGCCGGCTCCAAGTCGCGGCGCAGTGTACCGCCCTACCCGTCGCGCGTGACGTCGAGCCCGCGACGGAGCCCTCGGTGGAGGGCACGCGCGCTCACGACGTTGCGGCGAGCGCGGCCAGCAAGGCCTCGGGCTCGACGAACGCCTCGTCGTCCTGGCATCGCGCCGCGAAGAGCACGCGCCCGTCGGGGCCGATGAGCACGGCCGAGGGCCGCGACTCGTCGGCTCCCCACGCGGCTTTGCGAAACGCGGACGCGAAGCGGCGCGTGATCGCGCGTGTGCCGTCCAGGACGACGCGGTGCTCGAGCCCGAGCGCCGCGGCGAAGCGCGTGGCATCGGGGCCGTCGCTGATCGTGACGACGATGGCGGTCAGCCCGGCGGCCCGCAGGCGCTCGGCTTCGCGCTCGTAGGCACGCAGGCGGATGCCGCACACGGCGCACCATTCGCACGGGAGGAACGCGAGCAAGACGGTGCGGCCGCGTAGCTCGGAGAGCCGCACGGTCTGGCCATCGGTGGTCCGCGCGTCGAAGTCGGGAGCGGCGGCGCCGACCTCGACCACGGGGTTGCGACGGATCCGAAGCAGGCCCACGCTCAGCCCAGGTTCACGGCGCGAGGTCTCGCGCGGCGCCTCGAGCGGACCACG
>JADZFZ010000666.1 GCA_020854145.1 Deltaproteobacteria bacterium | reverse complement strand
GACGCGAGGAGCACCAGCACGCACGAAGCCCGGTCCTGCAGCTGCGTTCGACGCACGGGCGGAGCCTAGCGCGAAGGTGGTTCCGCCACGAAGAACGGCGGTGCGTACAATCGGGCGCCATGGCGGGCCAAGGTGATCGACCGCCCAGCGTCGGGCAGCTGGACTTCCCGCACGAGACCGAGGTGCACCGCAAGGAGCTGCAAGCCGCCCACGATGCGGTGCCCGCCGTCTACGAGGAGGTGCGTCGCGAGCTCCGCGGCGTCTTCGGGCGCGACCTCGCGCCGGCCCTCGTGCCCTATCGCGTCGAGGACGTCGAGCACGTGGTCGTCTCGATGGGCACCACCGCCAGCACGGTGCGCGTGTCGTCGACGAGGCGCGCGTGGAGGGCATCCGCGACGGCGCCGTGCGCATCCGGATGTTCCGTCCGTTCCCCGAGGAGGCGCTGCGCGCTCTGCTCGCGGGCGCGCGACGCGTCGGCGTCATCGATCGCGATCTGAGGGCGTTGCACGCCCCGATCACCAGATGACTTCGACGCCGGCCGCCGCCCCGATCTCCGGATCGCGCGTCAGCAGCGGGTGACCCAGCTCGGCAGCCGTGGCTGCGATCAGTCGATCGCCGCGCTCTGCGATCGAGAACAGCGTCTGGGCGCGCCGGATGATCGGCACCGTGAGATCCACCGCTGCGTATGTGCTCGTCGCGAGCAGCGCTTCGACCCAGGCATCGAAGCCGCCTTCGAGCGTCAGCCTGCCGCGGTGCACGGCTTCGCCGATCTCGGCGAGCACGAACGTCGGCACGAGCAGCAAACCAGCGCCTTGCTGCACGCGATCCAGGAGGCGCACGGCACGTTTCCCGATTCGCTTCCGCTGCCCGGAGATCGCCCAGATGAGCGTGTGCGTGTCGACGACCGCGACGCTCACGCCTTTCGCCTCTTCAACGGCCCACCCAGCGACCGCAGCTTCCGCTCGAACAGCGCTGCTTGCTCACGGCGCCCGACATCCACGACGTCGTCCGGTGACATCAGGAGCGATCCACTTCCGAAGAGCCGGAACTTGGTATGCGCGGGTCCTCGCCGTGAGACCAGCTCCAGTCGCTCGACGTACTCCTTGCTCACCAACACCGCCTGCTGGGCAGACGTCCGATGGGACAGGATCACCTGACTCCCGGTGTTCGCCGTGACCGAGCGAAAGAGGGCGAACAAGCTCTTACGCGCCTCCGAGATGCTCAGCCTTCTCTGCATCCGCGAAACGTACATCATGTCGTACGTTCGGGCGAGTGACGCCCGCGCGCTACCTCGGTGCGCAACATCGACAGCAGGGGAGGCTGTAGCGCTGGAAGAACTCCCAGAGCGGGTTCACGATGGGCGGATAGACGTGCACGAACCCGCCGAGGATCACGATCTCCAGGCGGTTGTCGTGCGCGTCGTGCACCTCACGCGGCGCCGCCCGTCGCCATCGACGGCCGCTACGTGGCCGCCGGCACCGACGGCACGGTCTACGTGGTCGCGGCGGCGCGCGTGCTCGCGATCCGCGCAGGCACCGCGGAGCTGCTAGCGGCGTTCTCGGGCGGCGCGACGGTCCGGCGGCGGAGGCGCACCTGCTGGACGCGTCGGGCATCGCAGTCGCGCGCGACGGCGCCGTCTACGTGGCCGAGTCGTGTGCCGTGCGCGTCGTGCGCGGTGGCCGAGTCGAGACGCTCGCGCGCGCCGAACCGTGTGGCGCCGCGCCGGGCGCTCCATCGCTGGGCGCAGACACGCGTGCGGCCGCGGACCGACCTCCACGCGCCCGCGCCGAACGCATCGCGTCGAACGCGATCGGGTGCGTCGCCGACGAGCACGGCGTGGTCGCCACCTTCACGGCTGGATCGCGCGCGACGCGGCCGCCGGCGCGCTGCTGCGCGACGACCCCGAGCGCGCGCGGACGGCGCTCTGCGTCGCGGCGGGCACCACGCAGCGCACCTTCGTGCTCGACGACCTCACGGACAACCTCGTCGTCGCGACGCGAGCCTACCCATCGCCAACGCTCGTGCGCACGCTGGGGCTCGTGGTGCGCGCGCGAGGGGCTCGCACTGGCGACGCTGCGCGCGTGCTCGTGCGCCACGATGCGCTGGAGTCCGCGGCGGCCAGTAGAGATCCCGGCTCGTGGACCGCGCTCGGCAGCGCCGACGTTCCCGGGCCGTGGCCGGCGTACGCGGAGCTTGCGCTCGGGCGTGTCGGCGAGGCGGTCGAGAGTGGCGCCCTGCTCCGGACCGAACGAGCGCACGGGCACGGCGCGGCGACGCCGCACGTGCTCGGGGCCATGTCGCGCGGCGATCGTAAGGAGGGCGTGCGGGCGCTCGTCGAGCTGCAGCACCGCGCCTCGTTGACGGTCGCCACGCGCGCCGCGTGCGTCCTCGCCGCCTGGTCGCGGGCCCCGGCGCCGGCCTTCCACTGGCGGGGCGATCCCGCGCTCGAGTGCGACCTGCTGGCGACGCACGGCGCCGGCGATGCCGTGCTCGACGAGCTCTCGACGGGCGCAGACGTGCGCATGCGCCGGATCGCGACCCTGCTCGCTGCCGAGCGGGATCCAGCGCGCGCTCGCGCGTACTCGGACGGCGCGTGGCAGGCGGTCGCGCCGGCGGCTCTCGTGCTCGCACCAGAGTCCGTCGCAGCGCGTCTCGACCTGTGGCTCGCGCTCGAGCGACGCGTGCTCGATCGACTCGCGCGCATCGCCGAGCCGCCGCCCCACGCGCGCGCCCTCCGGATGGAGCTCGCTGAGCGCGCGGCCGCGTTCGAGTCGCTCGCGGGACGTCACGACCAGGCGGTGCGCTTCGCCGACCGCGCGCTCATCGACGCCCTGCTCCTCCCGGACCTCTTGCTCGCCGGCCCGACCGCGTCGGAGAGCGTCGAGCCCGCCCCGATGTGGCACCCGGCGGATCGCGCGGCCGCCTTCCGCACCGTCGTGCGCGCGCGCGCCGGCGATCCGGGCGTGCCTGCGACCCTCGAGCGCATCGCCGATCCACGCCTGCGCGCCGATGTGGAGCGCGCGACCACGGCCGCGCGCACGAACGCTCTCGATGCCGAGCAGGCCGAGGCGCTCCTCCGACGTATCGACGGCACGCCGTGGTCGCCGTCGCACGCGGCGCGCTTCGTCGCCGCCGCGCGGCGCGGCGATGGGCACGAGATCGCGCGCTTGCTCTCGAACGAGGGATCGCTCCGCTCGCTGGCCGCGCTCGAGCTCGTCGTCCCGCGGATCCGCACGGGCCGGGAAGCGCTGCGTGACGCCCTCCCTTTCGCCGCGTCGACCCCAGAGCCCGACGCGGGCCTGCCCGCGCTCCTCGCCGATCGTGCCTCGCGCCTCGCGATCGCCCGCGCGCTCGGGGACGACGACTACGTGGCGCGGCGTGGTCGCGCCCCGACCGTGCTGCGCGACCTGCTGCTACAGCCCGCGCAAGCCCTGCCTCTCGCGCTGCTCGCCGGCGGCGCCCTCACCGACGGCTGAGGCACCGCATGCCCGCGCGCGCGCAGCAGGTGGGCTGCGCAGCACGCACGAAGCCCGGTCCTGCAGGCGCGTTCGACGCACGGGCGGAGCCTAGCGCGAAGGTGGTTCCGCCACGAAGAACGGCGGTGCGTACAATCGGGCGCCATGGCGGGAACAACCAAGGTGCCGTTCCACGCACGCACGAGCTTCCGCTTC
>JADZFZ010000665.1 GCA_020854145.1 Deltaproteobacteria bacterium | reverse complement strand
TGGTCGCGCTCGACGTCGGGGTTGCCGGTCGTGAGCAGGCGGTCCCCGTAGAAGATGCTGTTGGCACCCGCGAGGAAGCAGAGCATCTGCGCCTCGCGCGACAGCTCCTGTCGCCCGGCGGACAGACGCACGCGCGAGCGTGGCAACACGAGCCGCGCCGTCGCGATCATCCGCACCATGTCGAGCGGATCGACACGCGGCATCTCCGCGAGCGGCGTGCCCTCGATGGGCACGAGCGCGTTGATGGGCACGCTCTCCGGGTGCGGCGTGAACGCCGCGAGCTGCGCGAGCAGCCGGCACCGATCGTCGATGCTCTCGCCCATCCCGAGGATGCCGCCGCAGCACACCTCGAGCCCCGCACGTCGGACGGCATCGAGCGTCTCGAGACGCGCGTCGTACGTGCGCGTCGAGACGATGGACCGATAGTGCTCGCGCGACGTGTCGAGGTTGTGGTTGTAGGCGTCGAGCCCGGCCTCCTTGAGGCGCGCGGCCTGCTCGTCGGTCAACATGCCGAGCGTCGCGCACACCTCGATGTCGAGCGACTTCACCTCGCGCACCATCGCGAGCACGCGCTCGAAGGCAGGTCCGTCCTTGGCGTCGCGCCACGCCGCGCCCATGCAGAAGCGCGTCGAGCCCGTCTCCTTGGCGCGCCGCGCCGCCGCCACGACGTCCTCGAGCTTCATCATCGGCTCGGCCGCCACGGGCGAGTGGTAACGGGACGACTGCGAGCAGTAGCCGCAGTCCTCCGGACACCCTCCGGTCTTGATCGAGAGCAAGGTGCAGAGCTGCACCTCCCCGCGCGGCTGGGTCTCGCGGTGCACCGACTGCGCGCGGAACAACAGCTCCGGCAGCGGAAGATCGTGGAGCGCGCGGATCTGCTGGGCAGTCCAATCGTGACGGGGATCGAGCGACTCGGTTTCCATGCGGCGCGGATTGAAGCCGACGCACGCATGGCCCGCAAGGTCGCGAGGTCACAACGTCAGAGCGAGCTCGTCCGCCACACGCGTGAGGCCGACCTCCTCGATCGACGCGCCCGTGCTCTGGCGCTCGTGCGCTTCCATGCGTCTGAGCAGCTCGGTCAACGTCGCGCGCCCTTCCGGCTCGGCAGCCACCTCTCGCGGCGTACGGCCGGCGAGCCCGCGGACGGGCTCGTCCATCCACGCCCGCCACCGGATCGCGTACCGCTCGGCGACGTCGTCGATCGGCACCGGATCCACCGCGACGTCGTCCACCTCGATCGTGAGCAGGCGTCCGACCAGGTTGCGCGCTCTGCGTGTCGCACCCTCCGACAGGCCCTGGGCTTCGATGAGCCCGTGCCGAAGGCGGATCGCCGCGAGTCGAACCGAGAGCGCGGGCAAGCCCCCGCCGCGCCGTTGCGTCCGCACGTGGAACCAGACCGGGTCGCCGTCCTCGTCGGGCCCACGCTCGACCTGCCGCGAGCCGTCCAGCTTCTCGGCCGCTCGTGCGCTCGCCGAAGGCGACAAGACGATCTCGGCGACGTGGGGCTCGAACGGCTCTCCTTCCACGGTGTCGGTCGGCTCGGCCGCGTCGGCCTCGGCGTGCATCGCGACGACCGTGCTGACCAACCGTCCTCCCGCGACGGTCAACCATCGCGCGAGCTGCGCCTGACCGTCCGGACCCGCGCCGAGGTCGTAACGCGCCGCCCTTCGTAGCGCGCGCAAGAGCGCCGCTGCGTCGCGCCGCGCGACCGCGATGCCGCAGAGCACCGTCGGCTCCGAAGCGGCCGCGATGCGCACGAGGAAGACCTCGAACCGGAGCATGCCGGGCCCCGTCGCCTCCGGCGCGCGCACCGCACTAGGCGACTCGGCCTCGCCGGACGCCGTCCCGGTCGCATCGGGCGGCGGCGTCTCGGTCCGCTCGGACGGCACCGGCAGCGCGACGTGCGCCGGCGCCGCCACCAGCCGTACGCGTCGCTCGCGTGCGTCGATCAACGAGCGCACGCGCACGTGCCCGTCCGCGCCGGCGTCTTCGAGCGTCTCGACGAGATCGATCGTGCTCTCTGCGGCCGCGCGCAGGGCCGCCATGCCCTCGGGCTTCTCGCGCTTGCCCATCGCCGACTCGGCGTAGAGCGCGACGAACGATCGTTCGTCCTCGAGCGCCCGCGTGTCGCAGAGCACCCAGAGCTGCCCGAACGGCTCGGCCCACTCGCGGGCCGCATCGAACACCGTGTCGACTGCACGCTCGGCGTCGTCCTCCCCCCGGGCGTCCGCGTGATCGTGCCCATGATCGCGTCCGCGCCCGTGCCCGTGCCCGTGCCCGTGCCCGTGTCCGTGATCGTGCCCGCGCGTGTGCGCGTGCACGTGGTCGTGCTCCTCGTGGTCGTGCTCGTCCTCGTCCTCGTCGGCATCGAGCTGCGCTTCCGCGTCGAACTCGGCCCACGCCTCGGCGAAGGCCGATTTGAGACGCCCGCGCTCGGCGAACCTGCGGACACGACCGAGCGCCTCCCACAGCTCCGCCGGGTCTGCCGCCGACGCGTCGACGGTCGAGAGTCGCTCGCCGATGGACGCGGGCAGCCACTCGGCCTCTCGCTCCGCCGCGCGCTCCGCGGCCTCGATGACGTTGCGAAGATCCTCTTCGATCGCAGTGCCTTCGGCGAACCCGAGGGCCTGGCGTGCGACGCGGCTCGCATCCTTGGTCCGTCCGAGATCGAGCAATGCGTCCGCGCGCGCGAGCGCGATCATCGGGTCGTCGGGCGCGAGGTCGGCCGCCTTGCGGAGCACCGTCTCGGCACGAGCAGGCTCCTCGAGATCGAGCAGCGTCTCGGCAGCTTCGAGCAGCGCGCGCGCGCGCGTCGCCGTGCGCGCCTCGGCGGCGCTCGATCCTTCCGCGCCCGCCGCTCGCGACCCGGTCGCGTCGTCCGTGACCATCGCCGCTTCGCGCTCGATCAACCAGCTCACGGCGGCGTGCGGGCTCTTCAGCTCCGCGATCCCGCGCGCGACGAACAAGAGGCACTGGTGGGCGTCGATGCTCGCCGCCTCGTCGGACTCGGATGCCATCACCTGCGCGAGCACTCCCGCGCCGGCGGACGCCAGCTCGTCCGCGTCGCCACGATCCCACGCGGCCCAGGCCACGGCCCACGCGACGAGCGGCGAGCTCGGCAACCCCTCCCGCTCCGCTTCGTCGTCGCCGAGCACCGCGTCGAGCGCTGCGATGGTCGCCGCGTCCTGGGCGTCGAGGATCGCCTCGGCCGCGTGACGCTCCTGCTCCTCGAGCTCGAGGCCTGGCTCCTCGTCCGACAGCGCCACGAACGGCGCGAGCCACCGATCCCGATGGCGATACGCGGCCGACGCCGGCCTGCGCGAGCTCCTCCGCGACTCTTCGTCAGCACGCATGTGGCACTTCTTGTATTTCTGTCCGCTCCCGCACCAACACGGATCGTTTCGACCGAGCGCGCGCTCGGGCTGCTCGCTCGCGCTCACGACGCCGCTCGCCATCCCACGGCGCAAGCCGCGTGCACCGTCAGCACGAAGGGGCCGGCGAAATAGGTCTCGAGCGCACGTTCGACCATGCCGAGCAGGCGCTCTCCCTCTTCGTCGGATCCGGCCGCCCAACGCCACTCGTCGAGGGCGACGAGCCGCACCACGGGATCGCGAAAGATCTCCGTCGCGCTGCGGAAGGGCAGCGTGAACGGATCGACCGCCACGCCCACACGCTCGAAGCCCGCCGCTTCCAGCATCGCGGCCGCAGCTGCGGCCGTCGGGTATCGCTCGGCCAGGGCCGCCACACGATCGCTCACGGCGGCGAGGTCGTGCTTGAGCGCCACCTCACCGAGCAGATCGAGGATCTCCTGGAACGTGCCGGCGAGCGGCATCGTCGCCACGAGCTGTCCGCCTGGCGCGATGACTCGGAAGCATTCGCGCAGGAACCGTGCGGGATCGGGGGTCTCGAGCAGCCCGAGGTTCATGACGACCGCGTCGAACACCTGGTCGCCGAACCGCAGCTCGTCGAGCGAGCCCCGTCGGAAGAAGATGCGCCGCCCCGCGGCATCGAGCGCCTTGCGGCTCGCGAGCTCCACGAGCGCGGCGCTCCGATCGATGGCCACCACGCGCGCGTGCTCGTCCGCTCTGCGGAGGATCTCGAGGCTCGGGTAGCCGGTCGCACACGCTGCGTCGAGCACCGCCGGACGCGACGGCGCCACGAACGCGCGGAGCAACATCGCGCCGAACACCGCCGCGTATCGCGGCACGACGTACTGGTCGTAGATACGCGCGTCGGCCTCCGTCGCGATGACGCTGGACGGTGGCCTCCGCACGGGCCTGCGCGCACCTTGCGGAGGCGTCGCGCCTCCCTGGCTCGGCGCCGAGCGCGCTGGTTGCGGAGGCGTGGCGCGCGCGGTCTCGCGCTCGCGTGCCTCGGAAGACATCGCCGCGACGCGTGCGCCGCCCGGCGGCGTCCCGCGCGAAGACCCGTCCGCCACGCGGACGACCAGCGGGATCGCGACCGCATCGGAGTCGACCGGCCGGAAAGACGTCGGCGCCAGATCGTCCACGTCCTCGTCGGAGCGCTCCGGCGGATCGCTCTTCTCGCGCTCTCCTCCGGACGGCACGTTCGGTCTGCCGCTAGTCGCCTTCGCGCGGTGCGGACAGCTCGTTGATCGCGTCCTCCGCGAGATCCCCGATCGTCGCGGACAGCGCGTCACCTTCGTCGAGGTCGACCTCGCGCCGGTCGTTCTTGAGCTTCTCGAGATCCTTCACGGCGCGGGGATCCCCGATCTCGACGAGCGACTCGATCGCCGCGGCCACGGCGTCCGCGTCGTCGAGCAACAAGAAGCGCGCGAGCAACGAGACCGCTCCCGGCTCTCCGATCTCGGCGAGCACCCACGGCAGCTCGCACAGCGCGGGCCCCGGACGGCGCTTGGCCAGGGCGCGCTCGACGCTCTTGGCGAGGTCCGCGAAGCGATCGAAGCCCACGTCGACCAGCGCCTCCGCAGCCGCCACGCGCACCTGATCGTCGTCGTCGTCGAGGACGTCGACCAGCGCGTCGATGGTCTCCGGCGCCTGGACCTGCGCCAGCAGGTCGGACAATCGCTTGAGACGCAGCGTCGCTTCGGGCCGGTCGGAGAGCTTGCGAGCGCCCTTCACGGCCTCCACGAGCACCGCCACGAGCTGATCGCGATCACGCACGGCGAGCAGCTTCAGCTCCGCGTCGCGGAGGGCGCGATCGGCGCGAAACACCGCTTCCAGGTGCTCCTTGGCTTCCATGGGGCTGACTCGATAGGCTGCCGCGACTCCAGCGTCAAGATGGCACTTCGCGTCGCGCTTCTAGGCTTGGTCTGCAGCATGCTCGCGTGCGGCGACGACTCCGATCGACCGGCGCGCGACGCATCGACCGATCCCGTCGCGCCCGACTCCGGCCCGCCGCCGTCCGACGCCGCCACGTGCGAGCCCGCCTGCGCGACCGGAGATCTCTGCTGCTCCGGTACCGAAGGCGTCGCCGAGTGCATCGACCCGCGCACGTCGATGGAGCACTGCGGCCGCTGCGATCTCGAGTGCACCCCCGAGCGCGGCGACTCCTGCGAGCAAGGCTTCTGCGCGTGCGGCCTCGTCCGCGAAGGTTGCCTCGGGACGCAGCGCGACACGTGCTGCACCGACGGCGCCGGCATGCGCACCTGCCGCAACCTCGACATCGACGTCGCACACTGCGGCGCCTGCGGCAGCGCGTGCGACCCGCGCCGCGCCAACGGATGCCGCAACGGCGTCTGCGAGTGCGGCGACCTGAGGACCGACTGCCCCGGCACCCCCGAGGCGACCTGCTGCAACTCGGCGCTCGGCGCGGACTGCTTCGATCTGCGCACGAGCCGCGCTCACTGCGGCGCGTGCAACTTCGCCTGCCCGTTCGGCTTCCGCTGCCTCGACGGAGTCTGCTCCCTCGAAGGCATGGAGTGCAGCCCGCAGTGCACCTTCCCCGACGTGTGCTGCCGCGGCGAGTGTTGCGACGTCACCTTCTGCCGCGACGACGGCTGCACCGTGACCTGATCAGCTGTTCCACCGGGCGTCGTTGGGCAGGACGGTCTCGACCTCGGTGCCGTGCTCGTAGCGGGACGCGACGATCGGGTAGCCGTCGTCCTCCCAGAGCTTCGTCCAGCCGTGGCGCACCCCATCGAGGTGATCGGTCTGCGAAACGATGGTCCCGTTGGGGGCGAATCGCGTGACGATTCCCTGCGCCGCGTACTGCATCCGCTCGGTGTCGCAATAGACGCCGATGGCCGCGCGCCCGCCGGACGGGTGGTAATCGACGTCCCAGCGCAACAACCCCTGCTCGTAGAATCGTTGGGCCGACAATCGCCCGGTCGATTGGTAGAAGCTCAGCGTCAATCCCTGGCGAATCGGGATTCGCCCGATCCCCTGTGGGACCGCGCACCCGACCGAATCGTCGAATGCGTAGATCTCGGCGCCCGCGGGGCAGAGCAGCATCTCGTTCGTCACCTCGGAGCGCGTCAGCGTGTCGGGAAGCCACGCGGGGATCTGCGCGACGGGCGCGGGCGCGAAGAAGGCACGCGCCGCTTCACCGAGCTCGACGCGGTGCCGCTTGCTCTCCTCCATCGCGGGCCGGGCGTTGGCGAGCATCCCGAGCAGGCCGCGACAGTTGGCGATCTGCTGCTCGAGGATCGGACGCATCTCCGGCGGTGCCGTCGCGAGCCCCGCTTCGAGCTCCGCGATCATCGCCTCCATGTCGGACTCGGTCGTCGCCGTCATGGGCGCGATGCTCGCACGAAACTCCGATGGTCCTCAGTCCAGCGTCGCGCCGGTCGGCGGGCCGCTCGATGCGAGCGTGTGCGGGGGTCCGGCGAGCAACACGTGGTCGAGCTCGACCACCGGCGCCCGGCCGTCCTGTGCGGCCTCGACCACGAGCGCGCACTCGAACGTCCCGCGCGCCGACACTGCCGCCGCCGGCGCGGGCAGCTCCACCGCGCGCCATGCCTCCGTCAGCGGGAACGGCCCGATACGCACCCCGCGCAACGTCGCCCACACGAGCGCAGGATCGCTCGCGGAGCGGCCTGCCGCACGCCCGCGCACGATCATCCGGTGGTGCGCGGCACCGTGCAGGCGCAGCGGCAACGTGGCGCGACCGCGCGCGATCGCGCAGCGCGACCGTGCGGCCACCGGAGACCGTTGCTCCACCGGCACGCGCTCGCACCGCTCGAACCCGCGCCCGATCCGCGGGCCCACGTCCGAGCCCGAGAGCTCCCCGCGCTCGATCGCGCGCAGCCGCACGAGCGCCTCTCCGACCGTCGTCAGCTCGTTGTCCTGCGGCAGCAACGCGAGCAACGCCGGCACGGCGCGCCGATCCCCGATCAGCCCGAGCGCCGTGATCGCACGCATGCGCACGTCGAGGTATCGGTCCCAGTCGAGCAGCTCGAGCAGCGGGCCGACCGCGCGCGGATCGCCGATCTGTCCGAGCGAGAGCACCACGTGCGCGCGCGTGCGCTGCTCCGGCAGGATCGCGAGCAACGGCTCGACCGCACGCCCGTCCCGCAGGATCCCGAGATACCGCGCCGCGTCCTCGCGCTCCGTCTGCATCGGCGCCAGGAGCGACTCCGCCAACAGGGGCACCGCCTCCGTGTCGCGGAGGCGCGCGAGCGCCGCACCCACCCGCCGTCGCACCTCGGGGTCCTCCGCGCGAACGAGCGCGTGGAGCACCTCGCGCCCACGTGCGTCGTTCATCATGCCGAGCGCGATCGCGATCTCCTGGCGCACCTCCGCGTTCGCATCTCCGAGCGCGGAGGCGAGCACGTCCCCCGCGCTCGCGTCCTGCAGCCAGGCGAGCACGCGCGCTGCCTCGACGCGCATCTCGGTCGGCGCGCTCGCGTCGACGACGAGCGTCGCGAGCGGCTCGGTCGCGCGACGGTCGCCGAGCCGGCCGCGCGTCAGCGCCACGAGCCGCGGGTCGGCGGAGCCTTCTTCCCCGGGCGGCCGACCGAGCCGGTCCAACCACGCCTGGACCTCCCCCGTCAGCTCGTCTCCCAGATCCCGCCGCGCGTCGTAGAGGTTCCTCCGCTCGCCGGGATCGCGCGCGAGATCGAAGAGCTGATAGGTGTCGAAGTTCAGGTCCGCGATCAGCTTGTAGGGCCATCGCACGACCATCTTGTGGTGCTGGACCGCCGCGAAGACCGGGTCGGGCGACGCGTCCGCCGGCACGCGGCCTTCGAGCAACGGCCGCAGGTCGTCGCCGCGCATGCTCTCCGCGGGCTCGATGCCGACCAACGAGAGCAGCGTCGGCGCGACGTCGACCAGCTCGACGGGCTGCGCGACGCGACGGGCGCGCAGACCCGGGCCGAACACGATCAACGGCACCCGCACCTGCTCGTCGTGCAGCGAAGAGCCGTGATAGAAGCCGCCGTGCTCGCCGAACTCTTCGCCGTGATCGGCGCTGATGGCGATCACCACGTCGCGGCGGAACACGCGCTCCGCGTGCTCGATGAGCCGCACGACGTGCTCGTCGGTGAAGCGGATCTCCGAGTCGTACCGGTCGCGCGGACGCGTGCCGAAGTCGGTGCGCTCGTAGGGCTCGTGGACGTCGAAGAAGTGCGCCCACAGGAAGCTCGACGGCTCCCCGCGCGCGACGATCCGGTCGATCTCTCCGATGACCGTGTCGGCCGTCTGGACCGCGTCGCGGTCGGTGTGGTCGTGGAGCGCGAAGCCGAACGAGGCGTCGTCGTACGCAGACAGACGCTCGCGCTCCGTGTGGAAGATGCCTCGCGTGTAGAAGCCCGCGGTGTGGTAGCCGGCGGCCTCCAGCGTGTCGGCGATCGTCGGGAGCGGTTGGCGCTGTCCCAGCAACGTCGTCTCGTGGAGGTACTCGCTCGTGTGCAGCGAGCTGAGCGAGTAGCTCGAGTGCGGGGCCTGCGTGTACGCACGCTCGAAGAGCACGCCGCGCTCGCGCGTCAGCGCATCGAGCCGCGGCGACACCGGCCGCGTCGCCCCGTACACGCCGAGCGCATCGGCACGAAGCGCGTCGATGGTGATGAGCAGCACGTGCGCGCCACGCGCCGACGCGAGCCCCGTCGTGCGGGTCGGCCGGCGCGAGGGCAGACCGGACACGCGCGCCACGCGGTTCCTCGCCCGCGCGGGCCGCAGCAGTCCCATCGAAGGCCACGCGAGCTCCGCACCGAGCACGGCCGTGCGCGACACCGCGGAGCGGGGATCGAGCAGCGCCACGCGCACGTTCTGGTTCGCGTCGAGCGTCGCGACGTTGGCAGCCAGCACCACGACGGATCCGATGCCGGCCGCGAGCGCGCGGCTCCGATACGGCGTCAGCCTCCGCGCCCACGTCGAACGTGGCGCGAGCGCGCGTGCCCGCTTCGCCACGAGCGCCACCACGAGCGCCGCCGCGCCCACCGCGATCACGCTCAGCGTTCCGTGCAGGTAGTCGTAGAGCCGCGGCAGGACGTGCTGGTTCACCTTGAGCGCAGCGCCCAGCACGGCGAGCGCGATGCCCAGCGTCACGGCGAATCGCGCCCGCGACGACG
>JADZFZ010000664.1 GCA_020854145.1 Deltaproteobacteria bacterium | reverse complement strand
TCACGCTCGTGGCTGCGCTCGCGTGGCTCTCGGCCGCGTGCGGCACCGAGTCGAGCCCGCCCGTCGCCTCGAGCACCACCCCGCTCGGTGACTCGGCCGGCGCGTTCTCCGCGATGAGCAGCGCCTCGCGCGACGTCGTGGCCAACGCTCCGGTGAGGTTCCTGCTCTTGCCGCGTCCGTGGGCGCGCGACGTCATCGCCACCTCGGGCCCGCGCTGGTCCGCGCTCTCGGTGCGCGACGGCGAGCTCACCCTCTCGCTCCACGGCACCGACGCCACGCACCACGTGCTCGACCCGCACGAGACGCGTCGCGCGCAACCGCGCCACACGGTTCGCGGCGTGCCGGCGCGCGTGACCGTCAACGAGGGGATCCGCTCCGTCGCCTGGAGCGAGCGCGGCGTGCACTGGGCGCTCGAGGTCGAGTGCTTCCACAACGCCACCGACACGCGCTGCACCGAAGAGGCGTTCATCCTCGACGTCGCCGCGCGCCTCGAGGAGCCTCCCGCGCACCCGCCGCGCGCTCCGCAGCCGGAAGGAGCGACCCGATGACGCGCACGGCCCCGACGCTGCTCGCACCGACCCTCGCGGCGCTCGTGCTCGCATCCTCCGCACACGCGCAGTTCACGTACCTGGCGCCGGGCGATCTCACGCCGGGCAGCGGCTCGGGACGCTTCGACGAGCGCGTGTACGCACCCGGCATGGCGTTCCCGATCCGCGACGCACCCGCGTACGCCAACTCGCAGGTCTGGGGTCACGGCGGCGGCTCCGGCCCCGGCGGCTCGCAGTGCGACGAGGAGAACTTCTCGTACCCGTGGCGCGACAACTACTGCGAGTCGCGCAGCTGGGACATGCCGCTCTGCCCCACCGGCAACGGGCACCAGGGACAGGACATCCGCGCCTCGTCGTGCATGGCCGGCGTGCATCCCGCCATCGCCGTCGTCGATGGTCGCATCACCAACATCGGCAGCTACTCCGTCTATCTCACGGCGGCCGACGGCACCCGGTACGACTACCTCCACATGTCCGGCGTGCGCGTCAGCGTCGGCGACTCGGTCTCGCGCGGCGACATCCTCGGCATGGTCGACAACGAGTTCGGCGGCACGCCCACCACCGTGCACCTGCACTTCAACATCCGTCAGACCGTCGCGGACGTCGGCACCGTCTACGTGCCGACGTACATGTCCCTCGTGCGCGCGTACGAGACGCTCGTCGGCGGCTCCGTCCCGCCGCCTCCGACCCCTCCGCCTCCGCCGTCCTCGGGCCCCCGTCTGCGCGCCGAGTACGTCAACCAGACCTTCCCGCTGTCCGAGGACACGTTCTCGCTCCCCGGCGGTGCCGAGCAATACGGCTACATCGAGCTGCGCAACACCGGCAGCGAGACGTGGCGTCCCGGCGTCACCTTCCTCGCGACGACCGAGCCGCGCGACGGCGCGAGCCCCATCGCCGGCCCGGACTGGATCAGCCCGAGCCGCGCCGCGACCATCGATCGCGAGGTCGCTCCCGGCGCCACCGGACGTTTCGCGTTCACCGTCCGCTCGCCCGACGTGCCCGGCGATTACCCCCAGTTCTTCGGCCCGTTCCACGAGGGCATCGGTTGGTTCGGCGACGACGGCGGCCCGCCCGATCGGTGGATCGAGGTCCGGGTGACCGCGACGCCCGCCTTGCCCGTCGACGACGACGCCGACCGCGACGGCTCTCCCGCCGACCGCGACTGCGACGACACCAACCCCGCGCTCCATCCCGGCGCGTCCGACACGTGCGGCGACGGCATCGATCAGGACTGCAGCGGCGCCGACGCGCCCTGCGACACTCCGCCCCCCGCGCCCGACGCCTCGGTCACGCCGCCGGCTCCGCCTCCGACCCCGCCGCCCGGCGCGAGCACTCGCCCGCTCGACGACGACTCCGGGTGCTCTTGTCGCGCCGCAGGAGCGCGCACCGGCGCGCACTCGACGCACGCCGCGCTCGCATCGCTCGTGCTCGCGGCCGTGCTGCTCGCTCGCCGGGTCCGCCGGCGCGGCGCCACGCGACGGTCGGGCTCCGCGTAGAGCGCGCGCTCACGCGACGCCGTGACGTTTCATCCATCGGTGCAGGGTCACGCGACTGATCCCGAGCGCACGCGCCGCCACCGTGCGGTTGCCGCGTGCGCCTCGGAGCGCCTGCTCCAGCAGCGCCTTGTCGACCTTCGACAGGGCGTCGCGCCGCGTGGCTCCGGCCGCGCCGAGACCGAGGTCCGCGGCCGTCAGCTCGTCCCCGTCGGCCACGAGCACCGCGCGCCGCAACGTCTGCTCGAGCTCGCGCACGTTGCCCGGCCAGTCGTGCGCCACCAGCGCCGAGACCGCGCTCCGCGACAGCCCCACGGGCCGCATCCCCGGCTCGCGGGCGATCCGCTCGAGCGCCCTTCGCGCGAGCAGCGGGATGTCGTCGCGCCGATCGCGGAGCGGCGGCAGCACGATGCGTATCCCCACCAATCGATAGAACAGGTCCCGCCGAAAGCGGCCCTCCTCCACCTCGCGCTCGAGGTCGCGATGGGTCGCCGCCACGACCCGCACGTCGACCTTCACCGGGTGCCCTCCCCCCACCGGCCGTACCTCGCCCTCCTGCAAGACGCGCAGGAGCCTCGTCTGCATGCGCGCCGGCATCTCGCCCACCTCGTCGAGCAGCAGCGTGCCTCCGGAGGCGACGCGGAAGACGCCGGGATGATCGCGCATCGCACCCGTGAACGCGCCGCGGACGTGCCCGAAGAGCTCGCTTTCCAGGAGCGTCTCGGGTAACGCGCCACAGTTGACGGCGACGAACGGTCCGGTCGCGCGTGGACCTCGCGCGTGCAGGTACCGCGCGACCAGCTCCTTGCCCGTGCCCGACTCGCCCTCGATCAGCACCGGCAGATCGCTCGGCGCCACGCGACGCGCCACGTCGAGCGCACGCCGCAACGCCGCCGACCGACCGACGATGCCGCCCTCCTCGTCCGGCTCGTGGACGCCCGGCGCCGCCCGCGAGAGCGCCTCTACCAATCGTTCCACCTCCGCGGCGCGCTCCGCGCTCTCGCGGACCGCCATCGCGTGCGCGCGCTCGAGCTCCTCCGCGTGCCGCGCCGCTCCCTGGTGCAGGCGCGCGTTCTCGAGCGC
>JADZFZ010000663.1 GCA_020854145.1 Deltaproteobacteria bacterium | reverse complement strand
CAGGTCGGCCTCGATCTTCACCGGGTCGGTCTGCTTGGTGAGGCGTAGGCGGTTCGCGACGCGCGTGACGTGGGTGTCGACGGTCACGCCGGTCGCGATCCGATAGGCCGTGCCGAGCACGACGTTGCCGGTCTTTCGCGCGACCCCGGGCAACGACGTGATCTCCTCCATCGTGCGCGGGACCGCACCGCCGAATCGCTCCACCAGCGCGCGCGCCGTGCCCTGGATGGACTTGGTCTTCGCGCGGAAGAAACCCGTCGGATGGATCACGTGCTCGACCTCGCCGGGGGCGGCCTCGGCGAGATCGCGCGGCGTCGGCCAGCGCTCGAAGAGCGACGGCGTCACGCGATTGACCATCTTGTCGGTGCTCTGCGCCGAGAGGATCGTCGCGACCAGGAGCGTCCACGCGTCCGCGTGGTCGAGCTCGCAGACCGGTGCGGGCACGGCGCGTTTGAGCGCGTCGAGCACCGCATCGGCGTGCGCCCGTAGCTTGGGAGAGATGCGTCGAAGCTTCGCGGAAGCGGAGCGGCTCGGCTTCGGAGGCTTGCGCGTGGAGCTCGCCTTCGGTTTCGCGGCACCGCGTCCACGCGGGGACGAAGACGGTTCCACCCTCCGGGGGGCGGACTTCGGTTCGGTCGCCTTCGGCACGACGCGGAGGATAGACGTGGCGGGGACGGCGTCGCCAGCGGTCGCGGCCGTGGTATGAGCAGCGCGAGATGCCGCCGGTCCTGTTCTATCCGCCGATCCCGTACTTCGAGCAGCCGAGCTTGCCGCTCTTCGGGGACTTCAAGATCCACGCGTTCGGCGTCCTGGTCGCGATCGGCATCGTGCTCGGCGCGCGCGTCACGTTGCGGCGCGCGGCGATGCTCGGCCTCGACACGGGCATCCTGTCGGACCTGATCGTGTGGACGGTCGGCACGGGCTTCGTCGTCGGCCACGTGTTCGAGATCGTCTTCTACGAGACGCACAAGCTTTCCACCGACCCGTACATCCTGTTCAAGCTGTGGGCGGGGCTGTCGTCCACGGGCGGGTTCATCGGCGCCGCGATCGGGTGCGGGCTCTTCTGCTGGCGCAAGGGCATCAAGTTCTTCGAGTACGGCGACCCCATCGCCTACGGGTTGCCGCTCGGTTGGTTCTTCGGCCGGATGGGGTGCAGCGTCGCGCACGACCACCCCGGCATGAAGACCGACTTCCTGTGGCTCGCCGTCGACTACCCCGACGGGCCTCGATTCGATCTCGGCTTCCTCGAGATGATCTTCACGGTGTTCCTGATGTCGGGCGTCTTCCTCTCGACGATCCCGAAGACGCTGCCCGACGGCAAGAAGCAACCGCGCGTCTATCCGCCGGGGACCTTTCTCGCAGTCATCTGCATCGCGTACGCGCCCGTTCGATTCGCGATGGATTTCCTGCGCGCTCCGCCGACGCAGGGCGGCGACGTCCGATATCTCGGATTGACGCCCGCGCAGTGGGCGATGTTCGGATTGCTCGCCCTGGGAATCGGGATCGCCTGGGAGGCCCGACGCCGCGCGAAGGCCGGCAGGCTCTACAAGCCGGTCTTCGCCGCTGTCGGAGACGGCGACAAAGAGGGCGGCGATTCACCCGAGAAGAAGAAGGACGCTTCCGGCGAGAGCGAGAGCGCGCCGGAATCGAAGAGCGAGGGCGACGGCGAATCCAAGAAGCCCGGCAAGCGCCCGCACAAGGAGCGCAAAGCCAAGTCGTCTTGAGTGGTGGCGGCGACCGGCGCCGGCTCAGCCGAGCAGCGCCGCGACGAAGCCGTCGTCGTCGAATCGGCTCACACGATCGAGCCGCGCCAGGAATCGCCGATAGTCCTTCACGACGCGATTGCCGATGCCCTCGCGGAGCGCGTAGTCCGTGATTCGCGTCGCACCGAATCGCACGCACGCCATCATCGCCTCGCGGCGCAGCGCACGTCGCTCGACGGGCTCGAGGGGACGGACGCGGTCGTAGGACGCGACCATCGCGCGCGCGAGGTCGAGATCGAGATCGTCGCCGTAGCACCACGCCAGCATCGTGACGGCGAGGTCGTAGACGAGACGCTCGTCGGCGGCGCTCTCCCAATCGAGCACGGCAACGAGCTCGTCCCCGCGCCAGAGCACGTTGTCGCGGAAGAGATCGCCGTGCACGACCGCCACCGGGAGCGACGGCTCGCGCGTGGCGACGAGCTCGTCGAGCACCCCCTCGAGTCGGTCGACGGCGTCGAGGACGTCGCGCCGAACGGTGCTGCGGCGCGCACGTTCGAAGCGCTCGCGGATCTCGTCGGGACCGAACCGACCGCGCCGCGACAGGCCCGAGGCGCGCGCGACTCCGTGGCAACGCGCGAGCAGCTCGCCGACGTGCGCCGCACGCGCGACCGTCACGCCGCGCTGGCAAGACGGTTCTCCGTCCACGAACGGGAACACGGCCACGGGCTTGCCGCCTACGCCGAGCTCACCCGGCGCCGTGGGAGGCTCGCCGCGCAAGGGCGCGACGACCGCCGCGCCCGCACGCGCCAGCACGTCGAGCAGCTCCCACTCGAACGCCACGCCGTCGGTTCCCTGCTCTTCGTGGATGCGCAGGAACACGCGCCGCCCGCCCGACAGGTGCAGCGCGAAGTTCGAGTTCACGGAGCCGGCGGCGATCGGCTCGATGCGCTCGACCGTGCCGAGCGCGAGGCGCCTCGCGATGTGCGCGGCGGTCGCGACGTCGAGGGGTGTGAAGACGGCCATGCCGGGCGCCAACGTAGCGAGAACGTCCCGGGCAAGCCCGTCCTTCGTGGTAGACACCGCTTGATGGTGGGAGACATACGCGCCGCGCCCCGGGCGCCATGACGGCGCTCGCGCTCGTCGGTGCCGTGTTCTGTGTGCTCGCGAACGGATTCTTCGTCGCGGCCGAGTTCGCGCTCGTGAAGGTGCGCCGCACGCACCTCGAGGCGCTGGCACGCAAGGGCGACGCGGGCGCTCGTCGCGCGTTCGAGATCACCGGCAAGCTCGACGAGTACCTGTCGGCCACGCAGTTCGGCATCACGCTGGCGAGCCTCGCGCTCGGGTGGATCGGCGAGCCCGCGTTCGCGGGGATCGTGGAGGTGCCGCTGCGCTGGTTCGGGATGGCGCAGCCGGAGGTCGTGCACGGCATCGCGGTGGCCGTGGCGTTCGCCACGATCACGGTGCTGCACATCGTCATCGGCGAGCTCGCGCCGAAGTCGATGGCGATCCGCGACGCCGAGAAGGTCTCGCGCGCGGTGGGGCTGCCGATGAAGGTGTTCTTCGTCGCCACGTATCCCCTGATGTGGCTGCTCAACTCGTTGTCCAACCTCACGCTGCGGGTGTTCGGGCTGCCACCGACGGACCACGCGGAAGGTGCGTTGTCGGCCGAGGAGATCGGTCTCGTCGTCGGGCGCGCGAAGCTCGACGATCGGAAGCGCGAGCTGCTCGAACGGACGCTGCGCAGCACCGACCGACCGGTGCGCGCGGTGATGGTCCCGCGCGTCGATGCGGTCTTCCTCTCCACCGAGGACTCGACGGAGGAAGGCCTGCGACAGGCTCGGCGCGCCGGCTTCTCGCGCATGCCGCTCATCGAGGGACGCGATCCCGACAAGGTCGTCGGCTACGTCTACCTGAAGGATCTGCTGATGGCCGAGAAGCCACCGGCGGGCGGGCTCGTGGCGCTCAAGCGCGACGTGCTGTTCGTCCCGGAGACGCGCACCGTGGGCGAGGTCCTCGAGGACTTCCAGAGCAAGCACGTCCCGATGGCCATCGTCGTGGACGAGTACGGCGGCACGGCCGGGCTCGTGACGATGGAAGACATCGTCGAAGAGATCGTGGGCGACTTGCAGGACGAGCACGACCTCGAGCCGCCGTCGATCAGCGAGCAGCCGGATGGCTCGTTGCTGGCGGACGGGCTGGTGCCGGTGGGAGACCTCGTCGCGGTCGCCGGGCAGAACCTGCCGGAGGACGCCAGCGAGACGCTCGGCGGTTTCATGGTCGGGGAGCTGCGTCGGCTGGCGAGGATCGGCGACACGGTACGGGTCGGGGACTTCGACGCATCGGTGGTCGACGTACGCCGACGACGCGTGACGAAGGTGCGCCTCGTGCGAAGGGTGAGCTCGGGTCGTCCGCCCTCCTCAGAGGGTGACGGCGGGACGCGTTCGTCGAGCCCACCGGAGAACCACTCGAGCGAACGCCGCTCGCGCATCCCGCCCGCGTGACCCGGGGCCCGCAAGGGCAGCCGTTCAGGGCACGAGGAGATCGGCGAACCGGTCGAGGCCGTGTGGCAACGTGCCGGTCGCGCGGTGACGTGCCCAGACGACCGCGGCCAACAGATCCATCCCGTCGCGCGGGGCCGCTCGCGCCAGCGGGCGGCCAGTGGCTGCACGCGCGCTCCACGTCTGGACGAAGGACGCCACATCGTCGTCGTGCAGCACGGGGACGTAGGAGGACGACCAAGCCCCGTCGCGTCCCGACCACGCGAGCGCCAGCGCCTCGACGAATGCGCCGTGGAGCGAGCGAACCAGCACGAGCGCACCGTCGGTCTCGTCGCCCGCCAGGTACGCACGCAACGCCGGCGACGCCGGCGCAGCGACGGCGTCCGTGCGTGCCCGCATGCGCTCGGCGATGCGCGCGGCGAGCTCCACGTCGCTCTCGACCGAGAGGGCCGCCGCGAGGTCGTGGAACGCGATCGCGGGCTCGACGGCCGCGGCGTCGATGGCGTCGAGCAACCTCGCACGTTCTTCCGACGACAACGCGGCGTACGCGGAAGCGAGCGCGGCCACCCCATCGGCGCTCGTCGCGGCGGCTCGGAGCAGCTCCACGAACGCGGCTTCGGTCCGCGGCTCCACTGCAGGCGCGTCGCTCACGTCCGATCGGTACGACGATGCGCGGACGGTCGCCAGCTTGACTGCGTCGAACGCTCGTGCGTAGTACCGGCGCGTGGCCGAGGGTGGCGCGGACGCGAGGTTCGTGGAGGAGCACTTGCCTCTCATCCGCAAGGTCGCGACGCAGCTCGTGCGCGAGCTCGACCTGTCCGGATGGATGGACGACCTGGTCGCGGCGGGCAAGGCGGGCCTGCTCGAGGCACGGCAACGTTTCGATCCATCGCGCGGCGTGAAGCTGACGACCTTCGCGCACTACCGGATTCGCGGGTCGATGATGGACGCCATCCGGCGGGGCGGCTACGCGAACGCCTCGGTCCTGCGCAAGATCCGGCTGCTCCAGCTGGCGGACCAGCAGCTCGAAGGCATCGCCGACGCGACCGACGCGCAGCGCCAGGCGGCGGACGCGGCCGCGCAGGCCCTCGATCAGGCGCTCGCGCGCATGTCGGCGGCGTTCATCATCGACATCGTCGGGCAAGGGCAGAGCGACGCGCCCGAGCAGGCCGACGTGACGCTCGAGCGTGCGGAGACGATCGCCCAGGTGCGCCGCGTGCTCGACGGGCTGCCCGAGCGCGAGCGCGCCGTGCTCGTTGCGCACTACGTCGAGGGCAGGCGTTTCGACGAGCTCGCGGCCGAGTGGGGGATCTCGAAGGCATGGATGAGCCGCCTCCATTGGCGGGCGCTCGACCTGCTGAAGGACGGCCTCACCGAGGTGGGCGTCACGCACGGCTGACGCGCCGACCCGGCGGGTTGGCAACTGGCGGCGAGGTCGGCCGAGAAGACGGCCATGACATTCAGGATTGGCCCGTCCGCCCCGCCTTCCGGCCCCGTCACCCCGACCCCGACGCGCGCACCGGCGACCCGCACGTCGAACGCCGCCGGCGCCCAGCCGCCTGGCGGAGGAGGCGAGCCCGAGCTCCGGATCTACGCGCCGCGAAGGCCGTTTCGTGAGGTGCTTCGCGAGACGCGCGACGAGCGGCCGTCGCCCCGCACGCCAACGGCCGGCACCGTCGCCGGCCCCGTACGCGGCGCCGCGAGCGCACCTGCGGGGTCTGGACAGTCGGCGTCCGTCTCGCCGCACGAGACGCCAGCTGGGCCGCTGCGCGAGACGGCGGTGGAGCTGCTGCGCGACGTGGCGCGGGGCGAGCGTTTCGTCCGATCGGTCATGCGGCGCGCCGCGCGTGGCGCCGACTTCTCGCCACAGGAGCTGCTCGCCATCCAGGCGGGCGTCTACCGCTACACGCAGGAGCTCGAGCTCGTCAGCAAGATCGTCGACAAGGGCACCGCCGCGGTGAGGCAGACGCTGCAGTCCCAGAGCTGACTCGCAGCCGCCGCGGGTCCGGTCCTGTGACCTCCGAGGCGGGACGGGTTAGGCTGCGCACGTGGGCAGCGCGCACCTGTCGAGCGAGCCGGCGAAACGAGCCGACGTCGCGTCGAGCCCGCCGGACGAGCCGCTCCCGAGCCCTCTGCCCGAGCCGCAGCCGAGCGCGCCCCCAGCGACCAAGAGCGTGCGGCCGCCTTCGCCGGCCCCGATCGCGTCGCGCGCTCCGCTCGGAAGGCCACGCCATCGACCGCCGGTCACCTTCCAGCTCCGCTTCATCAAGGCGTACTGGACGACGGTCGTCGTCTTGTGGAGCTACCTGCGCATCGGCCTGATGGGGCGCGTGCTCGGGCGCGAATGGAAGCGCCTCGCGACCGAGCAGGCTCACGCGCTCAACGCGCGCCGCATCGAGCGCACGATCCTCGAGCTCCAAGGGCTGTTCATCAAGGTCGGGCAGATGATCTCGATCATGACGAACTTCCTGCCGGACGACTTCCGACGTCCGCTCGAAGCGCTGCAGGACCAGATCCCGGCGCACCCGTTCGACGAGGTGAAGGGACGCATCGAGGGCGAGCTCGGACGCCCGCTCGATCAGCTCTTCGCGCACATCGAGCCGCAGGCGATCGCGAGCGCGTCCCTCGGCCAGGTCCACGAGGCGCGGATGCACGACGGGCGTCGCGTCGCCGTGAAGGTGCAACACCGCGACATCGATCAGATCGCGAAGATCGACCTCTCGACGATCCGGCGGATCATCCAGCTCGTCAGCTTCTTCGTGCCCATCCAGGGTCTCGACGTCGTGTATCGCCAGGTGCGCGAGATGGTGCTCGCCGAGCTCGACTTCGAGCGCGAGGCCGACAGCATCGAGACCATCGGCGCGTCGCTCGCGGAGACGGCCGACCGAGTGAGGACGCCGACCGTCATCCGCGAGCGATCGAGCGCGCGCGTGCTGACGACCTCGTTCGAGGTGGGGACGAAGATCAGCGACGTCGCGGCGATCGACAAGATGGGCGTGGACCGCAAGGACGTCGCGCGACGGCTCATCCGCGCCTATTGCCAGATGATCTTCCGCGACGGCTTCTATCACGCGGATCCGCACCCGGGGAACGTCCTGGTCCAGGACGACGGCAACATCGTGCTGCTCGACTTCGGCGCGGTCGCGACGGTGAGCCCCGCCATGCGCGAAGGCATCCCGCGCTTCCTCGAGGCCGTCATCAAGCGGGACACGGACGGCATCGTGGACGCGCTGCGCAGCATGGGATTCATCGCGCGCGCCGGCAGCCAGGACTCGGTCGAGCGCATCGTCGAGTACTTCCACCAGCGCTTCCAGCAAGAGGTGAAGATCGACTCCTTCAGCCTGAAGGACATGAAGATCGACGTCGAGCAAGGCATCGACAGCCTCATCGACTTCACCAAGCAGGACATCTCGCTCAAGGAGCTGACCTCGACCTTCCAGGTGCCGAAGGACTGGGTGCTCCTCGAGCGCACGGTCCTCCTGATGACCGGCGTGTGCACGACGCTCGACCCGGAGCTCAACCCGACCTCCGTGATCTGGCCGTACGTGCAGGAGTTCGCGCTCGGCAAGGACCGTGACCTCGCGACGCTGTTCGTCAACGCCGTCAAGGAGTCGGCGATGAGCGCGCTGACGGTGCCCGAGGAGCTGCGGCGCTACCTCGGCAAGGCGATGCGCGGCGGCTTGTCCGTGTCGGTGCCGGGCATCAGCGAAGGCGCGAGCCTGCTCTACGCGCTCGGCCATCAGATCATCTTCTCGGCCGTGGCCATCACCACGATGGTGATGAGCTTCACGCTCTACCTGCGGGCCGACTACATCGCCTCGGTGCTCGCGCTCGCGGCGAGCGGCTTCTTCGTGATGCTGCTGTTCGTCTCGATGTGGCTCGCGCGCAAGCACAAGAAGGGCAGATGACGGCGAGATCGACTCGCCGAGCCCCCTCGCCGAGCCCCCCGCCAGCCCGCACAGAATTGGCGTGATTCCCGTCCGCGAGCGACAACGGCGCCGTGCGCTCCGAGGGCTCAGCGGCTCCCCCCCGGCGCCCCGCGGAGGGCGGCTCCGCCCTCTACCTCGTGTTGCCGCTCGTGCTTCTCGGCGCGACGATCGTCGGGGTTCCCACGATGATCCTGTCGGGCGAGGGCTGGCCGCGGTACCAGCGCCTCTCGCACGAGGTGAACGTCATTCGCGAGCAGAACGAGCGGCTGCGGCGCGAGGTGGATGCGCTGTCTCGCCAAGCCAAGGTCCTGCGGCACGATCCGCGCGAGGTCGGACGCATCGCGCGCGACGAGCTCGGTTACCTGCGCCGCGGCGAGGTCGTCTACCAGTTCCCGTCGCAGGAGTAGCGCGACGACGACCGTTCGCCCCGAGCGCAGTCGAGGGGCGCGATTGCGTGTCTCGACGGGCTCGGCACGGGCGGCGGCTCGGCGCCCCAGCAACGATCGATTGATCCGGATCTCGTCGCGCCGATACGCGCGCTCGCGTGTTTTTTGACGGACGTAGCCGTCACCAGCCATACGCGAGCCATGGGCGCGAGCGCTCCAGCACGCGAGACGAAGACGGGCTCCTCGGAGCGACCGCGTGCTCGGCGCGCGCCCCGTGCGGCGCCGGCGAACGCCAAGGGCGCGACCTCGTCCGATCTCGCGCGAAGGTCCGATCCGGGATCGGCCCAGGGGCCGATGCACGCACGTGCGGCCGCGATGGTCCTCGCGTTCGGCCGACGTGTGCACGCGCTCGCGACGGCGATCGGCATCGCGCTGCTGACGGTGTGCGGCGTGTTCGCCGAGGGCCCGAAATCGATCTCGGTCGAGCACGTCGGTGTCGCGCTCCTCTGGGCCGCGGTGCTCGGCACGCGGCTCCTCGGTCGCGAAGGTTCCGCGCTCGGGTTCGGCCGCGAGCGGTCGAGCGACGATGGAGCGGCGGACTCCGGCCCCGCGCGATGGTCGTGGCGTGCGCTCGAGGCGAGCACGCTCGTCGTGGTGGGTGTGCACGCCGTCCTGTCGTTGATGGGCGGCTGGGAGTCGACGCTGCGGCCGCTCGTCTACGTGACCATCGCGCTCGTCGTGGCGACGACGCCGCGTGCGGTGGCGATCACGGTCGTGGCCTCGGATCTCGCGCTCGAGGGGGCGCTCTACTTCGTGACCGAAGGGCGAGCCGACGTTCCGCCTTTCGCGCTGCACGCGGCGATCGTCGTGGGCTCCGCAGCGCTGCACGCGGTCGTCACCGCGGTCGAGGTGGCGAGGATCCGCGCACGCTCGAAGCGCGAGCTCGAAGCGTCTCGGCAACGGCTCTCGGAAGACGCGCGGAGCTTCCGTTTGATCGCCGCGCCGAGCGCGGAGCCACGGGGACGCGACGACGAGCGCGCGTGGCGCGCGAGCGTCGAAGAGGTGCAGAAAGGCCTCTACTGGACGCTCGATCTGCTGAAGCGCTCACTCGACGCGCACACGTGCACGTTGCTCTGGCGCGACGAGTCCGCGGAAGGCGACAAGCTGCGCATCGCCGAGCTCGCGACCGACAGCGACGACGTCGCCGACGGTCCGTTCGACGCGGGCGCAGGCGCGGTGGGACCGGCCGCGTCGCGAGGGCTCGTCGTCAACATCACGCCGCGGCTCGGCTACGGCGGCATCTGCTTCTACCGATCTCCCGCTCGCGTGCAGGCTTTCCTCGCCGTGCCGGTGGAGGAGCCCGGGCCCGAGCCCGCCACCGCGAACGGCGACAAGAGCCCGCGGCCCGCGACACCGGGCGTCCTGCGCGGCGCGCTCTGCGTGGACCGCCTCGACGCGAGGCCGTTCACTCCGCGCGAGGAAGAGCTCGTTCGCAGCGCCGCCGCATACGCGCTCCACACGCTCGAGAACGAACGCGTCTTTCTCGCGCTCGAAGAGTCCAAGCGCGAGCAGGCGCTCCTCTACCGCGCGAGCCAGTCGCTCGGCGCCGCGCTCAACGAAGAGCAGGTCATCGAGGCGTCGCTTCGTGCCGCTGCGGAGATCGCGCCCCACGACTTCGCCGCGATCACGCTCTACGACCCACAGACTCGCAAGCACACGGTGCGACACGCCGTCGGCGAACGCAGCGAGACCGTGCGCGGACTGACCTTCGGCGACAACGCCTCGCTCACCGCGATGGCCGTCAAGAACCGTCACTACCTCCCCTATCGCGGGGAGTTCGATCCCACGCAGCAGACCGTGTTCACGCGACGCGCGACGCTGCAGAGCATGCAGTCGCTCCTCATCCTGCCGCTCGTCGTGCACCAGGACGCGGTGGGCACGTTGACGCTCGCCGCACGCCGGCGCGAAGCGTTCGGGTCCGCCGCGCGCACCACGCTGCAAGTGCTCGCGAACCAGGTCGCAGGCTCGTTGATGAACGCGCGCATGGTGCGACGCCTCGAGGAGCTCGCGACGCAGGACGGGCTGACCGGCTGCCTCAACAAGCGGGCGTTCCTCGACGAGCTCGACAAGCGCGTGCGCTCCGCCGAGCGCTTCGGCAAGAAGCTCTCGCTCATCGTGACCGACCTCGACCACTTCAAGGCCGTCAACGACACCTACGGCCACGCGACCGGCGACATCGTGATCAAGAAGCTCGGCGAGGTGCTCCAGCGCGCCAAGCGCGAGACCGACGTCGTCGCGCGCTTCGGGGGCGAGGAGTTCTGCATCCTCTGCGAGGAGACGGACACGTCCGGCGCGACCTTGCTCGCCGAGCGCGTACGCGAAGAGATGGGCAAGGCGGTCATCCAGACGGAGATCGGTGCTCTGTCGGTCACGTGCTCGTTGGGCGTCGCGACGATGCCCGAGCACGCCGGCGATCGGAACGCGCTCTTCGAGGCTGCGGATCAAGCGCTCTACGCGGCGAAACGTTCGGGTCGCAACAAGACCTGCAGCCCCGTGAGCAAGACGACCCCGCCCGTCCGACCCGTCGGCCGCGCCGCCTGATCGCCCGCGCGATCCCGGTCGCTCGCCGTGTGTACGATCGCGGCCGATGCCTCATCGTGATCCCCTCGACGCAGCTCACTCGCGCATCGCAGCCCTCGAAGCGGAGGTCGCCGATCTTCGTGCGGGTCGCGGGCAGGCCCACGACGAGCTCGCCGCGACGATCCGCAGCCTGCGCGAGCAGCTCGCCACCGCCCACGCCGCGCTGCAGCGGGCCGAGGTCGCCCGACAGAACGCCGAGGCGAGCCTGTCGATCGAGCGCATCCAGCGAGAGGGCGAGCGCGCCAAAGAGAGGATGGAGCACGAGCGCGCCGCCATGGAGGCGAGCGTCCGAGCCGCCGAGAGCTCGATCCGGCACGATCAGCTGCTCGAGATCGCGAGACAGAGCACGGCGCTCGCCGAGCGCGACAACGCCGTCCTTCGCGAAGAGATCGCCGCGTTGCGCACGGGCGACGCGACGACGATCCGTGCGTACTACCAGGCGCGACGCGACGCCGTCGCGTCCGACTTCGCCGGGCTCGCCGCACGACGCGACGAGGTCGCCCGGATGCACGCGGAGATCGAGGCGGCCGAGCGCGAGCCTGCCGTCGCCGACGCGGTCCAGCAGGAGATGCGCAAGCGACGCATCGTCGTCGAGCGCGCCGTGCTCGAAGCCAAACGTGCCGCCCTCGCCGCCGAGGAGCCGGCGCTCGTCGAGCGCCTGCGCTTCTGCGACGAGCGTCTCGCTGCGATGGCGCGATGGCCGGCACCGACCCGCTGACGCGCATCAACGCGCGCGCACGAAGCGGTCGACGATGCCCGCGAGCTCGTCGCCCGCGTCTTCCTGCAGGAAGTGCCCTGCGCGCCTCACCGTCGGGTGCACGAGCCCTTCGGTGCCCGGGATCCTTCTTCGCATCGCGCGGTCGGCCCCGCGCGTGATCGGATCGCCATCGGAGAACGCGGTCAGGAAGGGCTTGCGCCACCGCTCGAGCACGCGCCACGCGCGACGGTTGGGCTCGCTCTCCGGGTCGTCGGGACGCGTGGGCACGAGCGCGGGGAACTGCCGCGCGCCGGCCTTGTAGCGCTCCTCGGGAAACGGAGCGTCGTAGGCCGCACGCTCCGCGGACGACAGCCCGCGCACGCACCCTGCACGCACGATCCAGCCGATCGGCATGCGGGGCACCCGCTGCGAGAACAGGCGCCAGAGGTGGAACGCCGGCGGCGTGCGCTGATCACCCGTCGGCAGGAACGTGTTCGCGGCGACGATGCGGTCGAACCGGTCCTCGTGCTCGGCAGCGAGCCGCAAACCGATGAGGCCGCCCCAGTCCTGGCCGAAGAGCGTGACGCCGGTGAGATCGAGCGCGCGCAGCAGCTCCGACATCCACGTCACGTGGCGCGCGTACGTGTAGTCGCTCCGCCGAGCCGGCTTGTCGGACCGACCGAAGCCCACGAGATCGGGCACGATCACGCGATGCCCGGCGGCGGCCAGCGGCGGGATCATCTTCCGATAGAGGTAACCCCAGGTCGGCTCGCCGTGCAGGAGCAGCACGGGGGCGGCATCGGGTGGTCCTTCGTCGACGTAGTGGATGCGCAGACCGCTCGTCTCCACGTAGCGCGGCTCGAACGTCCAGCCGGGCAGACCGTCGAACCGGCCGTCGGGTGTTCGCAGGATCTCCACGCACGCATGATGCCGCAGCGGATGACGGCACGTCGCCATCCGCCGGAGGCGGGGTCGAGCTCACTGGCCGACGCGCGTGCTGATCGCGTCGCGCAACCGCGCGCACAGGTCCGCGTCCGCCAGATCCTCCAGCTGTCGCAACGCCGCGCGTGCCGTGGCCGCGTCACCGGCCTCGAGCGCGGACCAGCCGAACTGAAAGAGCGCGCCCGCGTCGGTCGCGAGACACGGATGGAGCGCGAGCACCTCCACCACGCGCGCGTGGTCTCCCGCGCGCGCGAGGCAGAACGCGAGCTCGCTGCGCGCGACGGCGTCGAGCGGGCTGAGCTCCACCGCGCGCTCGAGCATGACGACGGCGAGATCGATGACGCGCGCCTCGCTCCAATGCAGGCCCAGCTCGAGCAGGGCCGTCGGATCGTCGGGCGCATCCGCGACGCGCGCGAGCAGCTCCGACTCCGCGGCTCGACCGGCGGCGAACGAGGCCCGCGACGCGGCTCTCAGCACGCGGGGCTCCGCAGGGTAACGCGTGATCGCGTCTCTCGCGGTGTCCACCGCGCCGGGGTTGGCCTCGAGCACTCGCTCCGCGCGTGCGACGTCCTCGAGCCGCGCGAGCCGTTCCGCCCGGCGGCTGCGGAGCCGTCTCAGAAACGCGCCGAGGCGCGTGATGGGCAGCTCACAGCAGCACGATCACGGCGGTGACCGCTGCGAAGTCGAACGCGACGGTGTAACCGTCCGCGATGCGCTCGTCGCCGATGCAGGACTCGCCGTCGATCACGGTCCCGTCGCCGTCGGTGCACATCGTGATGATCCCGCGGACCACCGTGATGCGCTCGAGCCCGTCGCCGTCGAGGTCGGCGTCGGGCTGCCCCTCGCGGCCGAAGAAGCCCGCGATGAGCCGCAACAACGACGGATAGTCCTCGGTGCCGAGCCCGGTCATGTTGGGCAGACGCTCCAGCACGACGGCGGGCACCGCGCCGCGGATCGTGCCCGGGCTGATCACGCGACCCGGCTCGGCGCCCAGGCCCCGTACGGCGGTCGGGTCCGACTCGTCCATCACGACGGCCACGTCGACCTCGACCTCGTGCACCTCGACGCTGCCGAAACCGGCGAGCGTCATGGTCAGGCTCTCGCCACGCCCGGTGAGACGTTGCGGCGTCGCGATCTCGCCGCGCAGGAGCGAGACGGGGTGACCCATGTCGAGGCTCGGAGGTGCCGGAACGAGGCGCGCCATCCCGCCGAAGTTGTTGCCCGGCATCGCGTCGGTGTCTTGGCCCTGGTACATCGCGATGCCCACCGAGTCGTCCGCAGCCCAGAACCGGTCGTCGACGTCGAGGACCTCGACGAGCGCGATGAAGTCCCCGAGCACGAGGCTGTCCGCCAACACCGGGTTCAGCATGTCTGCAGCGAACGACAACGCGTGACCGTTGGGAGCCAGCGCGATCGAGCTCACGACGAAGCCCTGTCCCTCACCCGCGGGGCCCGCGTCGAACGACGGGCCAGCGTCCATCGGCGCCGCGTCCGTCCGCGCGTCGATCGGGCCGTCGCCCCCGGCATCCCGAGGCCCCGAGTCGCGCGGACCGGCATCCATCGCGGCAGGTCCCGCGTCGGGGCCCGACGTGTCCGGCGCGGGCCCGGTGTCCGTGGGTCCCGAAGGATCATCGTCGCCCCCGCACGCGACGAGCCACGCCGCCGTGGACGCCACGGCACCGACGAGCAGCAGACGCGACCTACGACACGAACCGAAGAAGGAAAGAGAGCGCATGGCCACCCCGCGCGCAGAGTATGGTCGAGACGAGCCGCGCCGCCCACCCTCCTCACGGTTTCTGGGCGGATCTTGGAGGCTTGCTCCCTCACGCCTCGGCGAGGATGATCCCGCCGCCATGCCGACAACTTTCCGCGTGAAGTGCGCGCTCGCCGCGCTCGTCTCGACCGCCGTGATCGGCTCGTCCTGTGGCTCTGCGCCTCGGGCCACGGAGCAGACGACGGGCCCTGCGGCTGCACCGCCGCAACCGGCGCGCATCGCGCGGATCGAGAACGCCTCGCAGCTCCTGACGGGGCCAGGCGCTACGGGTCGCATCGGCGACTACCGTCTCGAGAACGGGCGCGTCGTCTTCGTGATCGACCAGATCGGACCGGGTCACGGCTTCGCGTTCAGTGGCGGCAACCTGGTGGACGCGGCACCCGCGGGCGGCCACGACGAGCTCGCGCAGGTGTTCGGCTATCACGGGTCGTTTCCGCGGCAGCCCGTGTGGGAACGGCTCACGACACGTCAGGAAGACCGCGGTGCCGCCGTGATTCGCGTGGAAGGACGCGACAGCGAGGAGCCACGCATCCTGCTCGTCACCGACTACGTCCTCTATCCCGGCGTCGACGTGCTGCTGATGCGCACGCAGGTGATCAACCAGACCGGCGCCCCGCTGGAGCAGTTCCCGGTGGGCGACGTGATCCAGTGGGGGTCCACGCGTCACTTCGCACCCGGTCCGGGATTCGACCTCGAGGGCGAGTGGAGCGGCCGTTGGGTCGCTGGCGTCGGGACGCGCACCTCGTACGCGTACGTCGCGACCGAAGGGGACATCGCGGGACCGAGCGGCTCGACGTGGAGCGACTTCATCGCGCAACGCGTGGACGTTCCCGCCGGCGGCATCGCGCGCGCCGAGCGCCTCTTCGTGGTCGGCGATCGCGGTGACGTGGCGAGCGCCCTCGGCCGGGCGCTCTGGGCGCGCCGCGAGGAGACCGGCAAGATCGTGGGCTTCGCGTTCGATCGACGCACGAGGCAACCCGTCACCGACGCGCGGCTCGAGATCAGCGACGCGGAGGGGCGTCCGTACGCGAACGTCGCCGCCAACGCGCAGGGCGCGCTCGAAGCGGACCTTCCAGCCGGACGTTACTCGGCGCGCGCATGGGCACCCGGCCGCACCGGTCCCGCAGCGTTCCCCGTCGTCCTTCGCCCCGGAAGCGTCTCGCGCGGCGAGGTCGATCTCTCGGCGCCCGGACGTCTCGTCGTGGAGATCCGCGATCCCGCAGCAGGCGAAGGTCCCGCGGGCCGCATGCCCGGCCGCATCACCCTGCGTGGCATCGCGCCGACACCCGACCCGTTCCTCGGGCCTGAGCACGAAGCGGCCGGCAGCGGACCGAACGGCTACACGCCGACCGGCGTGTTGACGCTCCCCGTCCCTCCGGGCCGCTATCGGCTCACGGTCTCGCGCGGTCCCGAGTACGCCATCGCCAACGCCGAGGTCACCGTGCCGGAAGGAGGCACCGCACGCGCCGCGGCCGCACTGCGCCGCGTCGTCGACACGACGGGCTACGTCGCGTGCGACTTCCATCAGCACACGACGCAGTCCGCCGACGCCGCGAGCACCTTGCGCGACCGACTCGTGGCCAACGCCGGCGAAGGGCTCGAGGTCGTCGCGATCACCGATCACAACACCGTGCCGGACGTCGCGGGCGCGCTCGCGCCCATCCATCTCGACCGGAGGCTGCTCGTGCTCCCGGGCGTCGAGGTCACCACCGACGGGATGCGGCGCGCGTCGGGCCACTACAACGTCTTTCCGCTGGCGTACTCCGCGTCGGCAGCGCGCGGCGGCGCACCCCAGGTCTGGGATCTTCCCGCGTCGCAGCTGCTCCGACGGCTTCACGAGCTCGGCCAGGGACACGTCGTTCAGGTCAACCACCCGCGATGGGAGCGCGAGGGCTTCTTCAACCTCACTGCCTTCGACGCCGCGACCGGCCGCGGGGGAGAGCATTTCTCCGCCCAGTTCGACGTGCTCGAGATCTGGAACTCGCGATTCCAGGATGCCGTGCCGCAGGTCATGACCGATTGGTTCGCGCTCATCCGCGCGGGACACCGGCCGACGGGCACCGCGAACAGCGACACGCATCGGATCTTCGGCAGCGAGCCCGGCTACCCGCGGACCTTCCTGCGCGTCGAGACCGAGACCGTCGCCGAGCTGCGGCCCGAGTCGGTCGTGCAGTCGCTCCGCGAAGGGCGCGACGCCGTCATGTCCAACGGCCCGTTCGTGCGGCTGCGCATCGGCGACGTCGGGATCGGCGGCATCGCCCCGGTGCCGCGCGGCACCACCGCCCAGCTGCACGTCGAGGTGCAAGCCGCGGCGTGGGTCAACGTCACGCAGCTCATCGTCTACGTCGATGGACAGGCGCTCGATCCGATCGCGATCCCGCCGCACGGCGACGGCGAGCTCCATCGCTTCGAGACCGACGTTCCCGTGACCGTGAGCGACGACTCCTTCGTGCTGGCGGTCGTTCGCGGCACCGAGCAGCTGCCCATCCTCCCGCCGAGCAACGCGCAGCTACCCCTCGCGATCACGAACCCCATCTGGATCGACGCGACCGGCGACGGCCGATGGTCCGCACCGGCGCCTCGTCCTGCGCCCGCCACGACCGCCGAGCCCGCGACGCCGGCGACGCCGACCGCCCGCCCGCCGCGCCCGCGCCCGCGCCCGCGGCCGCGACCCACACCGCCGCGACGTCCCAACCTCGGCGGCGGCGCGTGGGAACGATGACGTGATCCAGCCCGAGATCGAGCGCACTTCGCAAGTCCGCTCGCCTTCTCGGGCCAAGCGAGGAAGGGAGTCGAAGGACGCGATCGCGTGCTTCGACTGCCCTCTCCAGCTCGGCGCTCAGCACCCACGGTGGGTGGGTGCCGTCGTGTCGCTCGTTTCGAGTCTAGCGGCGCCCGCCGAGCATCTCGTGCCACGTGGGCTCGGCGTTGTCGGTCTCGACCGACAGCACCTGCACGCGGATCACGACGCGCGT